>VBHQ01000024.1 GCA_005880395.1 Chloroflexota bacterium
AAGGAAAGCCTCAAGGAGCGCGGAACCGGCGAGGGGAAGGCGGAAGAAATCGCGGCACGGACCGTCAACAAAGATCGCGCCCGCGCCGGTGAGGCGAAAGAAGCAAGCCGGACGTCGATCGAGGACCTCTCGCCGGAGCGACGCGGAGGGCTGCGGTCGCATCGCGGCGCGAAAGGCCGCACCTATGACCAGCTCCGCAATGAAGCGAGCGAAAAACGCATCCCGGGGCGATCGCGGATGTCCAAGGCGGAGCTCGAGCGGGCGGTCGACCGAAAAAGCTAGCTGAGGTGAAACAGCGCGCGGAGCAGCGCGGCGACGAGCGCGCCCGCGATGACGCAGACGATGAACGGAGCCCGGAACGCGGCCAGCGCGGCGGCGAGCAACACGGCCGGCAGCTTGACGTCGAGGTGGACCAACCCGTTTCGTCCGGTGAGCTGAATCGCGACCAACGCGGCCAGCAACGCCGGCGCCAGCCCGCTGGTCCGCTGGGTGACCGACGGCGGGAGCGGCGGGAGCAGCGAACCGGCCGCCCGCATCAGGAACGAGAGTCCGGCCAACCCCAGCACCAGGAGAAGCGCTAGCGGGCCAGCCATAACCCCACGATCGCGGCCCCGGCCAGGGGTACGCCTGGAGGCGTAACCGGCGCAAGCGCGAGTGCGACGGCGACGCCGGCGACGGCGCAACGAATCGCGTGCCGTCCCCCGAGCATCGGCCAGAGCAGAGCGACGAAACCGGCCGGGAAGGCCGCATCGAGCCCCAGACGCTTGGGGTCACCCAGGACCGGGCCAAGCACGGCCCCGATCAACGTGCCAACGACCCACACGCCGTAGAGCAAGGCGCCAGTGATCAGGAGCGTCCGGCCGTCTGGCCGGCCGGGCGGGCCAGCCCGGGCCGACATGGCGTAGCTCTCGTCGATCGACAGCTGGGCGAGCAGGGCTCGGAGCAGCCGTCCACCCGGGAGTGAACCTGCGATCGCGATCCCGGTCGCGACGAAACGAAGGTTGAGCAGCGCGCCGGCCAGGACCGCCGTCAGGACGCCGCCGCCCGCCGCCACCACTCCGAGCGCGGCAAACTGCGCTGACCCGGCGAACACCAGGGCCGACATCAGCACGACCGACCAGGCCGGCAGATGGGCGGCGATCGCGAGCACGCCGAAGGAAACGCCAAACACGAAAACCGCAATGGCGATCGGACTCGCGGCCGCCAGGATCCGGTGCGTCGAACGGACGGCGGGCATCGCCGTCATTAAAGAGCGAGATGCCGGCGGCCCGGCGCCGGCATCTCGACGTTATGGGTTAGCGCGACGCGACCGGAACCTTCTCCAGGAGCTTGCTTGATTCCCGGATGAATGCCGGGATATCGGCGGGCTTGCGTGAGGTGACGAGGTTGCGGTCGACGACCACCTCCTGGTCGACGACCTTGGCACCGACCTGCTTGAGATCGTCCTGGATTGTTTGCCAGGCGGTCAGCGTGCGGCCCTTGACCACGCCGGCCGTGATCAGCAGCTGCGGCCCGTGGCAGATGGCCAACACCGGCTTCTCATGGTCGAAGAACCACTTCGTGAAGCTGACCATTTTTGGGTTCGCCCGCAGGTGATCCGGCGAAGAGCCGCCCGGGATGAAGAGGGCATCGAACTGCTCCGGGCTCACCTGGTCGATCCCGGTCTCGGCCTTGGTCGTGACCTGGCCCTTCTTCCCTTTCAGCTCTTTCCCCGCCTCGAGCCCGATCACGGTCACGCGGTGGCCTTCCTTGAGGAAGGCATCGTACGGTTGCTTGAATTCGGAGTCCTCGAAGTCACTGTCGAGGAGACACGCGATCCTCATTGTGATACCTCCTTGCTGACATTTCCTGATATCAAGGCCTCAGCCTAGCGGCCCCTTTGCTCGCCCGTCAAGCTCGTAAGCGCCACCGACAGCTTGCACCACGACACCGATTCCGTATCTTGTGGGTGGATGGTCCGGCGACTCCTCCCCTACGCCTTCGCGCTGCTGTCGGTCGCCGTCATCGCGGCGGGCCTTGGCGCGCTCGCCTGGACGCTTCGGATTCAGCGCGTCGAGACCTACTGGCTGATCTTCATCCTGCTCATCGGCTCGATCGCCTGGCGATACGGGCGGGGCCCGGCGATGCTGGCCACGCTGGCCATCGTCCTGCTATCCGACTATTACTTCCTCGGCGTGCAGGGCCACTTCGACCTGCCAGACGCGAGCGAGATGGTTCGACAGGTCACCGGCGTGCTGGCCGCGGCGGCCGTGATCCAGTTCGTCCATGTCAGCCGCCGCCGGGAGGTCTTGACCGAGAAACGCAAGGACCTCTTGCAGGATGTTTCGCCGCAAATCCTGCGAAGCCTCGACGCCGACGCGATCGTCAACACCGTCTCTGAGGCCACCCTGACGGTCATCGACTATCAACATTTCCGGCTCTATCGCTGGGATGAGGGATCGGAGCGCCTGGTGCTCGTGAAGTCGGTGGCGAGGGGTCCCGCCTATAGCACGATCGACTGGCAGAACATCACCTTCGCGCTCGGCGAAGGCATCACCGGCGTCGCCGCCGAGTCGCGCAAATCGCTCCTGCTGCCAGACGCTAGCAAGGACCCCCGGATGATCTATCCGCCCGGGACCCAACGGCTGGAGGAGAGCGTGCTAAGCGTGCCGATGGTGACCCGGGACCGGCTCTTCGGGGTGCTCACCATCGCCCGTCTCGGTGCCCGGACGCTCAGCACCGAAGACCTGCGCTTGATGGAATCGATCGCCGCCCAAACCGCCCTGGCGCTGGCGAACGCCGAGGAATACTCGGAGGCCGAGCATACGATCAAGGCGCTGTCGATGATCGAGAGCCTGCAGTCGGCAGACACCTCGCTGCCGGAAGCCGAGGTTGACCGGAGGATCCTCAATGGCTTCGTCGACTTCACGCACGCGGACCTCGCCACGCTCCGGGTGCTGCAAAACGACGGCCGCTACCAGGTGGTTGCCACGGGCGGGCGAAAGTGGCCGGCGGGCGACGCGCCGACGGGCACTGATCTGTCCGCCTCCGACGTCGCCTGGCTGGCCGACCCAAAGGTCGCGGTCTACGTCGCCGACCCGCACACCGATGACAAGCTGCCCGCCTGGGCTCGGCGGGGCACCGAACGGGCCGGCATCCAGGCGAGCATCTTCCTGCCGATGCGCGCCGGCCAACGATTGATTGGGATCGCCGGTCTCCACTGGCGACGGCCCCGGTGGTTCCGCGCTGAGCAGCTCGGCCGGCTGCAACTGCTGGCGGCCCAGGCCGCCATCGCCCTGGAGACCCGTGAGGCGCTGGAACGCGAGCGCGGCCGGGCGGAGGCGCTTGCCGAGCTGGAACGAGCACGGCGCGAATTCATGCAGATCGCCTCCCACGAGCTGCGGACGCCGCTGACCGTCATACGTGGCTACGCCTCCATGCTCGAGGACGGCTCGTTGGGCCAGGTGCCACCAGCCGCCCGCCAGGCGCTCAAAACCCTCCTCGACAAGTCCACCGAGATGCGAGCGCAGATCGAGCGGATGCTGCTCCTTGCCCGCCTCGAGGACGGGGCCAGTCCGCCTCAACTCTCGCCCATCGACCTGCGCTCGGTGGTGCGCGACTCGATCAATCGGGTGCGTCCCCAGGTCGACCTTAAACAGGGAGCCGTGGACGTCGCGCTTGCCGACGAGCCGCTTCCCGTGCTTGGAGACTCCGAACGCCTGGCGACCGCGGTGGACAACCTGCTCCAGAACGCCGTCAAGTTCAGTTCCGGGCCGCCCAGAATCGAGGTGACCGGCGACCGACACAATGGCCGCGTCACGCTCGTCGTTCGCGACCATGGCGTGGGCATCCCGGAAACCGCCCGCCGCCGCCTGTTCGAAAAGTTCTATCGGGTCAATGACCCCCAGCTCCAGAACGTCGCCGGCACCGGGATCGGCCTCTATCTGGTCCGCCAGGTGGTGGAAGGGCACGGGGGCCAGGTGACGGTCGACAGCCAACCCGGCGAGGGGGCCAGCTTCCGGATCGAGCTGCCGGCCCTGGCCGAAGCCCGCTAGCCAGCAAGACTGCCCGGTTTTTGCGGTTCCTCCTATGTGGCGATCCAGCCGGAGATCCAGGGCGACATCCCGAACGCCAAGATCGAGATCCCCAGCGACTGGCTGATGCCTCTGCTTGACCTGGCCGCGGTGCGCGAGGCGCAGCGCCCGGATACCCTCGCCACGATGACCAGCGAGGCGCTGACGCTGGCCGGCGTCGAGCTGATCGTGGAGCGGCGCTGGCTCCGGGAAGCGTTCTGGCGGCAGATCAAGCAGGCGGTCAGCCGCGGGTACATCTATAAGAGCTCGGCCGTCCAGGTGACGCTTCGCGGCGATCGCCGCGAGCGCGAGCGGCGCACTCCCGGCCACAGTTAACCGCGGCGTCGGTCGCCCGGCGGGGGCTGCTAGAGTCAGCCTCAGAGCGTGAAAACCGTCATTCCGCCAGATCCGCCGGTCAACGAGGCGCCCCGCGAAATCGATCCGCAACGGGACCTCCCGCGAGGCTTTTACGACTTCTTCCTGCCGCTGCATAAGGCGTTCAGCCCTCGTCAGCGGCAGCTGGCCGCCCGACGCGCGGAGGTCCTGGAGGCCGCCCACGCGGGGCGCCCGCCGGGTTATCTGCCGCCGTCCGAGGCGACCACGGGCAGCTGGAAGGTGTCGCTTCCCGGATGGTGCCAGGACCAGCGAAACCAGATGACCGGCCCGGCCGACGACGGCGAGCTGGTCGTAAAAATGCTCAACTCCGGCGCGCCTGGGGTGATGCTCGATCTCGAAGATTCCGTGGCGAATGCCTGGCCGAACATCATGCGCGGTGCCGAGAACATCGTCGCGGCGCTCCGGGGTGAGCTCAGCTATTTCGACAAGAAGCGCAATCGCCAGGTTTCAGTCAACGAGAGCAAGACGGTTATCTACACCCGGCCGCGCGGCCTGCACCTCGAACAGGACGGGGTGATCAAGAACGAACGCACCTCGGGGGCGCTGTTTGACGTGGCGATCGTCGCCTTCCAGGTCGACCCCGCCCGGCTCAGGCATCCGCTCTCGATCTACATCCCGAAGTCCGAGTCGGCGGAAGAGGCGCTCTGGTGGCGTGATCTCTTCCGGGCCATCGCCCAGGCACGCGGCTGGCCGGAGGACTACATCAAGTGCATGGCGTTGGTCGAGGCGCATCCGCTCGCCTACCAGATGGAGGAGTTCGCCTACAACCTCCGCGAGCACATCATGGGGCTCAACCTCGGGCGATGGGACTACATGGCCAGCCTGATCGACTTCATGCTGACCGACCCCAACTGGGTCCTGCCCGACCGCAACACGATCCCCCACGATGTTGCCTTCTTCCAGGCGTTGCGCGAAGTCATGCCCGAGGTCTGTCACAAGCGGGGCATGCTGGCGATCGGCGGCATGACGGCGCTCTATCCGAGCCGCGAAGACCCCGACCTGAACACGCGGGCCTTGCAGGTGCTGGAAAAGGACAAGAAGAACGAGGCGACGAGCTTGATGGACGGCGCCTGGACCGGTCACCCGGACCAGAATGAGATCGCCGTCAACCAGTTCCCCTACCCCAACCAGGTCCATGCGCGGCGCAAAGACGCCGACATCCACAAGGATCTACGGCCCAGTCCGAAGGACGTCGGCAAGCGGACGCTGCAAGGAACGCGCGACGCAGTGCGCACGGTGATCCGGTATCGCAACGGCGACTCGCCGGAGCTCGTCTCCCAGCTGTTCGACGAGGAACTGGACCGCCTTCTGCGCGAGGGCTCGAACAACGGCGACTCGGGCACGCGCGACAGCTTCCGCCAGGCCCGCGAGCTGGGCGAGGGAATGGTCCTCGGCGTGCTCGAGGCCCAGGGCGTCCCGATCCGGGCGACCAGCTAACTCACAAGCGCGGGTGCCGGCCGGTATCCGGCCGGAAGCGGTGTCCCAGTCGCATCGGACTCCACCTCGACGATCTCCGGCTTGAGCGGACCGAGGACGCCGAGAATCTCGTTCTGCTCGGCCTTCGGGACCTTGAACCGGTCGAGCGTCGCGACCAGGTCCCCGACGAGCGCGGCGAATTCGCCATCGGTCACGCCCATGCCGGCGTGGGCCTCCTTCATGCTCCGGCCCGTGTATCGGCACGGTCCGCCGGTCGCCTCGCAAACCTGATCGACCAGCATCTTCTTGAGGCGGCCGAGATCGGTCCTCGCGAATTTCTGGTTGATCCGTGTGTCGGCCGCCACTCGATCGCGGAAGTCGTCGATGACCGCCGTAATGGCCTCCATCCCACCGAGTCGCTCGTATAGAGAACTCGACATCTCCCCATCCCTCCTTCAGTCCGGTCGTCCAGATGAACCGCCGATTGGCGGCGCCGGTATCACTATTTGGCGTCGGTGGGCCAATGTCAAGACTCGCGAGAGCGTGCCAGATTCCTCAGCGGTAGCGTTACATACCCGAATGGTGGCGCCGGCTCCCCCGCCCGCCGACCTCTTGCCCGTGCAGCGCGCGGCGACCCCCATGTTCCGCGTGCTCAAGCTCACCGCCGGCCCCATTCTCCACGCGCTCTTTCGCATCGAGGTCAGGGGCCGCGAGAACATTCCGACCGATCGCGCCTATGTCCTGATCGCCAACCATCTCAATTGGCTCGACTCGTTTGCGATCCTGGCCGAATTCCCGACCGAACCGCGCGTTCATTTTCTGGGCGACACGACGATCCTCGTGACCCGTCGATTTCAGTGGGCGATGGTGAGGAGCGTCGCCGGATTCATCCCCGTCAATCGAAACCTCCACCCCGATACCGTCCTCTTCGATCACGTCAACCGGTGCCTGCAACGCGGCGGCGTGGTCGCCATCTACCCGGAGGGGAATTACGGCAAACACGAGGGCGAGGTCCTGCCGTTCAAGAAAGGCTTCGCGCATTTTGCCATCGACAACGGCGTCCCGGTCCTCCCGGTCGCGCTCTCCGGTATGCAAGACCTGTGGCTGCGCAAGACCGTCCGCGTGATCATCGGCAGGCCGATCGAGAGCGCCGGGCAGACGGTCGACTCGCTCGTCCAAGTGGCGGAAGAACGGATGCGGGAGCTGCTCCCTCCGTACCGCGAGCCTGGCGACGT
>VBHQ01000025.1 GCA_005880395.1 Chloroflexota bacterium
GCCCGATCAATCCAGAAGACGTCAACCGAGCGACCCAACTCCACCTCAACGGCTCCGGCTGGCGTGCCCAAACGCAACCGTAACGGGCTTCCGTGGAAGCGGTACTTCACGCGGGCGGGGGTGGCGCCTTTCGAGGAGGTCCAGTGGGACACGCGCGAGGCTGTCATCACAAACGAAAAGGGTGAGATCGTCTTCGAACAGCACGACGTCGAGATGCCGACCACATGGTCGCAAGTCGCCACCAACGTCGTGGTCTCGAAATACTTCCGCGGCGTCCTCGGGACGCCGGAGCGGGAGCGCAGCGTCAAGCAGCTGATCGGGCGGGTGGTCCGCACCATCCATGGGTGGGCGAACAAGCAGGGCTACTTCGCCACGCCGGAGGCCTCGGAGATCTTCCGGGACGAGCTGACGCATTTGCTCGTCCATCAGAAGGCGGCCTTCAACAGCCCGGTCTGGTTCAACGCCGGCATCGAGCAACGCCCTCAGCTTTCGGCGTGCTTCATCAATAAGGTCGAGGACCGGATGGAGTCGATCCTCACCCTGGCCAAGACCGAGGGCATGCTTTTCAAATACGGCTCGGGCACCGGTTCCAACCTCTCGCCGCTGCGCTCCTCGCGCGAGCTGCTGGCGGGTGGTGGCACCGCCTCCGGGCCTGTCTCCTTCATGAAGGGCTTCGACGCCTTCGCCGGCGTGATCAAGTCGGGCGGCAAAACGCGCCGGGCGGCCAAGATGGTGATCCTCAACGCCGACCATCCCGACATCGTCGAGTTCGTCAACTGCAAGGTCGAGGAGGAGCGCAAGGCCTGGACCCTGATCGCAGGTGGCTACGACTCGTCCTTCAACGGCCCCGCTTATAGCTCGATCTTCTTCCAGAACTCCAACAACAGCGTCCGGGTCAAGGACGACTTCATGAAAGCCGTGGAAGAGGATGCCGACTGGCACACCTTCGCCATCACCAACGGTCAGATCATGGACACCTACAAGGCCCGTGACCTGATGCGGATGATGGCCGATGCCGCCTGGGCCTGTGGCGATCCCGGACTGCAGTACGACACCACGGTCAACCACTGGCACACCTCGCCCAACACGGATCGGATCAACGCCTCCAACCCGTGCTCCGAGTACATGTTCCTCGACGACACCTCCTGCAACCTCGCCTCTATCAATCTGATGAAGTTCCTCGACGAGCGGGGCGAGTTCGACGTCGAGGCCTATCGCGAAGCCTGCCGCGTGCTGATCACCGCCCAGGAGATCCTGGTCGACAACGCCAGCTATCCGACCGAGGCGATCACCAAGAACAGCAAGGACTTCCGGCCGCTCGGGCTAGGCTACGCCAACCTGGGCGCGCTGCTCATGGCGTCGGGTCTGCCCTATGACAGCGACGCCGGTCGCGACGTCGCCGCCGCGCTGACCGCGGTGATGACCGGCGAGGCCTACGCGCAGTCGGCGAGGATCGCCCAGAAGAAGGGACCCTTCAACGGCTTTGCCGTCAACCGTGAGCCGATGCTACGCGTCATGGACCAGCACCGCAGCTCGGTCAACCACATCAACCCGGCCCATGTGCCGCTGCCGCTGCTGAGCGCCGCCCGGGATGCCTGGGACAAGGCCTGCCAGCTCGGCGATCTCTATGGCTATCGCAATGCCCAGGCGACCGTGATCGCCCCCACCGGCACGATCGGCTTCATGATGGATTGCGACACCACCGGGATCGAGCCCGACATCGCGCTGGTCAAGTACAAGAAGCTGGTCGGGGGCGGCATGCTCAAGATCGTCAACCAGACGGTGCCGATTGCTTTGCGCCGCATCGGTTACCCCGAGGTCCAGGTGTCCGAGATCCTGCAGTACATCGACGAGCACGACACCATCGAGGGCGCACCGCACCTGCGTCCCGATGACCTGGCGGTCTTCGATTGCGCTTTCAAGCCGGCCAAGGGCGCGCGGACGATCGACTACATGGGACACGTCAAGATGATGGCGGCCGCTCAGCCATTCATCTCCGGCGCGATTTCGAAGACGGTCAATATGCCCGAGAACGCGACATCCGAGGACATCATGGAGGTCTACATGGAGGGATGGCGGATGGGCCTCAAAGCGATCGCCATCTACCGTGACGGCTCCAAGCGTTCGCAGCCGTTGAACACGGCGCTCGACAGCAAGAAAAGCGCGGCCCAGCCGGTGGCGGCGATGGTGGCCGCAGCCTCGAGTGAGCCGCCGCACGCGGTCCGGCGCAAACTGCTGGACGAGCGGCGGGCGATCACGCACAAGTTCGATATCCAGGGCCACGAGGGCTACATCACGGTGGGGATCTACGAGGACGGCACGCCGGGCGAGATTTTTCTCGTCATGTCCAAAGAGGGCAGCACGATCTCCGGGCTGATGGATGCCTTTGCCACCAGCATCTCGCTGGCGCTCCAGTACGGCGTTCCGCTGGAAGTCCTGGTCAAGAAGTTCGCGCACACGCGCTTCGAGCCCTCCGGCTTTACCAAGAACCCGGAAATTCCAATCGCGAAGTCGATCACCGATTACATCTTCCGCTGGCTCGCCTCGAAATTCCTCAGCAGCGGCGAGCAGGAGGTGGTCGGTATTGTGCGGCGGGAGCCCGTCATCGAGCTCGAAGCATCACCGACCGCGACCAGCGGCCCACCGGCCACGCCGAGCAAGCCATCGACGGTCGCGGGTCCGGTGAAGATCAGCTTCCAGGGTCAAGAGGACGCGCCCGCCTGTTCGGACTGCGGCTCGATCATGATTCGCAATGGAACTTGCTACAAGTGCCTGAACTGCGGCAGCACGAGCGGCTGCTCCTAAGCAATAAGGAGGAAGAGGCCCGCGTGGCCTCCTCCTCCCCTACGTTGAGAGCGTTGACGACACATCCTTCCTGGGCGCACGACGGTCCGGAATGTCCATGCGGCGGTCCAACCGACTGGGACGGACGCAAATTTCGCTGCCGGGGTTGCGGTCTCTACTACGAAACCTGTTGCGACGGAGGTCGGTGCTCCTAACGCGCGAAAGTTTTCGTCTCGTGTTCCGTCGTGCCACCATCATCGCGCCGCATCGCGAGAAATTTTTCGCCGAGACTGTGCAAAACTCTTCGATTCATGCTATGGTCGCAGGTAATGAGCGCTGTGCCGCGCTCTGATCGCGATCGCGATGGTCAGAGCGGCGAGCTGAAGAAGGGCAACACTCACAAAACTTCGAGGTTCACATCGACGATGGCCATCGCATGGCCACAACATTCCGGAGGGTCGATTGCGACCGCCCGTCGCGCCCCTCATTTCTTTCTTTCCTCCTTGCTTCCGGTACCCGGCCTCGTCGGCGCCCGCGCGTCCACGGTTTCCGTGGCGCTCACGCGCGTTCGGCGGCGGCGTACAAGCGGCCGACCGGGAGAATCTCACTAAGAAGGAGGTGACCTGGAATGGCCGCAAAGAAGAAAGCAGGCGGAAAGAAGAAAGCCGCGAAGAAGTCGTCGAAGAAGAAGTAGTCAGGCTCTTTTAACTGACCTTCGAATGCAGCCGGCGCCTTCGGGTGCCGGCTGTAGCATTTCCAGGTGATCGATCTCGAGCGCGCGAAGGACTTTCTTCACCGGCGACACCACGGCGTGCTCGCCACCATCCGTCGGGATGGCCGCCCGCAGCTATCCAACATCTTGTATTTCGTCGACGAGCAGGACGGACGGATCAAGATCTCGGTCACGCAGACCCGGGCCAAAACGAAGAACCTTCGCCGCGATCCGCGCGCCGCCCTGCACGTCCAGGGACGCGACGACTACGAATACCTCGTCGTCGATGGAACCGCCGAGCTGATCGAGGGTGATGGGCTGGCGGAGAAGCTGCGCCATTACTACCGCAAGGTGCGCGGCGAGCATCCGGACTGGGCCGAGTACGATGCCGCGATGCTCGCGGAGCAGCGGCTGCTCATCGCGCTGACCGTCGAGCACGCCTACGGGCAGCTGCGCTAGCGCGGCTACCGAACGGCCAGGCAGGTGACGGTCTTGAAGACGCCGTCGATCTTTTGGATTTTCTCGACGATGATCGAGCCGATCGCGGCCACGTCGGCGGCTTCCACCATGGCGATGCCGTCGTACTCCCCGGTGATGGCGTCCGCCAGCTCGATCCCTTTGACCCCCTGAAGGGCCTTCGCCACCTCGATCGCCTTTCCTGCCGACGAGTTGATCAAGACGTAGGCTCGCATGACTCCCTCCTGCCCGAATTTCGCCCTTCAGGATACGGGTTTGGTCGCGGCTAAGATGAACCCATGACGTCGATGCCGGCAGTGGTCAAGGCCACTGCGGCTCCGGGCGCCGAATTCGACCAGGTGCCTATCCCTGAGCCGGAGGGCCGGGACGTCCTGATCGAGGTTGCGGCCTCCTCGATCTGCGGAACCGACGTGCACATCTTTGACTGGAACGACTGGGCGCGCCGTCACATTCATCCGCCCAGGATCTTTGGTCACGAAGTCTCCGGGCATGTGGTTGCGGTCGGTGCCGAGGTGGACACCCTGAAGCCGGGCACCTTCGTCGCCGCCGAGACGCACGTGATCGACCACACCTGCCGCCAGTGCCGGCGCGGTCTCTATCACCTCTGCGAGAACGTGAAGGTCCTCGGCGTGGACCGCGACGGGTCGTTCGCCCGCTATGTGCTTCTGCCTGCGGAAAACTGCTGGCGAAACGCTCCGGGGCTCACCCCTGAAGTCGCTGCCCTCCAGGAGCCGTTCGGGAATGCGGTGCATGCGGCGCTCGCCGGGCCGTTGCGGGAGAACGCCGTCACGATCTTCGGGTTGGGCCCGATCGGCCTTTGCGCCGTCGGGATCGCCAGGGCGGAAGGCGCGGCCGCGGTCTACGGCGTCGAACCGAACCCGTATCGCCGTGAGCTTGCCGAACGGATGGGCGCCACCGCCGTTTTCGCGCCTTCCGACAGCGTCGTGCGTCAGATCCGTGAGGCGAACGCCGGCGTCGGCGTCGACGTCGTCCTCGAGATGTCGGGTCATCCGGCGGCCATCCAGCAGGGCCTCGAAGTCCTGCACAGCGGCGGCTGGATCAGCCTGCTGGGAATCGGCGATCAACCGGTGACGCTCGACCTCAACGACCTGGTCGTGACCAAGGGCATCACGATCTACGGGATCTTTGGGCGCAAGATCTGGGACACCTGGGAACGCACCTCGCACTATCTGAGCAGCGGCAAGGTCGATGTCTCGCCGCTGATCACCCATCGATTCCCGCTCGACGACTTCCAAGAGGCGATGGCGCAGATGAAGAGCGGCCGCTCGGGCAAAGTCGTGCTGCTGCCGAACAGCGGTTAGGAGGCCATGATGATCACGGAAAAGAAAACGAAGTTCCTCGAGGATGAGCTCGAACAGCTGCGTCAGCAGCATCTGTTTCGGCCGTTACGCGTGCTCGGCGCGCCCCAGGACACCGAGACGGTGGTTGACGGCAAACGCGTACTCAACCTTTCTTCCAATAACTACCTCGGGCTCACCACCCACCCCAAGCTGAAGAGCGC
>VBHQ01000026.1 GCA_005880395.1 Chloroflexota bacterium
CTCAGCAGACGCAAGCGCGTCGGCTTCGGCCAGTGCGTCTGCTAGCGCATCACCGACCCCGTCATCGAGCCCGTAACTTCAGCGGGCGATTCGTAGATAGGCCGCTCCCCGGGCGTCAATGTAGGTGTGGCTGGCGGTTCGGACCACGCGCAGCATCGCGTTGTCGCAGGCGGGACATCGGAGCACAACGCCAGGCGCCCTCGTAAATGCAAGCAGCGTGCCAATCTCTCCTTCCCTGCCACACGCGGCACACTCGGTTGGCTCCGCGGTCATCTCCCGTGCAAACAAGTCGTAGAGCAGACCCGCAACCGAGTTGCCATCCGTCATCAGCGATCGGTTCACATCGTCAGTAATTACGCTCATGTTTTGGCTCCTCCTCAGGTTCCGGTTGGCCCAAATCGCTCGGTACGGATTTGCGACGCGGCAATGCCAAGATCGAGCAAGCTATTCGCCACCAGCTCGACGAGAATGGTTGGCCCGCACACGTAGGCTCGCAACGTTTTGCCCAGCGGCCCGCTGACTTCGCTGAGCATGGTGCGGTCGATCCGCCGCTGATAGCCGGCCCAGCCGGCAGGCTGCTGCCGTGTGAACGTATGGACGACCTCCAGGCCGTCATGCTGGGCGCCCAACCGCTCGAGCTCGCCGGCGTAGATCACATCGTCGGCTGACCTGGAGCTGTACAGAAGGGACGTCGGCACCGGCGATTTCAGCGCGGCCCGGTGCCGGATCATCGCCATCAAGGGGACCACGCCGGATCCACCGCCGACGAGCAGCAGCGGTCCGCCGAGCTCGATATCCCAGACGAAATAGCCGCCGATCGGCCCGCGCAATTCCAGCCGGTCGCCGACGGCGACCACATCATGCATGTAGGGCGAAACCTCACCATCGTCGATGCGCTCCACGGTGAGGTCGATGACGCCTTGCCGTTCCGGTTCGGACCCGATTGAGTAACTGCGCTCGGCCTGGTAGCCGTCGGGCGCGGTGAGGCGGAGATCGTAATGCTGCCCAGCTCGGTGCGGAATCCAGTCTGGCAGCTCGAAGGTAAAGGTTTTGGCTCGAGCCGTCTCGGGATGGATCGCCTCGACGGTGGCGCTCTGCCATGTGAGCGGCTTCGCCATCAGTCGCCGCTGTACCGCTCTTCTTTCCAGGGATCGCCGCGGCGATGATAGCCCAGCGATTCCCAGAAGCCCAGGCGCTCGCGCTCTTCGATCCGAAACCCATGCACCCACTTCGCGCTCTTCCAGAAATAGAGATGCGGGACCACCAGGCGCGCGGGACCTCCGTGCTCGGGCGCCAGCGGCTTGCCATCGTATTCGTAGGCGATGAAAGCCTGGTCGTTGACAATGTCGGGGATGGCGAGATTGGTGGTATAGCCGCCATACGAGTGAGCGGTGATGAAGGCCGCCTTGGCATCCAGCTCGACCGCCTCGAGGAGCGTGTCAACGCCGACCGCCTTCCATTTCATGTCGAGCTGGGTCCATTTGGTCACGCAGCTGATATCGACGGCGTATTCCTTGGAGGGCAGCTCCAGAAACTGCGTCCAGGTCCAGGTCACCGGCTGGCGAACCAATCCGTCGATCGTGAAGCTCCATTGCTCCGTCCGAATTCGCGGCGTGGGTCCGGCGGAAAGCACGGGAAAGTTGTTGACCAGGTACTGGCCGGGCGGGACCCGGCCGGCGCGCTCCGGCTGGCGCCGTTTGCCGGTGAAGCCGCGGGAAACGAGCTTCTCCGCCATCCGTCGTACTCTAGCGGCAGGGGGATATCCGGGAGGAGGGGACCTCGATGGCCGACGAGCTCACGGTGCTGGACGGAAATACCTTCTTCGTATCCGATCGAGCCGGCGACGTCGAACCGGGTGACCTGCCAAACGGCTTCTTCCACGCGGACATGCGCCATCTTTCGAAATGGCGCCTGCTTGTCAATGGACGGCCGACCCACGTCCTGACGAGCCGGTCGGTCGACTACTACTCGGCGGCGATCTTCGCCACGCTCGCCAGCGTCAATGTCGGCGAGAATCCCTCGATCTCGATCCGGCGAGATCGCTTTGTCGCCATCGGTCTGCACGAGGATCTGACGATTCACAACCACAGCGACAAACCGCAGACGATCACGATCGACGTCGAGTACGGCAGCGATTTCGCCGACCTGTTCGAGGTGAAGGATCACGCGCCGCGGCGCGGGCATACTCGCACGGAGGTAGCCACCGACGATGTCCAGCTGATCTTCCACCGCGATGACTTCCGCCGTCAGACGATCATCACCTTCGGCCCACCCTTCACCGTCGGTCCCGAGCGAGCTCACGCCGAGCTGACCCTGGAACCGCGCGGCAAATGGCACACCTGCATCGACGTGGCGCCGGTCGGCACCGGCGAGATGTATCGCCTTCGCCACGGGGAGCGGACGTTCGGCAACCCCAGGCCGGACATGCCGACCTCGTTCGAGCAGTGGATGGCGCAGGCGCCGGTGATGAGCACCGACAACGACGTGCTGCGGCATACCTATCGCCAGAGCCTGGTCGATCTCGCCGCGCTGCGGTTCCGTCCGCTGAAGACACTCTCGTATTCGCTACCTGCCGCCGGCCTTCCCTGGTTCATGGCCCTCTTCGGTCGCGACAGTCTGATCACGGCCTATGAGGCGCTACCCTTTCAGCCGCATCTGGCGCGCACCACGCTCGAGGCGCTGACCCACTGGCAAGCCAATGAAGACGACGCCTTTCGCGATGCCGAACCCGGCAAGATCCTGCATGAACTGCGGCTCGGGGTGCTGACCATGGTGGGCGAGCGCCCGCACAGTCCCTATTACGGCACCCACGATGCCACGCCGCTGTTCCTGATCCTGCTCGATGAGTACGAGCGCTGGGCCAATGATCGAGATTTCATCCGCAGTCTGAAACCGGCGGCGATGCGGGCGCTCAAATGGATCGAGCGGTACGGCGATCCGGATGGTGACGGCTATCTCGAGTACCAGACGCGCTCGAAAGAAGGTCTTGTCAACCAGTGCTGGAAGGACTCGTGGAACTCCATCCTCTTCAGCGACGGCAGCGCCGCGAAAGGTCCGATCGCGACCTGCGAGATCCAGGGGTATGCCTACGACGCTCGGATGCGGACGGCGCGGCTCGCCCGCGAGGTCTGGAACGATTCGGCTCTCGCGAAACGGCTCGAGCGCGATGCCGCCACTCTGCGAGAGCGCTTCAATCGCGATTTCTGGATCGCGGGCCGCGGGCACTATGCCCTCGCGCTCGATGGCGAGAAGCGACCGGTCGACGCCATGACCTCCAACGTCGGTCACCTGCTGTGGTCGGGCATCGTGCCCTCGGATCGTGCCGCCCAATTGACGCGTCGCCTGATGTCGGCCGAGATGTTCACCGGCTGGGGCATTCGCACGATGTCTGCCAAGGACGCCGGCTACAACCCGATCGAATACCACGATGGCACCGTCTGGCCGCACGACACCGCGCTGGTTGCCGAGGGCATGCGACGGTACGGGCACCGGGAGGAGGCATCGCACCTTGCCCTGATGCTCATCCAGGCAGCCGCCGCCTTTGAGTACCGGCTCCCCGAGGTCTTCGCCGGTTTCGGTCGTGAGGAGACCGGCGCGCCGGTCGAGTATCCGACCGCGTCGCGGCCCCAGGCGTGGGCGGCCGGCGCCCCATTGATGGCGCTGCGCACCGCGCTGGGCCTGGACGCGATCAACGGCAAGCTGCGCGTCGACCCGCATCTCAGCGAGGGATGGGGCGAGGTACGGCTGGAAAACATCCCGATCGGGGCGCGCGAGCCGGCCGCCAGCCGGCCGTGACCGCGACGTCGAGCGACTGATGCCCACGATCTCCTTCGCCAATCTGCTTGCGGTCACGGCAATTGCGGTGGTGGCACCCCTGGTGGTTGCGTTGCTGCCACGCTTGCGCCTGCCGGCCGTCGTGCTGGAGATCGTTGCCGGCATCGTGGTCGGTCCGGCCGTCCTTGGCTGGGTGCACGTCGATGTTCCGGTGCAGATTCTTTCGATTCTCGGCCTGGCCTTCCTGCTGTTTCTCGCCGGCATCGAGATCGACCTCCAGCGCCTGCGCGGCCCGATCCTCAGGCTCGCCGGCGTCGCGTTCGCGTTCTCCGTAGCGGCGGCCGTTCTGGTCGGCTATCTTGCTTTCGCGGCCGGGTTGGCGAAGAGCCCGCTGCTGATCGGCATCATCCTGCTGGCGACCTCGCTCGGCCTGGTGGTCCCCGTCCTCAAAGACGCTCGAGAAGCATCGACGCCGTTTGGCCAGTTGGTGATCGGCGCAGCAAGTCTCGCCGATTTTGGCGCCGTCATCCTGCTGTCCCTCTTCTTCAGCCGCGAGGCCAGCTCGCCGATCACCAAGCTCATCCTGCTTGGCGGCTTCGCGCTCGTCATCGGGTTGTTGGTCCTTGGCATCCAGCGAGTCGAACGGGGTATGCGCTTATCGGGGTTGCTGGTTCGGCTGCAGGACACGACGGCGGAAATTCGCGTGCGCGCGTCCCTGCTGCTGCTGGTCGCGTTCGTCGCGCTGGCCGAGCGACTCGGCCTCGAGACCATCCTGGCGGCCTTCCTCGCGGGTGCCACGCTCCGCCTCATCGACCGCGATCAAGGCCGCACGCATCCAAACTTCGCGCTGAAGCTCGAGGCGATCGGCTACGGCTTTCTCATTCCGGTCTTCTTCGTGACCAGCGGTTTGCAGTTCGATCTGCGGGCGCTATTCGGTAGCCCGTCGGCGCTGCTCCGCCTGCCGGTTTTTCTCGCCGGCCTGCTGATCGTTCGCGGTGCGCCGGCCCTGATTTATCGGGGGACCATTGGCCTCCGCCGCTCGATCGCGGCCGGACTTCTCCAGGCAACGTCGCTTCCCTTCATCGTGGCCGCGACGGCGATCGGCGTGGGCCTGGGGCTGATGCGACCAGCCACCGCCGCCGCGCTCGTCGGCGCCGGTCTCCTATCGGTTGTCGGGTTCCCTCCCCTCGCCCTCGCCTTGCTCCGTCAGATGCAGTCGAGCGGCTCTACGGCGCCGGTTCTACAATCGGCGCAGACCGTATCGGGAGGAGGGATAGATGGCTGAGCGCCGCCGCTGGATCCTGATTGCCGCCGTCCTCGGGTCCGGCATCGTGTTCCTCGATTCGACCGTGGTGAACGTGGCGTTGCCGCGCATCGGGCGCGATCTTCCACGGCTTTTCCTTGGCATTCTCGAAGGCCAGTCCTACGTCTACAACGCCTATCTGCTGACGCTCAGCGCGCTGCTTATCCTGGCCGGCGCCCTCACCGACTTCTACGGACGCAAGCGTGCCTTCATGTTCGGCCTGGCCGCCTTTGGGGTGACCTCGGTGCTCTGCGGCGTCGCGCCGAACATGGAATTGCTGGTGCTCTTCCGCGTTCTCCAGGGCGCCGCAGGAGCGTTTCTCGTCCCCGGGTCGCTGGCACTCATCACCGCGAACTTCGAGGGCGAACAGCAGGGTCGGGCTTTCGGCGTCTGGGCGGGCGCATCGGGCGCCACCACGATCCTTGGACCGGTGGTCGGTGGGCTCCTCGTCGATTCGATCTCATGGCGAGCCGCCTTCTTGATCAATGTCCCACTGATCGCCATTGCCTTGTGGGCGACCTATGTGCATGTTCCCGAGAGTCGTGACGAGGAGGCAACCCCTCGCTTTGATTGGTTCGGCGCCGCCATCGTGGCTCTCGCCGTTGGCGGTCTTTCCTTTGGTGCCATCTTCGGCGCGCAGCGGAACTGGCAGGATCCCGTTGGCTACATCGGCCTCGC
>VBHQ01000164.1 GCA_005880395.1 Chloroflexota bacterium
ATCCGCAAGTCGCTGCTGGCGATCGCGTCAATCGAGTCATGAAATCCTTGGGGCTGAAGACGGCAAGTTTCGTTGCTGCCGGCGCCGTCGTGATCATCGTTGCGACCGTGATGATGATCGGCGGCAAGCTGGCCAAGTCAACGGCTGCCAGCGCGGTGACAAGTCATCGCGTCGAAGCGGCTGCCGCCAACAACGACTTCGCCGCCCAACAGACCGAGCACCTGGCGCAGCTCACGGCCTTGGCTCGAATCCCGAGCCCCAGCCCGTCCGCCGCCCCGGCTGCCACCGCTCCGGCGGCCGCGCCGGCCACCGCCACGCATTCCGCCTCCTCGCGTCCAACGTCGCCGCCGCCGCCGCCAGGGGTCCCTGCCTTTTCCCACGTCTTCGTGATCGTGATGGAGAACGACGAATACAGCAGCATCATCGGAAGCGGCTCGGCGCCCTACATCAACGGCCTGGCGAGCGCTTACGGGCTGGCGACCAACTACTATGGCGCCTCGCACCCAAGCCTGCCGAACTACCTGGCGCTGACGGCCGGGAGCACCTTCGGAACCACGAGCGACTGTACGACCTGCTTTATCAACGCGACCAACATCGGCGACCAGGTGGAGGCCAGCGGGCGGACCTGGAAGGCCTACATGGAGGATATGCCGTCGGCCTGTTACACCGGCGCCTCGTCCGGCAACTACGCGATGAAGCACGATCCCTTCGTGTATTACGACGACATTCGCAATAACGCCGCCCGCTGCGCCTCGCACGTCGTCCCCTTCACCCAGTTCGGAGCGGACATGAGCAGCGGTAACGTCCCCAACTTCGTTTGGATCACGCCAAACATGTGCAACGACATGCACGATTGCTCGGTCGCAACCGGCGATACCTGGCTGCGCAGCGTCGTGCCCACCATCACCGGCTCGGCCGCCTTCCGAAACGGCGGCGTGCTCTTCATCACCTTCGACGAGGGATCAACCAGCGCCGGCTGTTGCGGTGACAGCTGGGGGGGTCACCTCGCGACGCTCGTCATCTCCCCGCGCTCGATCAGCGGCTATCGCTCGGCCGTCGCGGAGAATCACTACGGCCTGCTGCGCACCATCGAGGACGCGTTTCGGCTGGCCCACTTGAACGCCGCCAGCTGGTCGAGCAATGTCCCGCTTCGGGAGTACTTCCGCTAACTAATTTCTCTCCCTCCCATACCGGGGGAGGCGTTCGGCTGGGGACCTTGACCCAGCGTTCGAATCGGATCGAGGGATCCCATGTCATCGATCGATGACAGGTCGCCGGCTGGATCACCGAGAAAGACGTTGCGGATCACGCGCCGCAGGATCTTGCCGTTGCGCGTCTTGGGCAGCCGGGGAATGACATGGACCGCCGCCGGCTTGAACGGCTTTCCCAACGATTGCTCCACGCTGCGCGAGACCGCGCGTGGAATATTTCGTTCGTCGGCGCTCGGCCGGGCGACGGCAAAAACCACGACCGACTGGCCTTTGATCGGGTCCGGCACGCCGACGGCGGCCGCCTCGGCCACCTCGGTGCCGTCCATAGCGGCGGCCTCGACCTCGGCCGGCCCGACGCGCTTGCCGGCGACCTTGATCGTGTCGTCCGATCGGCCAAGGATGTACCAGAGGCCGTCGTCATCGATCATTGCCCAATCGCCGTGGACCCAGACGTTGGGCCAGCGCAACCAGTAAGTCTCGAGATAACGTTGCGGATCCTTCCAGAAGCCGATCGTCATGCCCAGGTAAGGCTGGCGCACGACGAGCTCCCCGACCTCGCCGATGACCGGCTCGGCCGCCTCGTTGAACACGGCGGCATCGACGCCAGGCAGCGGTCCGGCGAAGCTTCCGGGTTTCGCCGGCGTCAACACGTTTCCTCCGACCAGGCCGCCGCCGCATTCGGTCCCCCCGGAATAGTTGATGATCGGCAGCCGGCTATCCCCAACCGTCTCGAACAACCAGGTCCATGCTTCGGGGGTCCACGGCTCGCCGGTCGAAGACAACACCCGAAGCGCCGCTAACGGCTTGACCGGCTCAGCTCGCTGGCCGGCTGCCATCAGCACACGGGTGAGCGTGGGCGAGATCCCGAGATGGGTCACGCCATGCCGCTCCGCGACCGACCAGATTCGCGACGGGTCCGGATAATCGGGCGCGCCATCGTAGAGCACCGCGGTCCCGCCAAGCATCAAGCTGCCGAAGACGAGCAATGGCCCCATGACCCAGCCCATGTCGGTGACCCAGAGGAAGCGTTCGCCCGCCTTGAAGTCCATGGCGAGCGACCAGTCCTGCGCTGCCTTGATTGGAAGCCCGGCGTGACCATGGACCGTGCCCTTGGGGCGACCGGTCGTGCCGGAGGTATAGAGCAGCATCAACGGTTCATCCGGGGCCATGGCCTCCGTCGGAACCGCGGGCCCATCGGACCGCAATAGTTCCTCCCATGCCACTTCGCGTTGCGAGGTCGAGGACGCATCCGGCTCGAGGGAATGGACGACGACCAGGCGCTCGACGTGCGGCAGATCGCTGATCGCCCGCTCGGCGATCGGCTTCATGGCGACCGGCCGGCCACGTCGGCTGGCGCCGTCGGCGGTGAGCAGGACTTTGGCGTCGGCGTCGGCGAGCCGCTGCCGAAGGGCCTCGGCGCCAAACCCGGAAAAGAGCGGCACCGCGATCGCGACCAGCTTGGTGCAAGCCAGCAGCGCGACGGCATTCTCGACCACGAGCGGCAGGTACAGACCGACCGCGACGCCGCGCCCGACCCCCAGGCGGCGCAGGCCTGCTGCCACGCGTTCGACTTCGCGCTCGAGCGCTCCATAGCTGAGCGTACGGGTGGCCCCGCTCTCGGTCTCCCCGATCAGGGCGAGCCGGTCCGGATTGGCCTGGCGGTGTCGAACGACCGCCGACTCGTAGGCATTCAAGCGCCCGCCGAGGAACCATCGAGTAAAAGGAATCCCCGGCGATGTATCCATCACCCGGGCGTACGGGGTCGACCAGACAATGCCGAGCGCCTTGACCAGCGCGTCCCAGAACCATGCCGGATCCTGCGCCGCGCGGCGGCACAGCGTGGGGTAGTCGGCGCAATCGTGCGCGTCCATGAATCGGCGCAGGGCGCTCGCGTCTGCCTGCTCGGGGTCCGGCGACCAGGCCGGCGCCGGCAGCGTCATCCTGCCGTCATCGTACGCAAGGGGTTCGCGGGAGATTCCCGGCGTGTCCAGAAGCCTTCCGAGTCCGCTCGCCGGATATGGGCGAGCTCATCAGTCGAGGGCGGGGGCGTCGCCTGCACCGCGTCGCTGACATCGAGCGGGAAGCCGGTTGCCTGGCGGACCTGCTCCGCCGTCACCCCGGGATGAAGCGTTCGAACCCGCACGCCAGTGGGGGAGAGGTCGAAGACACCCAGGGTGGTGATCAGGGTCGACGGGCCGCCGCGGCGGCGACCCGGGAAATGGCCTGGCGACGTGATGTAGTCGACGTGCGGCCGGAACCGTCGTGGCTCATGCTCCATGATCAACACGGTGCGGCCGGCGAGCGATGCGATGTCGCAGCCTCCGCCACTGCCCGGCAAACGCACCAGCGATCCGCTGCCGCTGGTCCGCGTGGTGTTCAGGTTGCCCAGCGGGTCGATTTCGGCGCCGCCGATGAAGCCGACATCGACGCGTCCCTGCTGGAGCAGGCTCATCACATCCAGCAGGCCGAGGCAGGCGATCGCCCCGGTGATGTTCGGCGGGTCGCCCATCGTATAGATGAATGCCTCCGCCGGCCGGTCGCGGATGACGCCGTTTTCGAATAGCCCGACGGCATTGGGGGCATGGGTCGCCCGGGCTAGGCCGAACCCAAGCAACGGAAGGCGCATTCCCACGAACACGACCTCCCGATCATGAATCTCGCGCGCCGCGGCGACCACCATCAGCTCGCGGCGCGTGTAGCCCGCGGTCACGGGGCGAAATTCGCTGAGGCCGCCAGCTGTTCGTCGCGAACTCGTAGCCGCTCAACCGCGGCCTCGCCCATGTGCTGCAGGTAGGCGGCCCGGTCAGGCATGTCGAGCACCCATTCGCGGAGCCAGGCCTCGAAACCGTCGGCTGTTCGCGAGCGGCGGTGATAATCCAGAAACGGCTCGAAATCACGCCGCCAGTGGCCCTGGACGGATGATGGCAGCGCACCACCGGGTACCTCGACGACGGCGGTGGTCAAGAACCCGGGGATCATGGTGCGGTTGGGATCGCTGCGAATGATGTCTTCAGGAACGATTTCCTCGCAGGTGATGATCGTCCGCCGTGCCGCGTAGGCCGCTTCGACGGTGAGTCCGAGGTTCCCCCACAGATGGGCGTTTCCCTGGGCATCGGCTCGCTGGACATGGATGATCGCGACATCCGGCCTGAGCGCCGCCACGGCCAGCGGCGCCGGACCACCGAACGGGTCTTCGATCGGCCGGATGCGTGGATGGTTACGAACGATGTCGCCGCCGATCCCGGTGAACGTCGGCAAGAAGGGCACGCCCATCGCGGCGGCTTGCAACGCCAGGCCGACGGTGAAGTTCGAGTGATCCTCCATCACCAGCCGGCGGGGGATCGCCTGCTCGTAGGCCCTGCGAAAGCCGTAGCCCGACCCACCGGCGACGTTTCCAACCCAGGCCGCGATCACCCTCGCCGTGGTGCCGGCGGCGATCAGCTGGTCGAAGGCCATGTCGGAGATCGGCCCGATCAGCGTCAGGTCGCGACGCTGCTGGCGGATGATCTCATGCACGGCCGCAAAGGGGATCCCTGACTCCAGGGCAAGCCCGAGAGCGATGGCATCGCCGTCATGAACCTGTTCGGCGATCGCCTCGCGCAACGTCCGTTGCTTGTCCGTCAGCGATGACTCCAGGCCGGCTTGCGCTTTTGCACGAAGGCGTCGATTCCTTCCTGCGCGTCGCCCGACGGCGCGATCACGTCCTTATAGACCTCGATCGCGCGGTCGATCCGCCCCATGGTTTCAGCCGCTCGTGCGCCGCGCGTCGCGCGCAGTAGCCCTCGGACCGCCACGCCGCTGAAGCTCGCCAGCACTCGAGCCCGAGCCCTGGCGGAGCTCACGAGGGTCTCGCTGGGGACGACTTCGGAGACGACGCCAAGCTCCTTGGCGGTCTGGGCCGGCACCGTGTTGCCGAATAAGAGACGGATAGCTCGAGGCCAGGTGGAGCGTTCCGGGAGCAGTCCGGCGGCGATCGGCGGAAAGGCGCCCAGGGTGATCTCTGGAAAGCCGAATCCCGTGTCCTCCGCCGCTTCCACCTCATCGCAGAGGAGGGCCAGCTCGGCCCCGCCCCCGAGCGTCAAGCCATGAATCGCCGCGATGGTGACCGCGTCCAGGGTGAGCAGTCGCTGCGCCTGCTCCCGAACCTCGGCGAGCATCGCGGGTAGCCGACCGCTGGTATGGTCCCGGATTTCAACCCCGGCCGAGAAAGCGCGGTCAACCAGGCTCCGAATGATGACGACGCGCACCGAGCTCGAGGCGCAGCCGGCGAGCCTCGCGTTGATCTGGCGGAGCATCTCGATATCGAGCACGTTCAAGGGCGGCCGGTTGAGCATGATCTCGGCGACGCCATCGCTGATCTGCAGCTGAACGAAGGACGAAGGCTCGGCGGCCGGCACTTTCCTAATCGTACAGGTGAAATTTGCGGGTAATTTCAATGAGAACCGGGTAGGCTGAAGATGTGGAACGTTGCCCACGGTGCGAGCGTCCAGTCTCGAGCGAGGCCGCCT
>VBHQ01000165.1:0-1255 GCA_005880395.1 Chloroflexota bacterium
ACAAGCGAAGAGCGGTGCTGCTACCAATGCGGCTCCGGTGCAGCCTGCAGCCATCGCGTTTGCGGCGATGAGCGCCAATCAGCAGATCGCGGACTTTGGGGCCGATCAGCGAGTCGAGCCTCCGGACACCCAGATCGCCATTGGCCCGACGAGCATCCTGGAGATGGTCAACGCCTCGGGTTCGGTGTGGAGCAAATCGGGCGTCGCGCAGGGCGCGCCGTTTGATCTCAACACCATGTTCGGGGTCCCGGCGAACTCTTCCTTCAGCGACCCGCAGGTCGTCTACGACCAGGGCATCGGACGGTTCATCGCCTCCGGGATGGCGTTCGATGCCGGCTTCGACGTGGTCACCTATCTCGCCATATCGAAGACCGCCGATCCGCTCGGGGTATGGTCCGTCTATCAGCTCGCGGCAACCACCAGCTCAACCGTCTTCGACCAGCCGCACCTGGCGGTCAGCACCGACAAGATCGCGATCAGCTGGTTCGAGTTCGACTGCGGGGTCTCCTGCGGCTTCGCAACGCCCGATATCTACGTGATCGGAAAAACCGACATCGTCAATGCGGCCAACACTCCTGCCTACACGGCATTCAAGCCCGGGTCGGCATTTTTCGGCATGATTCCGGCGCGTGAGTTCACGGCCACCAGCACGATCTATCTGCCGTACTATCACGCCGGAACCTACGGCCTGGTCCTGGTCGACGGGCCGGCCGCCGCCGCCACATGGGCGGCTTCCTCGGCGGTGTTCCTCGGTCCGAGCGGCATCCCTCCAGACGCGTTGGAGCCTGATGGCGGGACGCCACTGAACACCGGGGACGACCGTCTTACCGACGCCGCCTACCGCAACGGCAGTCTCTGGCTCGTCGCAAACGACGCCTGCCAGCCGGCGGCCAACGGGGCCATTCACGCGTGCCTGCGCTACATGATGGCGACGACGATCGGCTCCAGCGGGATCACGCAAAACTTTGACATCGGTGGCGGCGAGGCCGACCTTTTTTATCCGGCCATCGCTCCCAATAGCAATGGCGACCTTTCGCTGGTCTTCAGCGCGGCATCGATCCACCAGTACGCGAGCCTGATGTCGATCGAGAATCCGAGCTTCGACAACCGACAGGGAACGCTGCTCGAGCCCGGCGTGGGCGCCTACGACACGTCGAGTTGCGGTGGTGTCACCCGGTGGGGCGACTACTCGGCGGCGGCGGTCGATCCGAGTGATCCGACCCAGGTGTGGGTGGCGGGCGAGTATGCGCCGTCG
>VBHQ01000165.1:1468-7055 GCA_005880395.1 Chloroflexota bacterium
GGTGAGCGGCTCCGCCGCCGGCGGGACGCTGTTGACGATTAGCGGCACCGGCCTGATCGGCGCGTGGAGGGTCGAGTTCGGTGCGGCGGCGGTTGACCCGACAAGCTTCGTCTCCGCCAGCGACACGCAAATCGTCCTGTTGACACCGCCGGCGACAACCGGCACAGTCGACGTGCGCGTCTGGGCAGGCGGGGGCGCCACGGTCTTCGGCGCGGCGGACAAGTACACGTTCGTCGCGCCCGCCGGCGGGGTCCCGGGAGGGACCAGCGTCAGCGGTGGTGGCGCGCTGGGCAACGGAGCGGCGCTGAGCATTGGCCAGGAACCGTACGCCCTGGCTTACAAGAGCGGCAAGCTGTACCTGACCGACATCCTGGCCGGCACCACCTCGTATAACGGCGTGGCCGCGGTCCGAAGCTTCGACCCGGCGACCGGGACCGAAACCATCATCGCCGGATCGCGTGCCTCGTATGGCGGCGCGGTCGGCGACGGCGGTCCGGCATCCGCCGCCCAATTCGCCAGCCCGTACGGCATCGCCGTCGACAGCGCGGGCACCATCTACGTCGCCGACGCCGCAAACGGCAAGGTGCGAGAGATCAAGAATGGGACGGCGGGGACGGTCGCCACGCTCGCCTTTCCAACGGCGGTCGCTGTCGATAGCAACGGCACCATCTACGCCGTCGACGTCACCAATAACGGGACGAACATCGACCGGATCGACGGCACCACGCACGTCGTCACGACGATTTATCAGAGCACCAACGGAAGCCTGATCGTGCCGCGCGGCCTCGCCGTTGATCCCAATGGGAATCTGCTGATCGGCGACACCGACAACCACAAGATCGAGCGGCTCGTGCTGTCGACGCAAACGCTGACCGTGCTCGCCGGTGGCGGCACGACTCCGCCAAGCACGGGCGTCCCCGCCCTCCAGGCCCAGCTCCTCGGCCCGCAGGGAGTGGCGATGGATGCCAATGGCAACCTGTTCTTTGCGGACCGCGCCGACCACCGCGTCTGGAAGATCGATGCGATCACCCAGAAGCTGGTGGCCGTTGCCGGGACCGGCGTGCAGGGATTCTCGGGCGATGCTGGACCGGCCGCGTCGGCAATGCTCAACAGTCCGAGCTGGCTTGCCCTCGACGGCAGCGGTGGCCTCTACATCGCCGACGCGCTAAACCTGAGAGTGCGCTTCGTGAACGCGCAAGGCACGATCACCTCGGTCGTTGGGACGGGGCGGCCATGTGGCTTCGTCGGTGACGGCGGCCAGGCCCTCGCCGCACAGCTGTGTCAGCCGTCGGGGATGGTTGTCGACGCCAACGGCAATCTCTTCATCGCCGATGCGTCGAACAACCGGATACGGAAGATCGCCGGCGACGGGACGATCAGCACGCTATCTTCCAGTGGGGCGCTGAACGATCCAACCGCGCTTACCCGCGATGGGGCCGGCAACCTCTTGATCGCCGATACTGGCAGTCACCGCGTCCTGAAGCTGACGCCAGCCGGCGTGCTGTCGACGTTGGCGGGGACCGGCATTGCCGGGTCCACCGGGGACGGCGGTGTGGCCACCCTAGCCCAGCTCAACGCGCCTCAGGGAGTGGCGTTGGACGCGGCAGGCAATATTTATATCTCCGATACCGGAAATCACCGGATCCGAAAAGTCTCCGTTGCAAACGGAACCATCGCGACGGTGGTTGGCAACGGAACCGGCGGCTTCACGGGGGACGGCGCCGCGGCCACGACGGCCGAGATCAATTCGCCGAAGGGTCTGAGGCTGGACGGCAACGGAACCCTGTACTTCGCCGACAGCGGCAACTTCCGCCTTCGAAAGGTGAGCCCGGGCGGCATCATCAGCACAATTGCCGGGATCGGTTTTGCGGGCGGCGAAGACTGGGGCCCGGCGACCGCCATCCCCCTGGGCCAGATCTCTGATGTGGCACTCGCACCGGATGGCACGCTGTTCGTCGCCGATAACGGGCAGGTCCGTGAGCTGTTGACGAATGGGACGATGTTCACCGCCGGCGACAGCACCCTGGTTCAGCAGTCGAGCCTACCGCAAACAGCCGATCCCCTCAACCAGGTCAGCGGCGTCGCGGTCGGGCCATCGGGAAGCCTCTACATCAGCGAGGCGGGCGGCAGCCGCGTTGATCGGATGCAGGCACCGGTGGTTCCCGGGGCATCGCCGCTGGTCACCGCGACGGCCGGGCCCGGTTCGGCCACCGTCACCTGGGTTGCGCCGTATACAGGCGGATCCCGAATCACGCAATACACCGTGACGCCATACATCGGGACGGCGGCGCAGCCACCGACGCTGGTTGGGCCTCCGACCGTCACGTCGACGGCGGCCCTGCAGACCAGTGTGACGATCCCCGGATTGAACGCGAACAACTACACGTTTGCCGTCGCGGCCAGGAATGCGGCCGGAATAGGCGCCGCCTCATCGCCGTCGAACGCCGTCACCGTGGCTACAACCCCTGGAATCCCAACCAACGTCACCGCCGTGAATGGCGGCGATGGTGCGGCCGTCGTCAGCTGGAGCGCGCCATCGGATGGTGGTTCCCCGATCACGGAATACACGGTGACATCTTCGCCGTCCGGTGGCATCGCCGGCACTCTCGGGAAAACGTCGACTCGAGTTCCCGGACTGGTGAACGGCCAGTCGTACACCTTCATCGTCAGCGCCACCAATGCCAACGGCGACGGCAGCCCCTCGACTCCGTCCAACAAGGTTTATCCATTCGCCGGCGGTAGCTATCATCCGTTGCCGCCGTCTCGCATTCTCGACACTCGTGACGGCACCGGGGGTTACCCGATCGCGCCACTGGGCCAAGACAAGACAATGAATGTCCAGATCACCGGCGCAGGCGGGGTGCCGACCAGCGGTGTCTCGGCGGTGGTGCTCAACGTGACCGTGACCAACACCAACGCCTCGAGCTACCTGACCGTGTTTCCGGCCGGTGTGCCGCGACCGACCGCATCGAACCTCAACTGGACGCCGGGCGTGACCGCGCCAAACCTGGTCGAGGTTGCGGTTGGCCAGAACGGCCAGGTGACCGCGTATAACCACTTCGGGAAGGTGGACATCATCTTCGACGTCGCCGGCTACGTCAGCGTGACCACGAACTCGAACCAGGCCGACGGGATGTTCAACCCGGTCGTCCCGACGCGGTTACTTGACACCCGAGACGGGACCGGCACTAATGGCGTGCGTGCGCCGCTCGGCCAGGATCAGACCCTGCATCTGCAGGTGACGGGACGCAACCCGGTGGCGCCAGCCGGCGTCTCGGCAGTCGTGCTCAACGTCACGATCGCCGATCCAACCGCGGCGTCGTACCTCACGGTCTTTCCGAGCGGCAGCGCCACGCGTCCAACCGCGTCCAATCTCAACTTCGTGCGCGGCCAGATCGTGCCGAACCGCGTCATCGTCAAGGTCGGACCCGACGGGCAGGTGAACTTCTATAACCACGCCGGAAGCGTCAACGTCATCGCCGACGTCGGTGGCTTCTTCACCGATGGGAACAGCACGCTTGGCGGAAGCCATTTCGTCGGGATCACGCCGACCAGGCTGCTTGACACGCGGCAAGGATTCGGACCGCTCGGCCAGGATGAGACGGCGACCCTGGGCTTGACCGGTCCGGGGGCCTCGCAAGTCTCAGCGGTCGTGCTGAACGTCACGGTTGCCGACACGACCGGCCCAAGCTATCTCACGGTGTGGCCGGACGGCCAGCCACGGCCCACGGCCTCCGACCTCAACTGGGTCGCCGGCCTGATCGTTCCCAACCTGGTGGTCGTCAAGGTAGGGAACAACGCCACGATCGACTTCTACAACCACGTCGGCTCAACGGATGTGATCGTCGACATGGTTGGTTATTACGGCGTCAACGTACCGGCGCCAGGCACATTCCGCGTCAATCCGCCGATGCGCGTGTCACCGCCGACGAATTCGCGGACCGCTCGAGTGACGGCGACCTGAGGTTTGCGCTCAGTCAGCTTGCCCGTCCGTAAACGAACAGCAGAGCGCGATCTACCGCGAGATCGGACTGGAGCTCTCCGCCGTGACCGACGGCGCGCCCATTGACACGCGCATCCAGAACGCGGGTTCCGGCGGGGAGCTGAAGATGAACGGCAATTGGATCGGCGGAACGCCCCGCCTGCTTCTGCCAGTCGATGGTGATCCGGCCGGGCGCATGGGGCCCGGACGTGCGGTAGCGGACGACGACGTCGATCGACTGGCCATAGTTCAGCTGCATCCAGCCGGCCACCAGAGGCCGGCCGTTCTCCACGGCGGCCGATAAGGCGGCGCCACCCACCTCTTCAACCCGACTGCCGGCGGGCAGATAGACCCGGATCCAGTCGATGTAGAGCCCGGTTCGAGCATTGGGGACCAATTGGCTGCCGTCGTAGTGGATGGTCAAACGGTGCTCGACCGATCCGTTGGTCGCCGGCGCGATCGTCAGGTCGAAGCGACGCTTGAGCCAGAAGTCATCCTTGTTGCCGCCCAGGTTCGAGTCGATGACGCGCAGCCTGTCGCTGCCCGGCGCGGCGGCCTGGCCGTTGCAGGCGAAGTTGTCGACGACCGACTGCGCTTGCGGACTGATGAAATTTGCCTGGAGCGATCGCTCCTGGCAGCTGTTGAGCAGCGTCTGCAAGAGCGACATCCATTGCGACGATGACAGACTCGAGAGACGCTCGAAGATCGGGCGCGCCGCATAGCCGAGAAAATTCTTACGTCCGGCACCGTTTTCCTTGTTGACGTTGGCGAGGGTGAGGGCAAAAAAGTTCTGCGGGGTCAGGACGTCGCCCGTCTCGGGCACGGTCACCGGTCCGACGAGCTGGAGCAAGCGCGACATCAAGTAGGGGTCGATCGCGATCACGCCGTTGACCGGGGCGCCCGTCTCCTTCTGGTACAGCGCCGCCGCCTCGCGGGCGGTCGCTGGGAAATCCGGCGACCAGTTCGCGTCGCGCAGCTCCCAGCTCGATGGATGGATCCGGCTGTCGATCGGTGCCGGGGGCGCGACATAGCCGGGATCACCGAGGCGGACCGTGCCATGGTCGATCGTATAGATGTCCACGGCGCGGTAGGGTGCCATTCGACCGTGATCGAAGGCGAGAAATCCGACGCTGCCAATGAAGCCACCGGTGGCACGGAGCTCGGCCGGATCTTGCTGGAGGACGAGATAGGTGCGAGGTCCATTGGCGCCAAGCAACTCCGCGATCCCAGGCTCGAGCCGAACCAGGGTATCGACGGTCTGGCTGACCTCTCCCAGCTTTCCATCGAGCGTGTGAACGGCGGACTGGAGCTGAGGCAGCAGCCCGGATGAAGGGATGGCGGCGCGGTCGCGGCGGACGGCGGCCAGCTCCGCCTGCACCTTCTTGATCCGGGCGGCGACCGCGGTGAGCAGGGCGAGCGCGCGCTCGCTGACGGCGGTCTTGGTCGCCGCCCCGGGGTGTTGCTGGCTGAGCGCGACACTGGCAACCTCGAGGCCCAGCGTGCCCGTACGCGAGAGCCGGTCGCCGATGTCACTCAGCTGCTCGGCGGCATGGACCTGATCGCCAACCGGCGGGAGCAGCGCTGCAACCTGTAAGGGACGGCTGT
>VBHQ01000166.1 GCA_005880395.1 Chloroflexota bacterium
TCCCGCCCATGGGTACCGAGGATGACCGAGACCTCGCCGGCGTGAAAGGCATCGTGGGTCATGACGCGCACGAGCACGGCATGATGGCTCTGGACCTGGATCGTCCCATCCTGCAGGGTCCGTTTGAAGGTCTGCTCCAGCCGGTCAGGTGACCATCCCGCGAGCCAGCGCTCGACGACCAGCCAGGTGCTGTCGAGCGCCGGGACAACCTCTTCCTTCGACCGCGGGATGTCCGGGTGATCCTCCCAACCGTCGGTGTCCGCGTTCGCGAACGGCGTGGACTGGATGCCAGGTTGTCCGAGGATGTGGCAGAGCCAGTAGACCCGCGCCCCGGCAAGATGGCCAAGGATCGCCCAGATCGGCCAGTAACCTTCGCCGGCCGTCAGCAGAAAATCCTCAGCACGAAGTTCGCTCAAACGTTGGCGGAGCCTCGAGTTCACATGTCGCCATCCGCTGGTCAGCCGTGCGATATCGGTCATTCGTTCGTTGGCGGAGGCCATCAACCGGCCTCAGCCGAGCCGCTCGACGATCATCGCCATGCCCTGTCCACCGCCAACACACATCGTTTCAAGGCCGATCGTCTTGTCTGCGCTCCGCAACCCGTTCAACAAGGTGCAGAGAACACGGGCTCCCGTCATGCCGAATGGATGGCCGAGCGCGATTGCCCCACCATGTGGATTCAGCTTGTCGCTCAGCGGATCAACCCCCAGCGCCCGAGCACAGGGAATGACCTGCGCGGCAAAGGCCTCGTTGATCTCGAGGATGTCGATGTCGTCCATGTTCATGTGCGCGCGCGCCAGCGCTCGTCGCGAGGCTTCTATTGGACCGAGTCCCATGACCTCCGGTTCCAGCGACGTGACCGCGCTGGCGACGATGCGAGCCAGCGGTTGCACGCCGAGGGCTTTGGCCTTGCGGTTCGACAGGATTACGATAGCGGCCGCACCGTCATTCAACGGGCAGGCGTTGCCCGCGGTCACGCGGCCGTTCTCGCGAAAAGCCGGCTTGAGGGTCGCAAGCACCTCCATCGTCGTGTTGGGGCGCGGACCGTCGTCGCGTTGCAGCGTGCTGCCGTCCGGCAGGGGCACCGGGATGATCTCCCGATCGAAGAAGCCATCGTCACGGGCGCGCACCGCGAGGTTCTGACTCTTGACCGCGTAGCGGTCCATCTCCTCACGGGTGATCCCCTCGCGATCTGCCACGTTTTCGGCGGTCTGACCCATGGCGATGTAGACATCGGGATACTCCTCCACGTTGCCGGGAAGCAAGCGCGGATTTTGTGCGTCCGGTGGGTCCGCGTAGCCATGCGCGTAGCGCGAGACGCACTCGGCGCCGACCGAGACGAAGGCGTCGCCCTCTCCGGCCTTGATCGCGTGGTAGGCCATGCGGCTCGTCTGCAGTGAGGAGGAGCAGTAACGATTGACCGTCGTCCCTGGAACATCGAGGCGGGCCACGATGCTGACTACGCGCCCGAGGTTGAAGCCCTGCTCTCCTGCCGGCAGGCCGCAGCCGCAGATCACATCGTCGATGGTCGTGCGGTCGAGCTGCGGCACCTTCTGGAGCACCTTGTCGGTGACGTGGGCGGCTAAATCATCAGGCCGCACATTTTCCAGCGAACCCTTGCCCGCCCGCCCGATGGGCGACCGGCCGTAGGCGACGATGATGGCGTCAGAATCGGTCAAGGGCGTGTGTTGCGCCATCATCGGATTCCCTCCCACAGCTGCCGCGTTGATGCTCCCGGATCGTCAACGACCGATCCACCCTCGCCACCGAAGCGCTTCACCGGCCGGCGGGATAGGTCATAGCACCGCCAGCCAGGATTGCCGCTGGTCGCGAACTCCACCCACGTCCGGTGCACTTCATCGGCCAACGATTGGGATGCGTCATCGCCAAGCATTGGGCCGGCGCGATCAAGATTGTCGAAGACGAAGCCGAGCTCGAGCGCATGGCAGGCGCCCAGCCGGCCGTCGAACATCGGGGATCGCCAGGCGAACTCGTAGACATAGGCTTGTGCGCGGTTCCGAGCGTGCGCTTCGGCCACCCGAATGGCCGGTACGCGGAAGAACGAGTCCGTGATGATGGCAGTGTAGAGATCTCCCGCCGTTGCTCCTTGACTCGCCTCGCGATACGTCGCGACCGCGTTCGCCGGATCGAGCCCCTGTCTTTGGGCCAACCCCAGAACGCGTTCCTCGGTGATGTGGTCGATCACGCCGGTCGGGACCGTGAAGAAACGCCACTCCTCACTGGTGGTGCCAACCATGACCTGAAGCCTCGCCCCGGCTCCTTTCACCATCGCGTCAACCGGGCGCTCGCGAAGAAGATCGCCATCGATCACCGGTTCGAAGAGCATGCCGTTGGTGGCAACCTCACCCCAGCGGCGCGGATCGGGTTGCATCGCTCGCTCCACGTCGAGCTCCGACTGCGCCTGCGTGAACCGCTCGATGGGGACGGCGGCCAGGGCGTCGGCAGTCTGCGGTACCCCGAGCCGCTCACAGAGCATGGCGCTGATCAGTTGCGCCGTCGCGGCGGAGATGACGTGGTGCCCCGCGCCGCTCTGCAGGATGGCTCGCTGAAACAGGCCACTCGATTGCTCGCTCGCGATCAGCGAGGCAACGCTGAAGGCCCCGGCCGACTCGCCGAACACCGTGATGCTTGCCGGGTCGCCGCCGAAGGCTTCGATGTTTGCCTGCACCCAGCGCAGTGCCGCAAGCTGATCGAGCAAGCCTCGGTTGACGGCGCCTTCCCCAAGCCAGAGAAAGCCATCCGCTCCCAGGCGATAGTTGATCGTCACGCAGACCACGCCGTCGCGGGCGAAGCGCGTTCCGTCGTATACCGGGATCGCCCCCGATCCCCTGAGGAAGGCGCCGCCGTGAATCCAGACCATGACGGGCCGCCGCCCGTTGCGCGGAGCGGGCGTCCAGACATTGACATTGAGGCAGTCCTCTCCGGTTGCGCCCGCGTCGCCCAGCATGTGGCGGAACGGTTCTGGGTACGGCGATTGCGGCGAGACCCATCCGTAGGCATTCGCGCGCCGTACCTCGCGCCACGGTTGCGGTGGTTGCGGAGGCTTGAAGCGGTTGGCGCCAAAGGGTGGCGCGGCGAACGGGATGCCTTTGAACGAGGCGACGCCATCCCACACCGAGCCCTCCACCGGGCCCGTCGTAGTCTCGACAACGATCCGTTCCTGGTCAGGGTGAGCCAGTGACATAGACGGTCTGACCCGTGATGAAGCTCGCATCCTCACTGCACAGAAACGTGATCACGCCCGCGATGTCCTCTGGACGGCCGGTGCGTCGAAGGGCGGTTTGCTCAGCCGACGTCTTCTTCAGCGCCTCGTAGTCCATGCCGGTGCGTTCGGCGACCGCGCGCGTCATCCGAGTCTCGACGAAGCCCGGCGCCACCGTGTTCACGTTGACGTTGAACGGTCCCAGTTCGAGGGCGAGCGTTCGCGCGAGGCCCTGCAGGCCCGCTTTCGCTGTTGAGTAATTCGCCTGGCCGCGGTTGCCAAGCGCTGACCTCGAGGAGAGAAAGACGATCTTGCCGAACCGATTGGGCACCATCAGGCGCTGCGCCACCTGGGCGCAGAGAAAGGTGCCACGCAGGTGGGTGTTGATGACGGAGTCCCAGTCGGAATCCGACATCTTATGAATAAGGTTGTCCTTGATGATGCCGGCGCAGGTCACCAGGATGTCGACGGTGTCGAACTCCCTGACCGCGGATTCAAACAGCTGCTCCACGGCCGCCCGCTCCGTCACATCGCAGGCAATCGGCAGGGCGCGCCATCCGCTTTTCCGGATCTCGCCGCTGACCGCCTCGGCCGGCTCGCGATCGAGGTCCGAAACGACAACGGCGGCGCCTTCCCTGGCGAAGCGTGCCGCAGTCGTGGCGCCGATTCCACGCCCACCCCCGGTGACCACGACGGTGCGGCCCTCAAACCGGGCCGTCACCGGATCATGACCTCCGCATCTCCGACCGTCACTTGCTCGCCGCGTTGATTCTCGGCCCACATCTGGATCAGCACCTCAGCGGACCTCGAACCGGCGAACCGACTCGGGGCCGCTCAGCCAGCAGAGGTATTGCCCGAGGAAGGCCATGCTCAACATCCCGTGCGCGATCACGCCCTCCAATCCAACCTGCCTGGCGGTCTCGTCGTCGGTATGAATGAGGTTGAAGTCGCCGGAGGCGCCCGCGTACCTCACGAGCTGCTGCTTGGTGATCGGCTCCTTGCGGAGCTCCGGCAGGCTGGTTCCGGACGACAGGTCGCGGATCTGCGGCCGAGCGGTCACCGGGCTGCTCATCGGAGAATGACCGTGCTGCGACCCGTGAACACCGGTTTTCCGCTGTCATCCCGGCCGTTGGTCTCAATGATGAGGAAGGTCATCTCGCCCAAACGGCCCTGGCGCGCGTAGACGTCGGTCAGCTGCGTCTGACATCGCAGTCGGTCGCCGGCTCGGATCGGGCGGTCGAACCGGTACTCCTGGCCACCGTGCAGCACGCGGGCGAGGTCGTAGGTCAGTCCTGGAATGGGAATTCGAATCGTCGTGGGAAAGGTGGGTGGCGCGACGTCACCACGCAGACAGGCCTCGGTCGTGTCACCGACGGCTTCGGCGAACTTCCGGATCGCCCCGCGTTCGACTTCGATCAGGACCTCCTCTGATTGGCGGCCGATCAGATCTTTGGAGATGATCGGTTCGCTCATCGCGTGCTCGAGGCGGCCCACTCGCCAATGCGGATGTCGCGGAGCAAATCCAGCAGCGTGCTCATCAATTGATAGCTGCGACGGATGAGGTTGGCGTCGCTGAAGAACGTGACGTTCCAGAGCACCACATGCCGGAGCCCGACCCGGGCGTAGGTGGCCAGTTCCTGGGCGACCTCTTCAGGCGTGCCGTGCAGCACGCCGGCTTCGACCACGGCCGGCGGGACACCCTCGACCATCGACATTACCTCCTGCCTGGTGTAGCGCACGGGACCTGCTCGTGCGAGTCGGTGAGAACCAGCTTGACATACATCGCGGGCGTGAAAGGGTCGGCCGACCGTCCTGCATCCTGGCGTGCCTGATGGATCCGTTTCAGGCGACTCCGGTAATCATCCAGCGGCAGGAATTCCGGGAGCCACCCGTCGGCATAGCGGCCCGTGATGTCGAGCATGCGCGGGCCGTGCGCCGCCAGCCAGATCTCGGGCGGCCCCTGCGTCGTCGGCTCGAGCCCGAGGACCGCTTGCCGGAGATGGAAGTGCTCGCCCTCGAAGTCGACCGGCCCGTCGCTTGACCAGAGGAGCCGGATGATACGAACCGCCTCTTGAAGTCGTCCGACGGGGCGCTCGAAGGGAATGCCATAGGGCAGCAGGTTGAGGGCTTCGCCTGAGCCGAGGCCGCAAATGACGCGGCCGGGAGCGAGGTGGTCGAGGGTGAGAAAGGCTTGCGCCAGCTCGACGGGATGGCGCCGCAGCGCCTCGGTGACCGCGGTGCCGAGCGTGACCTTGCTCGTGGCGCCGGCGGCGGCCGCCATCGCGACCAGCGGATCAAAGAAGATGTCCGGGTTCGACTGAAACGCGGCCAACGGGGTGATGTCGGGCGTCCACACGCTCTGCGGGAACCAGCCCATATAGTGGTCCGGCCACCACAGTGCGGCATAGCCCTGGCTCTCGTTCCGCTGGGCATTCCTGGTGATGTTCGCCGCCGGTGGCATCAGAGTGCCGAGGGTGCCCGCGGTCAGGCGATCGGAATTGATCATCCCCCGCCCTGCCCTCCCCCAGAGGGGGAGGGAAGTTGGGCTGGTCCGCGCCGATCACGATCGGGATCGACTTCGAGGTTGATGATCACCTGGCTCGCGCGGCCGCTGGCCAGCAGAACACCCGTGTCGCTGTGCAGCTCCACCGCCGCGAAGGTGACCCGACGGGTCTTCTGCACCACCCAGCCAGTCCATGCCGCCGTGGACGATCCAGTCCTTGCCGGCGGGAAAGGCGTGGTCGATGGTGGGCTCCCACTCGAGGACGGCCCGTCCCGGGTCGACTTCGACGCGGCGCCAACCGAGGGTCGCGAAGATTCCGCGCTCCCCGGGCTTTGCCTGCCATCCGTCCATCTCGGCAAATCGCTCGCCCGGGCGAAACGTCGTCGCCATCAGCTCGGCGCCGACACGGAGCGTTCGCGCTCGATCAGCGTGCGACGCAAGATCTTGCCGGCAGGGCTCCTGGGAATCTCGCCGACAACGTCCAGGGAGCGGATCTTCTTGAAGGGCGCCACTCTTCCGTTGACAAACTCCATCAGCTCGTCGGGAGTCGCCGTCGCTTTGAGCACGACGAAGGCTTTCGGGACCTCGCCGGCTTCGGCGTCGGGAGAGGGGATGACGGCGGCGTCGGCGACGGCCGGATGCTTCAGCAGGAGAGCCTCCAGCTCGGCGGGCGCCACCTGGAACCCCTTGTACTTGATGAGCTCCTTGAGGCGGTCCACGACGAACAGGTAGCCGTCCTCATCGACCAGCCCGATGTCGCCGGTGTGCAACCATCCGTCCGCTCCAAGCATGGCGACAGTGGCTTCCGGCTGGTTGAGATAGCCCTTCATCACCTGTGGGCCGCGGACCCAGATCTCACCCTGCTGCCCTGGCTCGAGCTCCGCCCCGCTCGCCGGGTCGACGACCTTACATTCGGTGTTGGGGATGAGAAGCCCGGCCGAACCAGCGCGGCGCTGGGCCGGATCGATGGGCGTGGTCGAGACGACCGGGCTCGTCTCGGTCAGGCCGTAACCCTGGGCGACGAAACAGTTGAGGCGGTCGGCGCATGCTTGCTCGAGCGTTGCCCCGAGCGGTGCCGCCCCGGAATTGATAGAAAGCAGGGAGCCCAAGTCGTATTTGGACACAAGCGGGTGCTTGGCGAGGGCAAGGACGATCGGCGGAACGAGATAGGCGCGGGTGATCGCGTGCTGTTGCATCAATGCAAGAAATTGCTCGAGGTCGAAGCGCGGCATGGTGACGATCGTGTCTCCGCGATGCAGGGCAATGTTGAGCAAGACCGTGAGCCCATAGATGTGATAGAAGGGCAGGACCGCGATCACCCGCTCGTGCTCGCTGGGGAAGACGGCTTCTGTCTGGCAGATGTTCGCCACCAGGTTGTAGTGGGTCAGCATCACGCCTTTTGGCAGGCCGGTCGTTCCACTCGAATAGGGCATGACGACGACGTCCGTCTTCGGCGCGATGGACACAGAGGGTAGGTCGCCCGTGTTGGTCAACAGACTGGCGAAGCTCGTCGCTCCCGGTGCCTCGCCAAAGACGAACAGGTCCTTGATCCTGGACTCGCGGCTCGCCTCGAGCGCCTTCGGTAGGAGCGGGGGAACCGTGATCAGATAGCTCGCCCCCGCGTCGGCCAACTGCTCGGCGAGCTCATGCACCGTATAGAGCGGATTGACTGTGGTCGTGATGCCGCCCAGCATCGCCACGGCGTGCAGCACCGCGGCGTACTCCGGCAGGTTGGGACTGTAGACGGCGAAGACGTCACCTTTGCGGAAGCCTCGCTCGGCCAGCCCGCGGGCCAGCCCATGGATCAGTTGGACCAGCGCGGCATAGGTCACCGTCCTGCCAGATGGGCCATTGATCAGGGCGGGCCGATCGCCAAAGCGTTGCGCGTTCTCCAACACGAACTGCTCGAGTCCGACCTCGGGGATGTCAACGTCAGGGAACCGGCTGCGAAAGATCACGCCCAGGATCCGATGGGAGCCCCGCGTTCGAGCAGATTGCGGGCGATCGAGCGTCGCTGGATCTCGTCGGTGCCCTCGTAGATGCGATAAACGCGAACGTCTCGCATCACGCGTTCGATCGGCATCTCCTTCGTGTAGCCGGTGCCGCCATGGATCTGCATCACCCGGTCGGAAACCCGCCAGATCATTTCGGCACCGGCCAGCTTTGCCATCGAAATCGCGTGGCGGGCATCACCGGATTGGTCGGCACGCCAGGCGGCGTTCAGCACCAGCCAGCCCACTTCCTCGATTTCGACCGCGCTGTCAGCCAGCATCCACTGGATGGCCTCGTATTCCGCGATTGGCCGGCCGAACGCGATTCGCTCGCGGGCGTAGTCCCGCGCCATCGCCAGCAGCCGCTGGGCCTGGCCGACGGCGCGCGCGGGGATAAGCAAGCGACCCTGACCGATCCATTGCATCGCCAGCGTGAACCCGTTGCCGACCCCGCCCAGCACATTTTCCGACGGGACCGGGACGTTCTCGAAGTGCAGCTCTGCGGGCCCCCAGGAGCCCATCGTTTGGATCGGCCGGCTCGTCCAGCCCATCGCTCGGTCGACCAGGAAGGCGGTGACGCCACCCTTGTAGCCCTTGGTCGGGTCGGTGACGGCGAAGACGATGGCGAAGTCGGCGTCGGCGCCGTTCGTGATGAAGACCTTCTGGCCGTTGAGGATCCAATCGGACCCCTTACGGACCGCCGGCATCTTGATATTGGTCGCGTCAGAGCCGGTGTCCGGCTCGGTGAGCGCGAAACAACTCAGCCGTTCACCCTCGATGGTGGGGAGGAGATAGCGCTCGCGCTGCGCCGGTGTGCATTGATAAAGGATGTTGTCGGCGGATCCGCCGTAGGCAAAGGGAAACAGCGCCCGGGCGGTTTCCATCGTGATCAGCGCGGTCATCAGGAATCCGACATTGGCGCCGCCATATTCTTCCGGGGTCAGCAGGCCCCAGAGTCCAGCCGACCGAGCCTTTTGCTGGAGCCCGCGGAGCGTGGTGCGATCGGGGAAACGCCGGCCTTCGAGTTCGGCACGCTGCACATCGGCTTCAACCGGGACGAGTTCCTTGCCGACGAACTCGCGCACCGTCGCCAGGATCATTCGCTGTTCGTCGGTGAGTGAGAAATCCATGCGCACTCCCTAACGATCGTTCGCTCGACGGTTCCCATTATTATGGCAAGCGGGGACTCACCAATGGAAAAGGTCGAGCCGGTAGCAACCGGTGCGCCGCCCAGCGTCCGGGTGGACCAGGTGCTGGAGACCGCGACCCGGCTGTTCACCGAGCGCGGATACGACGCCGCCAGCATCCGCGACCTGGCGGCGGCCCTGGCGATGCGGCCGTCGTCGCTCTACCACCACTTCCCCGGGAAACAGCACATCCTGTTTGCCATCTGTTTCGGCTTGCAGACCGATTTCAACCATGCCGTCATGCCGCTGTTCGAAACCGGCAACGGACCGGTCGAGATGATCCAGGACGTGATCGCCGAGCACATTCGATTCAGCCTGGCTCGCCGGGGTGAGGTCCTCGTCAACACCCGCGAGCGCCGGAGCCTGCCGCCGGATCTGCTCGGCCAGGTCAATGCGCTCCGACGCGAGTATCGCGATGCGGTTGTCGAGGTGATCGAAGCCGGTGGCCGGCAGGGACTCTTCAAGGTTTCAGATCCCAAGCTGGCCGCGATGGCGGTCTTCGACATGGTCAACGGAATGTTCCAGTGGTTTCGGCCCAGGGATGCCGGGGACGCTGAGCGGATCGCCGCGGCGTACGTGAAGGGCGCCGTCGCCCTGCTGCGGGGTTGGGAAGGCCGAGGAGGATCGGCACCGTCCCTGACTTGACAGCTGGCCGCGCCCGCTGACTATACTCTGACGAACGCTCGTTAGGGAGCAGAGAGGCAAGGGTGGAGCAACCGACGCTGGACGTCGCGGACCTCACCGTGCGCTTCGGCGGAGTCGTGGCGCTGGATCGCGTCTCCCTGCGGGTCGAGGCAAACGAGATCCACGGCATCATCGGTCCCAACGGGGCGGGCAAGACCACGCTCTTCAACGCGGTTTGCGGCTTCCTTCGCCCACAGGGCGGGACGATCAGCTACCGTGGCCGGGCTCTTCTCGGGACAGCTCCCCACCACCTGGCCCGGCTGGGCATCGCACGCACGTTGCAGGGATTGGGCCTCTGGCCAGGCTTGACCGTGCTCGAGAACGTGGTGATGGGCTCCCACGCCCGCCCCCACTTCCTGGGCTCGCTGCTGGGAATGCCCGCGGCCGATCGACTGGAGCGGCGCCTGCGTGGCCAGGCACTCGAGGTTCTCAGCGAACTCGGGATCGCCGACATCGCCGACGCCCGGCCGCCGGCAGTACCCTACGGCGTCCAGAAGCGGGTCATCATCGCCCGCGCCCTGATGGCGCGACCCGCGTTGCTCCTGCTCGACGAGCCGGCCAGCGGGTTGTCGAGCCGCGAAATGGACCGGCTGCACAAACTCGTGGGTAGCCTTCGACAGCGGATGAGCGTCGTCGTCGTCGAGCACCATCTCGACTTCGTGATGGCAATCTCCCAACGGATCACCGTCCTCAATTTCGGCCGCGTGATCGCCTCCGGCACTCCCGCAGACATTCGTGGGAACCGGGAAGTCAGCGAGGCGTATCTGGGCCAGGCAGTGACGCCATCCGAGGGCGCTGCGGGTGCTTGAGATCACCAACCTCACCGTCGCCTATGGGCCGATTGTCGCCCTGGACAATGTCTCGTTCAGTGTTGCGGATGGATCGATCACCGCCGTCCTGGGTGCGAACGGCGCAGGCAAAACGACGCTGGTGCGGACGATTTCGGGGCTGGTCAGATCGAGGGCAGGGTCCGTCCGCCTCGACGGGCGGGACATCTCGCGCCTCGCGCCCGAAGCGATCGCACGCCTTGGGATCGGCCATGTGCCCGAGGGCCGTGGCGTGCTCGCCGAACTGACCGTCGAGGAGAATTTGCGGCTCGGCGGACTCTCTCGAGCCGACCGCGCCGACCGGCAGGCCGCGCTGAGCGAGGCCTATGAATTATTCATGCCGCTCGCCCAGCGGCGGCATCTCCCCGCCGCGACCCTTTCCGGCGGGGAGCGCCAGATGCTCTCGATCGCCCGCGCGCTTGCCGCCCGCCCACGCGTGCTGCTGCTCGACGAACCATCGCTTGGCCTGGCCGGCCGGGTCCTGACCCAGATCATGGCCCGCATCAAACAGCTGGTCGAGGATCGCAAGCTGAGCGTGCTGCTGATCGAACAGAATGCGCGAAGCGCGCTCTCCGTGGCCGACGACGCGGTCGTGCTTTCGCTCGGCCGCATTGTCGCCCATGACCGTGCCCAGCGGCTCGCCTCGGAGGAGGGCCTCCGGCATGCCTACCTGGGGTTCTGAGCGAGGGAGGGGAGAGGACCGATGCAGCGGTTCATCGTCCTGACGCTGAACGGTCTGACGGAGGGATCGATTTACGCCGCGATGGCGCTTGCCCTGGTAATGATCTGGCGCGCCACGCAGGTCGTCAATTTCGCCCAGGGCGCCATGGCGATGTTCACCACCTACTTGGCGCTCTTCAGCCTCGAGCGAGGGGCGCCCTACTGGATGGCCTTCCTGGTGGCGCTGCTTTGCGGCCTGCTGTTGGGCGGAGTGATCGAGCGCGTCCTGGTTCGTCCGGTGGAGTCAGCGCCTCCGCTGAACATCGTCATTCTGACCCTCGGAGTCCTGCTGGTCCTGGAGGCGGTCGCGCCGATGATCTTCGGCGGACAGATTCGCTCGTTCCCGGCGGCCTTCTCAATCGTCGGCATCAAGCTGGGTTCGCTGCAGGTTCCCTTCTCGGCGTTTGACCTCTTCACCCTCGCGAGCGTCGTCTTCCTCATGGTGCTTCTCCTTTTGCTCTTCCAGAAGACGGACCTGGGACTGCGGATGCGGGCCTCGGCCTTCAATGCCGAGGTCTCTCGTCTCCTCGGGATTCGAGTTGGCCGGATGCTCACCCTGGGATGGGCACTTGCCTCCCTGGTCGGAGCCCTGTCCGGCTTGCTGATTGCGCCCACTTTGCTGCTCTATCCAACCTACATGGACCAGGTGCTCGTCTTTGGGTTCACCGGTGCGATCCTCGGGGGACTTGACAGCCCGCCGGGCGCGGTGGTTGGCGGTCTGGCGATGGGATTCAGCCTGAGCTATGTCGGCGGCTATTTCGGATCTGACCTGGAGACGGTGGGCGCGCTGGTCATCCTGGTTGCGGTGCTGATGGTCCGTCCGCGGGGACTGTTCACCTTGCGGGCGCAGCGTGTGGTTTAGCGCATGGCCATTCGGCTGGCGCGGTGGCCGTCGCGAACGACCCCAACCCTGGGCCGCCACCTCGCCCTGGCGGTCGGTGCTGCCATCCTCCTCTTGCTGCTGAGCTCGCAGATCGGCGCGTACGACGATTACAACCTCGCCGAGGTCGCCATCTTTGTGATCGCGGTCGCCGGCCTCAATGTTCTGACGGGCGTCAACGGTCAGCTTTCGCTCGGACATGGCGCGCTGATGGCCATCGGGGCCGCCGCGCGGCTGCGCGGGCCTTACCTTGCCGGAGCAACGCTGGCGCTCGCCGTGGGCCTACCCCAGATTGCGACTCGCTACTCGCATGTCTTCGGCGGGGAGGAGGGCCTGACGGTGACCCCGCCTGGCCCACCGGATTGGCTCGGTGCCGATTTTCCTCCCGAACGCTGGATGGCCTGGATCGCGATCGCCGCCGCGCTCGTCACGATCGTTCTCCTTGCGAACCTTCTGCAGAGCTCGGTGGGTCGCAGCTTCAAGGCGGTTCGCGACCACGAAGCCGCGGCGGCGCTTGCCGGGATCGATGTCGCTCGAACCCAGGTCCATGCCTTCGTCGTGAGCTCCGCATGCGCCGGGCTGGCCGGCTCGCTCTTTGCCTACTGGTCGGGACTGACCGCCCCGGCCGGGTTCGGTGTCGCCCTGTCGCTGCAGTTACTGAGTGCGATCGTGATCGGCGGGCTTGGCAGCTTGAGCGGAGCGGTCTGGGGCTCGATCATCCTCGTCATCATCCCGGCGCTCACGGGCGGCTTGGCCAGCAGCCTCAGCCTTGCGAGCTCGGTGGCAAACAACCTGCCGCTGGCGATCTATGGCTCGGTGCTGGTCCTGGCGATGCTTCTCGTTCCCAACGGTATCGACGGCGGCCTGCGCCGCCTGCTCGTCCTGGCCCGCACCCGCTGGACTGGGGCGCCAAGCACTCACAAGGGGGTGGTGGATTGGGACGATCCCTCGGGGGGATAAGGCTCACGCAAGACGGACCACAATGTTAAGGAGGAGAGCTTGAACAGCCAGACCAATCGAATAACCGCTTCGATGAGCCGGATTGCGATCGTCTGCGCGGTCGGGTTGCTGGCGGCATGCGGCGAGACCGCGGGGTCCTCGTCGTCGAACACCGCCTCCGCCCCCGGGATCACGGCAAGCGAGATCAAGATCGGAAGCACCCAGCCCCTTACGGGTCCCGCCGCGCCCGGCTACTCAGAAATCGCGCCGGCGGCGAATGCCTACTTCCAGTACGTCAACGCGCACGGTGGGATCTTCGGACGGAAGATCACCTATGAATACCTGGACGACGGCTACAACCCAACGAATACGGCCAGCGTCACCCGCAAGCTGGTGCTCCAGGACAAGGTCTTCGCCGTCTTCAACGCGTTGGGCACGCCGACGCACCTGGCAGTCGTGGATTACCTCAACTCGGAAAAGGTTCCCGACCTCTTCG
>VBHQ01000153.1 GCA_005880395.1 Chloroflexota bacterium
AACTGTCAGCCGCTCCTCTGCGTTCAACGGCCGTTGCTGCACGATCCGGTTATTGACATGGACCAGGCCGGGTAGCGGGAATGGAAAGGTGGCGTCAACCATGAGCGTCACGGCAGCAGGAAACCCAAGAATGTGCGGATATGTTGGCGGCAGGACGTCCGATTGCCGGAAGCCGCAGACATCGGCGTAGCTCGCCAGGTTTTGGCGATCGATCGACAGATCTGGCAGCTCGTATGAGGTATCGGGAAGGCTCTCGGCGTGGCGGCCGCGCGCGGTGATGGCCGCCTTCGCGTAAAGGCGCCCAAGGGTCGGCCGCTGCTCGAGCCGGCGGACGGTCATGCCCCGAGAATGCTCTGACCGCAGACCCGAACGACCTGACCGTTCACGCCGCCGCTGCCGGGTTGAGCGAGCCACGCAACCGTCTCCGCGACATCGACTGGAAGGCCACCCTGGTTGAGACTGTTGATCCGCCGGCCGATCTCCCGCGTAGCAAACGGCATCGCCTTCGTCATAGCGGTCTCGATGAACCCGGGAGCGACCGCGTTGATAGTCGCGGCGCGTTTGGCCATCAGCGGTGCCATGGCCTGAACCATCCCGATGATCCCAGCTTTGCTTGCCGCGTAATTCGTCTGACCGCGATTGCCGGCGATGCCGCTGGTCGAGGAAATGCAAATTACCCGCGCGTTGTCCCGGAGGACTTTCTGTTCAACGAGCGCCTTGTTGATGCGGATCTGCGCCTGCAGGTTCACATTCAGGACGCTGGTCCACTGCTCGGGCGTCATGTTGACCAGCGATCGATCTCGAGTGATGCCGGCGTTATGGACGAACACGTCAACGCCGCCGTAACGATCGACCAAATGCTTTGCGATGCGCTGCGGCGCGTCGTCGGCTGTGATATCGACTTGCAATGCGGTACCGCCAAGTCGGTTGGCGACCTCAGTCAGAGTCGCGCCCTGCGCGGGCACATCGGCGACGACGACCGTGGCCCCGTCCCGCGCGAGCGTCTCGGCGATGGCGGCGCCAATCCCTCTGGCGGCGCCAGTGACCACGGCGACTCGATCTTTAAGCGGGTGCTCCCAGTCCTGAGTCGGAACAGGTTTGGCCGGTCGAATGCGGATGACCTGACCGTCCACATAGGCTGAACGACCCGAAAGGAAGAAACGCAGCGTCGACTCGAGGACGGTCTCAGCGCCTTCCGCCACATACATAAGGTTGGCCGTCGATCCGAGTCGCGCCTCCTTTCCGGCAGAGCGAATGAATCCATCGAGCGCCCGTTGCGTCGCCGAGGCTTCCGGCTCGGAGCAATCCTCCGGGGGAGTACCGAAGAGAATCAGCCGCCCTGAGGGCCGCAGATTGCGAAAGGTCTGCGAAGTGAACGCATGGAGTTTGCCCAGGTCTGCGATAGCGCGCATGGCAGTGCCGTCGAAGAGGATGGCCGCCCAGCGAGAGCTCCCACCCTCCCCCGCAGCGGGGGAGGGAGAGGAAGGCGAGGGGATTACTGCAGAGAGAACATCGCGGACGCGGCCGCCTGCGGAGGCGATCAAGACCGGTCCATCGACTAGCGGGTGGCCGGGTTGGTAGCGCCTCAGCCGGGCGGCTTCAGGGAGACCCGGAACTTTGACCTTGAGCTTCACGCTGCTTCGAGGATGGCGACGACACCCTGGCCACCTGCCGCGCAGATCGAGATGAGCCCGCGTCCGGAGCCTTTTTCGGCGAGAAGTTTCGCCAGCGTGGCGACGATCCGCCCACCGGTCGCAGCAAACGGGTGTCCTACTGCGAGCGAAGAGCCATTGACATTGAGCTTCGAGCGATCGATCGGCCCAAGTGGCTTCTCGAGGCAGAGGCGCTCTTTGCAATACCTCGAATCCTCCCAGGCTTTGAGTGTCGCCAGGACCGTGGAGGCAAAGGCCTCGTGGATTTCGTAGAAATCGAAGTCCTGCAGGGTGAGCTTGTTTCGCGCGAGCAGGCGGGGGACGGCGTAGGCGGGGGCCATGAGGAGGCCCTCACCGCCGTAGACATAGTCGACGGCGGCCGTTTCGGCATCGACCGTGTGAGCCAGAACAGGAAGGCGGTGTTGCTTGGCCCATTCGTCCGTGCTGAGAAGAACGGTCGCGGCGCCATCGGATAGCGGAGTGGAATTTCCGGCAGTCATGGTGGCGTCGCCGTTCTTGCCGAAGACTGGGCGCAGCTTTGCGAGTGATTCCATACTGGCATCGGGACGTAACGTTTGATCGCGCTGCAGACCGAGGTACGGCGTGACCAGGTCATCGAAGAAGCCGCGCTTCCACGCCGCGGCGAGATGCTGATGGCTGGCAACAGCGAGCTCATCCTGTGCTTCGCGGCTGATCTCCCACTCGCGCGCCGTGATGGCGGCATGCTCGCCCATCGACAGGCCCGTTCTTGGCTCGGCATTGCGCGGCGTCTCGGGAACGATCTGCCCGGGGCGCAATTTGCGCAATAGCGCCAGGCGCTGTGGCATCGATTTGGCGCTGTTGATCTGGAGGAGGACGCGGCGAAGGTCCTCGTTGACGGCGATCGGCGCGTCGCTGGCCGTGTCCACCCCACCCGAAACGCCGCTCTCGACCTGGCCGAGCGCGATCTTGTTCGCGACATGAATCGTGGTTTCCAGGCCGGTGCCGCACGCCTGCTGGACGTCGTAGGCCGGCGTCCATGGCGAGAGGCGGGACCCAAGAACGACCTCGCGGGTGAGGTTGAAGTCGCGACTGTGCTTCAGCACCGCGCCTGCGGCGACCTCACCGAGGCGCTGCCCTTGCAAACCAAAGCGAGCGATCAAGCCGTCGAGCGCCGCGGTCAGCATGTCCTGGTTGGAGGCTCGGGCATAGGGGCCGCCGGCGCGGGCGAAGGGGATTCGGTTGCCGCCGAGGATGGCGGCGCGGCGCAGGTCAGCCATGCGGGGTTTGCGGCTTATGTGAGGTCAATGCTGTAATGAATGGTACAGATGAACGGCGATATCACGCGGCTGCGGGGCTTCCTCGATGGGCAGTGGTGCGACGTCCGAGAGGAGGTCCGCAACCAGATCCGGGGGTCGGAACTGTTGAGGCCCGTAGCGGGCCTGTCGACCGAGGAGCATCGCGATCGGGTGTGGGAGCAGGCCAAGCTGGTGAGCGGCTCGCGGGCGTCGCGGATGTTCTTTCCGCGCGAGGTCGGTGGGGAAGGGGACATGGGCGGCGCCCTTACCGCGTTCGAGACCCTCGGGCTGGTCGACCTCTCGCTCCTGGTCAAGATCGGCGTCCAGTACGGGCTGTTTGGCGGCGTGATCCGGCGCTTGGGATCGCAAAAGCATCATCAGAAATATTTGCGGCAGGCCATGATGATGGAACTGCCCGGATGCTTTGCGATGACGGAGACCGGTCATGGGTCTGACGTCCAATCGATCCGAACCACCGCGACGTATGACCCGGCGCGCCAGGAGTTCGTCATCAATACCCCCGATGACGCGGCCCGCAAGGACTACATCGGGAACGCGGCGCGCGATGGCCGCATGGCTGCCGTCTTCGCCCAGCTGATGACGAATGGCGAAGGTCATGGGGTGCATGTGCTGCTGGTGCCGATCCGCGACGAGCGTGGACGGGTCTGTCCTGGCGTGCGCATCGAGGACGACGGACATAAAGGTGGCCTGAACGGCGTGGACAATGGGCGGATCTGGTTCGACAACGCCCACGTGCCTCGCGAGGCGTTGCTCGATCGTTTCGGCGCGGTGGCGCCCGATGGCACGTACAGCAGCCCGATCAAGAATGAGAGCCGCCGCTTCTTCACGATGCTCGGGACGCTGGTGTCGGGCCGGGTCAGCGTCGCGGGCGCCGCACTGGGCGCCGCCAAGCTGGCGTTGACCATCGCTGTTCGCTATGGACTCGAGCGGCGCCAGTTCAAGGCGCCCGGTCGTGAGGAAGAGGTGATCCTGCTCGATTACCTGCAGCACCAACGGCGACTACTGCCGCTGGTCGCGACCAGCTACGCGATGCATTTCGCTCATGAGGCGCTGGTCAGCAAGCTGCATGCCGCCGGCGATGGCGATAGCGCCAATGAAGTGGAACAGCGGCAGATCGAAACGCTGGCCGCAGGCATCAAGGCCGTCGCAACCTGGCATGCGATGCAGACGATTCAAACCTGCCGCGAAGCTTGCGGCGGAGCCGGTTACCTGTCGGTCAACCGCCTCACCGAGCTGAAGGCAGACGTCGACATCTTTACGACCTTCGAAGGCGACAACACCGTGCTGCTGCAACTGGTTGCCAAGGGACTCCTGACGAATTTCCGCGATGAGTTCGAGATCATGGACACCGTGGCGACGGTTCGGTTCGTCGCGGACCAGGTTGTCGGCGCGGTCCTGGAGCGCAGCCCGGTCGGCGGCGTCGCGCAATGGATCGCCGATGTGTGGCCCCGCTCAGAAGAAGATGCCAGCATCCTGGATCGTCGCTATCACCTGAGGCTGTTGCAGTGGCGAGAGAAGCATGTCCTCGAGGCGGTGGCCAGGCGGCTGCGAAAGATGATGTCCGGCGGTGGTGACGCCTTCGTTGCCTTCAATGCTGTCCAGGATCATCTCCTCCTGGCGGCTCGGGCGCACGTCGATCGAGTCGTCCTGGAACACGTCATCGCAGCGATCGATCGGTGCGATGAGGAGGAGATCAAGGCCCTATTGAACAAGGTTTGCGATCTCCATGTGATGGCCTTGATCGAGCGTGAGCGCGGCTGGCTGTTGGAGCATGGGCAGCTATCGGCGGGTCGGGCCAAGGCGGTGATCACGAATGTCAATCGGCTTTGCGGCGAACTGCGGCCTCACGCGCGGCTGCTCGTCGATGCATTTGGAGTGCCGGAGGAATTGCTTCCGGAGCTAGTGGCAGCCACCGGCGATCGCTCCGCCGGTCGAGGAAACCTTCTTCAAGCCCGCTGACGGCGTATAGAGGTAGGTCGCCGACCCGTCGCTGAACCAGATGCCGTGCGAATCGGCCGTCGCGGCGGCGAAAAAGCTCGAGCCCGAGTACAGCAGCGATCGATGGCTCGCGTCGGTCAGGACCCACAGGGTTATCACCTTTCCGGTACTGGAGGACACGAGCGGCCGGCCCTGCCGATCGAAGCCGAGCATCTGTACGTTATCGATCCCTTCCTGATAGAACCAGGTCTGCTCGCCACCGGTGGCTAGGTCGATGCGGATCAGGCGATTCGGGCCAGTCATGCCGTCATGGACCGTCGGATCGGCGGTGTTGTAGTCCGTGCGCCAGCCGGCGCCTGAGCCGACCCAGTATCCGTACTTCTCGCCTCCGCTGAGCGTATGAACGGCGCCGGTCGATGGGTCGAGCTTCCAGCCGATCTGTGGCCCGGGGCCATCGTGTCCGCCAACCCAGGGGCTGAGGTAGATGCCGTTGCCCACGTAGTCGTTGATGATGTACTGCCCCGTTTTTGTGAGGGGGCGATCCACGCCGCTGGCGACGGTCACGATGTGGACCACGCTGTAGGCGCCTGGCCCCGGTTCGGTGTCCGAGTAGGTGGCGTAGGTGTAGTGGCTGCCGTCGTCCGAAACAAAGCGCCAATCGACGGGAAGCCAGCGGCCGTAGACACGGTCGTAAGCCAGGCCGCTGCCCTTGCTTGTGAGATTGCCGGTTGGATCGACGTCGAATGAGCCGGAAGGATAGTTAATGAACCCGGCCTGTGGCGTCTGGCCGGCGACGATCGGTAGGCGACAAATCGTGGCGTTCGCTGCCCCGCTGGAACCCGTGCTGGCGGTCGATGTCGGGGCGGCCGTAGTGGAAGCCGAGGCACCGGCCGTCGATTGCACCGGCGCGGCCGAGGGGGTTTGCTTCGCCGAGGTGATGTGCGACGCCGCAGGGCTGCCGCCGCATGCGGCTGTCGTGCCTACAAAAAGGATGGCGAGCAGCAGTGAGCCGCGGCTACTCATGAGCCACGATTGATTGCATGGCGGCAGGTAAGAGATCGTCCGCGAACGCCCCGGCCGGGTTGGGGACGATCCAAACATGCAGCATCGCCGGCGTCGGCTTCGCCCGGGTTCCGAGAGGACACGGTTGGCCGTAGCCATTCGTGCCGGCGATCGTCCCGTTGGGCAGGTAGCACAGGTCGAGGTGCTGATGCCAATGAGCAAGACCACCGGCAACTCTTGGGACGGGCTGGTTCGCGGTCGGCAAGACGAACATCGCGCCCACCAGGATCGGCCCGGCAGGTCCTGCCATGTACATCAATCGCTCGGGGCGGCGTAGATCGAGCACTCGTCCAGCCCTGGTGTAGGTCGGATTGACCCACTCGACGATTGGCAAGTTGATTGGTGTTATCGGTTGATAGCCGGCTTGATAGGCGGCCTGCGGATTCTGATACTGCTCAATCCCAGCCTTCGTAGAAGCGACGAAGCGTTGCATTTCGGCGGTCTGGCCCGCGCTTACCTGGGCGGACCAACCGATCACCGCGACGAGCGCAACGGCCAGTGCGGCGGCCGCGGCAGCAAAGACTCGACGCGCCAGACGAGGAAGGCTGGTGAACATGAGGACCGCCTGGCTCAAGAGCGCGATCGCAAGGCCGGCGGCAATCAGCGCGTGAGCTGGGTTCGCCGCTGTGATAACCGACTCGTGCTGCGCCAGCAAGGGATCACGTGCATGCAGGACGGCGTCCCAGGCAAGCCCCGCGGCCGCGGACACGACGCCTGCCAGCGTCAGCCAGCTCAGCCCGGCGGTTGCCAGCGCTCGTCGCTGAGGTGGCACGCCCTCTTAACGCCGGCTGACGCTCGACCGTTACGGGTGGATTGCTATTTCGGCTCGGCCCAGAGGATGGCCCAGGGGTTGGCGAGACCAGCGACATGAGCGGCCACCTTTCCTGTCCGCGGGTCGAGCTTGAAGATCTGTTCGGTCTCGACGTCAGCGGCAAAGAGCCAGCGTCCATCCGTGCTCATCCGGATGCTCATGACCGCTCCTCCGCCGAGGTACCGAGCTCGCGTCTTCAGCGTGGCCGTATCGATCGCGACGATGCCCGCGTTGTCGAGGGCAAAGAGCGTTTGACCGTCGGCCGAAAGCGCGGCGCCGTTTACGTGAACGCCCTTCGCCTCGGCGTCGGTGAACAACCCCGCTACGAGTGGCGCTGGCGCTGCGATGAGCGAGACCTGTCCCGTGCGATGTACGTCCGGCAGCCTTGCCGGGGTGATCTCGCTAATGCGTCCGGTCACCGCATTGACGGCATAAACGCTGGATCCGTCGCGGTTGCTCGTGATTGACCACTGAAACTGCTCCTCCATGTTCGACGCTTGACTCGAGGGGAGGTCAACGCACCAGGCATACGGTTGCCCCAGCGGCAGCGCATGGATTAAGGGGCCGCTGTCCCGCGCGTAGACCGTTAAGACGAAGTTGCCATCCGGCGTAAAGACGCTGTCGCCGCGTATGCCGTTCATCGGTTCGTTTGGCTCGCGCTTGTCGAAGATGGGTTGCTCGACCAGGTTCCGGCTGGCCACGTTGTAAAGGCGCACCTGATAGTGCCCGGGGTCGCCCATGGTCTCGATCAGGTAGAGATTCTGGCCATCGTTGCTGATGGCATCGAAGGAGAAGTCCCCGGTCAGCGATAGCCTGGTGAATGGCCTGGCGAGCGATGAGGGCCCGACAAGGAAGTCACTGTGCCTAGCGCCTCCGGCAAACGTCTGCATTGAAAGTGTCAGCCAGGCGCCGTTTGGCGATATGCCTCCGGGCAGCTGCGGATAGGTCAGGGTTGGGAGCGTGAAGCCAGACGGAATTGCGAGCTGCGCCACGGCGCGGCCTGTAGCTGGATCCACGGCAGAAAGGCGGCCGGTCGTGCTTGTTGCGCTGACTGTGTAGTAGCGCGACCAATCGGGGGCCGGAACGCCTAAAGGGAGCACGCGCTCCAACGTTCCTTTGGCCGCATCCCGGACGGTCAGCTGCGCTCCATTGCCATCGCCTTCCACGAGGAAGAGCCGGTAGTCGCCAGCGGGCGGCACAGCGGAAGAGGGACGTCCGCACGCGGTGAACACTGCCGCCGTGAGAACGAGCGCTGCGATCAGTCGACGGCTCATGAGCAACACCTCCGAGGGACATACCGTCGGCGGAGCGGGATGGTTCCCCCCAGAGCCGCCATCCCTGCCCCGGAGGGGACGGAGATAGAACCGCGGAGGGGGGAGGGAGAGAGATCCCAGAGGGAGTGATTATTTTGGGGAAGGGTGGTAAGGTGCCAGCCTCAGGAGCAATGATGCCCATCCATTGGATTCATAAGCAACTGGTAAGGACGATGATGGCGAGCCTGCTTTCGGCAGGCGTCGTCTTGCTGCAAGTCCCTACTGCGGCACTGGCCAACATGTCGTTCACCACCACGGCCGGATGGCGGTTACTCAATGTCCCACAGATTTTTCAGACACATGGCCTCAGCTGTGAGGCGGCAGCCGAACAGATGGCGCTCGCGTACCAAGGCGTCAACGTCAGCCAGGATGCCTTATTGAGCGCGATGCCGGTAGATCGTCGTGGGCCGACCTGGGACAGCACGGGAATGCACTGGAGCGATCCCTATGACGTCTTTGTTGGCAATCCTGATGGCAGTGAGCGATTGTTAACCGGATACGGCACCTATTACGGTCCGGTGGTAAAAGCCGCGCAGCGATACGGTGGTGTGGTTGTCCAGTACGGTGAGGGGATCCAGCCGCCCACGATTTACCAGGCGGTGATGACCGGCCATCCGGTCGTCTCCTGGGTTGGATTCGATTGGAAGTGGCATCAGGTCTCCCACTACCGTGCATGGGATGGCGACCTGGTGCAATTCGGCAGTCCGTACGAGCATGCCGTGACGATCATCGGCGTTACCAACGACAACCTGCTCATCAACAATCCCTGGTTCGGGCAGCAATGGATTTCTAAGCCGACGTTCGAGGCTTCGTACGGGACCTTCAATCACATGTCGGTGATCTTCGGTGCGAGGGCAAATGATCCCGGGCCGAACACGAGCAGCACCCCGTACCAGGGCGCGACGCCAGTTCCACAAGACACGTATCACACGCTTCAACCCAGTCGAATTCTCGATACCCGCGACGGAACCGGAGCCACGGCGCCTGGACCGCTTGGTAACGACGGAACCATGACCTTGCAGGTTGCCGGACGGGGCGGGGTGCCGGCGACTGGAGCCACGGCTGCCGTGCTCAATGTGACGGCGGTCAATCCGAGCACCGCGAGCTACCTGACGGTCTATCCTTCGGGCACGGCGCGGCCAAACACCTCCAACTTGAACTGGGTGGCGGGCAAGACCATGCCCAACCTTGTCGAGACTCCGATCGGCGCTGACGGCAAGGTTGCGTTCTACAACCATTTCGGCACCGTCCATGTCGTCGTCGACGTGGCCGGGTACTTCGGACCCTCCGCTGCTCCAACCGATGGGCTGCTGAATGCGTTAGTACCGTCGCGCCTACTGGATACAAGAGATGGAACCGGCGGATACAGGGGCGCGTTGGGGCAAGCCTCGACGCTCAACCTGCAGGTCGCCGGGCGCGGGGGGGTTCCTGCCAGCGGCGCCGCCGCCGTGGTGCTGAACGTCACGGTTACCGGTCCGACTGCGGCCAGCTATCTGACGGTCTATCCCACCGGGGCCCAACGGCCGCTGGCATCCAATTTGAACTTTGTTGCCGGTCAAACCGTGCCAAACCGGGTCATCGTGTCAATAGGCGCCGGTGGACAGGTAAGCATTTTCAACTTCCAGGGCAGCACGCACGTTGTCGTGGACGTGTCTGGCTGGGTCAGCAATGGAACTGAGGCCACGACCGGGAGCCATTTCAGCGCGGTCAGCCCTCAGCGAATCCTGGACACCCGAAACGGCCTGGGTATTGTGCCCCCAGCGGGCATGGCGTCGGTCGGCCTGGCTGATTCGGCAAGTACCGGCGTGACTGCACTGGTCCTCAACGTCACCGTTACCGACGTCAGCTCAGCCAGTTATCTGACCCTGTGGCCCGACGGCACCGCGCGGCCGCTCGCGTCCGATCTGAACTTCGGCCCCGGCGACACGGTCCCCAATCTCGTCATCGTGAAAGTGGGTCCGAACGGGGCCTTCGATTTCTTCAACCACACGGGTTACGCGGACGTGGTCATCGACCTGGTGGGCTACTTCGGGCCGGTCGGCTGACGCAAGCGCTCGCGGAAATAGGTGATCGTCTTTGCCAGCCCGTCATCGAGCGATGTCCTTGGCTCCCAGTTGAGCAGCTCACGTGCCCGAGTGAGATCGGGCTTACGCTGACGCGGATCGTCCTCGGGCAGCGGTTTGAAGACGATCTCGCTTCGGCTACCGCACAACGCACGGATCCGATTTGCCAATTCGATCATCGTGACTTCATCGGTGGTCCCGAGGTTCACCGGAGAGGCGTAGCTGGATCGCATCAGGCGGATGACGCCTTCGATCAGGTCATCCACGTAGCAAAGACTTCGTGTCTGGGAGCCGTCGCCATAGATGGTGATCGGTTGATTGTGCAGCGCCTGTAGCAGGAAATTCGGCACCGCTCGTCCGTCGTCGACCCGCATGCGCTCGCCGTAGGTGTTGAAGATGCGAACAATGCGCGTCTCCATGCTATGGGCGCGGTGGTAGGCCATGGTGAAAGCCTCGCTTGGCGCGGGCCAGTCCCAGCATGTTGTGGGTCCCCAGCGTGCCGACCTTGAGCGTCGCGATTGGGTGGTCCGCGTAGTCAACCGGTGACGCCGGCGAGGCGAAGTGGAGAACCCCATCAACCGCGTCGTTCAGGTACAGGGGTTCACTGACGTTGTGCTGAATGGATTCGAATCCCTTGCGGCCCTGGAGATGCGCAACGTTCTGGGCGACGCCAGTGACCAGGTTATCCACACAGAGGACCTGCCAGCCGTCCTCCAGCAGCCGCTCACAAAGGTGTGAGCCGAGAAAGCCGGCCCCGCCGGTGACAACCGCGCGCATTGTTAGATGGAAGCCCCCCCCGCCCTACCCATCCACAGAGGGGGAGGGAAATAAATCAGGATCGGCCGACGCCTCGGTAGACAAAACCGAGCTCGCGCATAACGTTCGGTTCGTACAGGTTCCGGCCGTCGACGATAACCGGCCGCCGCATCACTCGCTTCATCCGCTCGAGGTCCAGCTGGCGAAATTCCTCCCACTCGGTGACGAGCAGAACCGCATCCGCCCCGTTGGCCGCTTCATATGCATCGCGACAGTACTGGATGTCGTTCAATGTCTGTTTGAGAACCGGCATGGCTTTGGGATCGTAAGCGCGCACCCGAGCGCCTTTCTGTTTCAGGCTATTGATGACGTCGATGGCCGGCGCTTCGCGAACGTCGTCGGTATTCGGTTTATACGCGAGTCCAAGGACGGCGATAACCTGATCGCGAAGCCCGCCCAGGACCTCGCGCAGCTTTTCGACAAGCAGCGTCCGCTGATCGAGGTTGATCTCCATCACCGCATCGAGCAGTTCGGGGTGGTAACCAAGCGTCTCCGCTATCCGAGCAAGCGCTTTAACGTCCTTCGGGAAACACGATCCGCCATACCCAATGCCTGCGTCGAGGAACATCGGGCCGATCCGGCGATCCATTCCCATTCCCTGGGAAACGACCTTGACATCCGCGTCGACGCGCTCGCAGATCCGGGCGATCTCGTTGATGAAGGAGATGCGCGTCGCCAGAAAGGCGTTCGAGGCGTACTTGATCATCTCTGCAGTGTGGAGATCCGTGATCAGGATGTTGGTATCAAGCCTGGCGTAGATCGCGGCCACCGCCTCTGCGGCCGGGCGGCTATGGGAGCCAAACACCAACCGGTCTGGGTGCATGAAGTCGTGGATGGCGCTGCCCTCGCGAAGAAACTCAGGATTCGAGACGACGGAAAACGGAATCTCCTCTTCGAGGTTTTCGCCGATGATGCGCGAGACGATATCGCCGGTCCCGATCGGCACCGTGCTCTTGTTGATGATGGTCATCGTGCGCTTCATTGCTTTTGCGATTGACCTCGCCGCCTGCTTGACAAACACAAGGTCTGCTTCGCCGCGACGGCCCATCGGTGTACCAACCGCGACGAAGACGAATTCGGAATTGGGAATCGCGTCGGCATACTCGGTGGTAAATCGAAGGCGGTCAGCCTTGATGGCCCGGGTCATGAGCTCCTGGAGGCCCGGTTCGTAGATGGTCGGCTTTCCCTGTTTAAGCGTGGCGATCTTGCTCGCATCGATATCGAGCGCGACCACCTCGTGTCCCAGATCGGCCAGGCACGCCGCCGTAGTCAGACCGACATAACCGGTCCCGACGACGGAGAGGGAACTCATGTCGCTTATGTAACCAAATGCCTCGGTCACGCTTGCGCCAGGAATCCGATACCGGTAGACTGGCCCGCGACATGCAGGTCCGCCGTCTGATCCAAGGATCGCTCGTGGGTGTGAGCATGCTGGCGGCGTCGTCGATCTTGCCGACTGCGGCCGATTGGCCGACCTATCACCAGGACAATTCGCGGGCCGGCTACGACTCGAGCCAGCCCAACTTCGCGAGCGTCAGCCCAGGATGGTCGAGCGCAAGCCTAACCGGGATCGTCATGGCGTCACCGGTCGTGGTTGGTAGTCACGTCTACGTCGCCACCGAGGGCAATCACATCTATGACTTCGACACTGCCTCCGCGACGCCGGGCACGCCGATCTGGGATGTGTTCGTGGGAACGGCCGTCACGAGTGGTTGGGGGTGTGGCCAGGCGTTCGGCGGGATCACGAGCACGCCGGTTGCGGATGCTGCAGGCAATCGCCTGTACGTGTCGGGATTGCTAAATGTTGGCGGAGCCGTCAATTACTACCTGACCACGCTGAACCTGACAACCGGCGCCGTCATCGCGCAAACGAAACTGGCGCCTGCCGGCTTGAACTGGGTCTACAACGGGCAGCGGGGCGCGCTGACGCTGGCCAACGGATATGTCTACGTGCCATTTGGCGGCCGCGACGGCGACTGCGGCACCTATCACGGATGGATTCTCGGGGTCAATGCCGGCACCCAAGCCCTGATCAGCTTTGAGACCGATACGGCCGTCAACGGGACGCCGTTCTGGGCCACGGGCGGACTCGCGGTTGACTCCACAACCGGCGACATCCTGGGTGCGACCGGGAACAGCGGCTGTCCGTCGCAGCCCCACCAGACGCAAAGCGTGCTGCGATTGTCGCCGACTCTCGCCTTGCTTGATAGCTTCACCGAGCCCGACTGGCACAACAACACGTGTTTCGATGTCGATCTTGGTTCCGTGGCGCCACTTGTCCTTGGTGGCGGATATGGCTTCATCGTCGGCAAGCAAAGCATTGGCTACGTCATCCGCATCAACAGCCTGGGTGGTGTCGGTGGGCAGGCGTTTCCGCCGAACAACAACCTTGCCGCAGGCGACGTCTGCAACGGCGCTATGGCCTTCGGCGCCACGGCCTACGCGCCGCCCTACATCATTGTTCCCTGCGCCAACGGACTGGTCGCGCTGAACTACAACCCGGCGGGACCGTCGTTCTCCGTAGCCTGGCGCGGTCCGAACTTCTGGGCGACCCCGCCAATCGTGGCGGGAGGCGCGGCCTGGACGCTCGATACCGGCGGGAGCGGGCTGTACGCATTTGATCTGGCAACCGGGGCATTGCGATATCAGAGCCCGGCGATTAGCGTCAATCATTTCGCTTCGCCCTCCGAGTCAGCCAACACCGTCTTCGTTCCGGGAAGCAATCGCCTGCTGACATACTCGATGCTGGCATGTCCGAGCGCCCCCGCATACACGGGCTACTTCAACTGGTACGACACCGCGAGCAGCGGCATGTACGTCGACAACGTTCATGTCGTCAACCCAGGGGCCACTAACGCGGTTGGCTGCATCACTCTGTCCGGCGGCGGAACCCTCGGCTTCAATCTAAGCCCGGGCCAGGAGGGTTATTACCACTTTCCACAGGGAACCATCGGCGGACCTCTAACGGTTCAATCTTCTGCGCGCATCATCCCCTCGCAGCGGGTGCTGTACGATCACTCCTTCAACGAAGTGGCCGCCAGCACCGCGGCTGATGCCGCGATGACTTCGTACTTCAACTGGTACGACAAGGCCAGCGCCGGAATGTTCGTGGACAATATTCACCTGCTGAATCCATCCACCACAACCTCGAGTGGAACGATCACCATTCCAGGGGCCGCGCCCCTGAGTTTTTCCGTTGGCGCGGGGCAGGAAGGCTATTACTCATTCCCCAACGGCACGATCGGCGGTCCCGTAACCGTGGCCGTCAGCAGCGGTCCCGCCGTGATCGCCTCCCAGCGGGTCATCTACTACGGATCCTTCAACGAAGTCCGGGCTCGGCCCGCAAGCGCAGCCGCCACCACTTCCTACTTCAACTGGTATGACCGACAAAGCGCCGGTATGCGCGTCGACAACGTTCACATTCTGAACCCGGGTGCCACGGCGGCGAGCGGGACGGTTGCCATCAGCGGCGGGCCGAGTCAGAACTTCAGCGTGGCCGCCGGTCAGGAGCAGTTTTATAGCTTCCCGGCGGGAACGATCGGTGGGCCAATCACGGTCATGGTGACATCCGGTCCGGGGGTCGTCGCCTCCCAACGCGTGGAGTACTACCAATCATTTAACGAGGTGTCGGCGTCTCAGCTGTCGGATGCCTCGACCAAGTCCTACTTCAATTGGTATGACCGCCAAAGCACCGGAATGAGCGTCGATAATGTCCACGTCCTTAATCCCGGAGCAAGCACATCGACGGGGACGATCACGTTGCCCGGCCTACAGGACAACTTCAGCGTGGGAGCGGGACAGGAAGCCTACTACAGCTTCGCGCAGGGAACCATCGGAGGACCGGTGGTCGTCACGGTCACGGGAGGCCCAGCCGTGATCGCGACGCAGCGGGTCATTTTCTTCCAGTCGTTCAACGAGGTTGCGGCCGCCTCTTGAGGCCCCACCCGGCCCTCCCCTGAGGGCCGGTAGAAGGTTAGGCGGCGTGGTCGCGAAGATCGCCCGAACGCCGGGCGATGAGCAGTCGGCGATAGGCGTCGGCGAGCCGGGCAGCGTGATAGGGCATCCCGTAGGGGATGACTTCCTGCACGGCGCCCGGAAAGAAGTCCTGAGCAAGGTGCCTGTCGAGCAATTTCGACGACGGACTGATGACCAGCTTGATCGAGCGAGTCATCCATCGGTGGAAGGCGAGTGCCCGGCGAAGCAGGCGGTCATCATGCAGGCCGAGGACGATCGTTGGTCGAAAGGGCTCGATGTCGCTGCCGATGGCCAGCATGATCCCGGCGAGCGTCAGTCCCGTGAGGTTGTTGAGGTGCACGATCTCCGGTTGATTCTGGCTCAAGGAGCGGCGAACGCGGGCGGTCGTCCCGGGTAGTCGACGAAGGCCTGGCTCAATGGTCAGGATCGTGACCCGCTGGTCCTCCGCGAGCGCCGGGCCGAGCTCGCCGACGTAGCCGGCGGCCTCGGGGACCAGGACTCCGGCCGAGCGGTTGTCGATCAGGCAGATCCTCATCGCCTTGAAGAGTTAACGGCAAGTCCGAGATCACCCTTCCCGTTGCACCACCAGACTGTGATGACACGGCGAGGAAACGAAATCGCAAAGACGGCCTTACTTGCGGCGAGCATCGCCGTCATCGGGACGCTTTACCTCGTCGCGATCCTGAACGCGGTGCCGCCGCATCCGGACCTGGTTATCTACGCGCGCGGGGCCAAGGACCTGGTCGCCGGGCGGCCGCTCTATGAGGCCTATCTGCAGAGTCCGGGCGACCCCACGCTCCGCTACGGCTTCATCTACCCGCCTCTCTTCGCCATCCTGCTCCTGCCGCTGAGCCTGGTGCCGCCAGCCGCCCTGCCAACCCTGTGGCTGATCGCGACCCATAGCGCGCTGGCATTCGCCTTCTGGCTGGTGTTTCGCCGGCTTGCGGTCGGGCGCACCGTGACGCTGTTCGCCATCGCCCTGACGCTGGCGTTCTACCCGCTGTGGGTGGAAGGGTCGCAGGCCCAGGCGAACCTGCCAATCCTGCTGCTGGTCACCCTTGGTCTTGTGGGCATCAGCGACGGTAAGCCCCGGTCCGGCATCTGGTTGGGCCTGGCCGCTGCGCTGAAGCTGACGCCAGCTCTATTGATCCTGTGGCTTCTATGGGAACGCCGGTTTCGGGCCGCCGCCTGGATCGCGGGTGGGTTTGTCGCGTTCAGCGCGGTCGCGGCCATGCTGCGGCCAGCGGACACCCTGACCTATGCGACGAGGGTGTTGCCGATGCTGGCGGGTGGCACTGCTTATTACAGCAACCAGTCGATCGCGGGGTTGGTAGCCCGACTGTTCAAGGCAAATCCGTACACAACGCCGGTGGTTCAGCTGCCGTGGGAGCCGATCCTGGTGCTGATCGTGGTTGCGGGGCTTATCGGCTACTGGATTCTTAGAGCCCCCAACCTGACCCTCCCCAAGAGGGGGAGGGAGTCGCACAAAGCTAGGGACTTCTCAGGATTAACCTTTCTGCCACTCCTGCCCCTGGCGTCGGCGGTGAGTTGGGAGCATCACCTGGTAATCCTGTTGCCCCTGGTATGGGTGCTTATCGCCAGGGTCCCCTCCTTGACCTTCCCCCGCAAATGGGGGAGGGAAATGGCCAGGCTCGGCGTTCTGGGCGTGGCCCTCCTCTGCTTGCTGGCAATCCCACATTTGCCGATCGGGCCGCCGTACGCCAGCGACTTCGCTCGCGCCGCGCATACCACGAATCCGCTGCTCATTGCCGGGGCAAATCGCTTGCTTGCTGGAACCCTGATTCTGTTTGCCGCAGCCCCCTGGATGCTGCGCGTAGCGGCCCCCACCCTGACCCTCCCCCGCAAGCGGGGGAGGGAAAGAGGCGTTGCACAGCAGTGGCGTCCAAGCACGTGGTCATCCTCGGAGCTGGACCGGCCGGCCTGACCGCCGCTTACGAGCTGAACCGTCACGGCGTGCCACTCACCGTGCTGGAGAAGGACCCCCGCTTCGTCGGTGGGTTGGCACGGACGGTCGAACGCGACGGCTACCGATTCGACCTCGGCGGCCACCGCTTCTTCACGAAGGCGCTGGAGGTCGACGACCTCTGGCACGAGGTGCTCGGCGACGAGTTCCTCCGCCGTCCGCGCATGTCGCGCATCTACTGGAACAACCGCTACCTCGACTACCCGCTGCGCGGGCCGGACGTGATCCGCAAGCTCGGCCCGGTCGAGCTCGCCCGCTGCATGGGCTCGTACCTCGTCGCGGCCGCGCGGCCGAAGCGCGAGGAGAGCTCGCTCGAGGATTGGGTGACGAACCGGTTCGGCCGCCGCCTTTTCGAGCTCTTCTTCCAGAGCTACAACGAGAAGGTCTGGGGCGTACCGGCGTCGGAGATCCGCGCGGAGTGGGCGGCGCAGCGCATCAAGGGCCTGTCCTTCTTCTCCGCCGCGAGGGCGGCGTTCTTCGGCAACAAGGGCAACAAGATCAAGAGCCTCATCTCGGAGGGCGCCGAGGTGACCAGCATTCGCCACAGCGGAGGAATGATTCGGAGCGTCGCGATCCAAGGTGCCTCCGGCAGGCAGGTCATCGAAGGCACCGATTTCATTTCGACCTTGCCGATCCGCGAGCTGATCGAGCGGTGCGACCCACCGTTGCCGACGCCCGTCCGCGAGGCGGCCGCGAAATTGAAATATCGCGACTTTCTGACCGTAGCAGTGGTCGTCAAGCGGGACTCGCTGTTTCCCGACAACTGGATCTATATCCACGACCCGGCAGTGAAGGTTGGACGGATCCAGAATTTCAAGAACTGGAGCCCGGACATGGTGCCGGACCAACGGGCGACGTGCCTCGGCCTCGAGTACTTCTGCTTCGAAGGCGACGGATTGTGGACATCGAGCGACGAAGAACTAGTCGACCTGGGCCGGCGCGAGCTGGCCACCCTTGGGATCTGCCGGCCGGAAGAGGTGGCCTGGGGGGCGACGGTGAGAGTCCAAAAGGCTTACCCGGTCTATGACGATCAGTACCGCGAGCATGTCGCGGTGGTCCGCGAGTATCTCGAGCGCGCGCTGCCCAACCTGCACCTGGTCGGCCGGAACGGCATGCACCACTACAACAACCAGGACCATTCAATGATGACCGCCCTGCTGGCGGCGCGGAACATCGCCACTGGGACCACCTACGACGTCTGGAAGGTCAATTCGGATGCCGAGTACCACGAGGAGGCACGAGCCTCAGATCGGGAGATCGGCGGTCGGCACGTCCCCATGCGGATCGATGAGGCCGCTTAAGGTCGATTACAGGTGCCTACCAGAGGGTCTCGCCATCAAGCCGGTTAGCACTGCCGCATCGCGCGGATTCGCGGTCGTGACCCATCTACCGAGAAAGGTTCGGCTCACGATCGTGCTGACGGCAACCTCGATCCTCGTGATCGTCAATGCCCTGGACTACGCCGATTTCCTGGCGGCGGTTCCCAAGCATTCAGACTTCTTCCTCTATTACCGCGCCGCCCGGGTCGGGCTCAACCGGGTATCCCGTCGCCCTGACGATCTGGAGCGCCGCGATGTTCGGCGCACTACTGCTCGCCTGGCGCATCCTCGCCCCCGGAAGCCGCCTCGATCGGTTTGCCCACTTGATGGCAACCCTTGGGCTGTACTTCGTCCAGATGCTGCTGCGTCTTGGGCAGGTCGTGAGCCTCGTCATGGCGGCGATTGCCGGCTGCTGGTGGTTAATCCGGCACAACAAGCCGTTGTTGGCGGGCATGGTGTTGGGCGTCATGGTGCTTAAACCGCAGACCGCCCTGCTGGTACCCCTCACGCTGCTGGTGGCAGGCTACCGTCGGGTTTTCGTCGGATGGGCGCTGGTCGCGGTTCCCCTGACCATCGCATCACTGCTGGCGATTGGTGTGCAGGGGATTCGGAATTTCGAATATGCGAGTTACATCGTCTATTACCTGCCTAAGCTGACATTGGTTTCCGTCAACTGGGTCTTTCCAGGAGTGCCGGCGGTGGCGATCGGCGTGATCGCCCTGGGCTTGACCCTATCGACGGCATGGCGCGCCCGGCGTCGCGGGCCGGAGTTGCCGATCGCGGTCGGCCTGGTTGGGTCGACCCTGGTCACGCCGTACCTGAATGTCTACGACCTCACGGGCCTGATCCTCAGCGCGTGGCTCGCGCTGCGCGTTGGCCTCCAACCGTGGCAAAAGGTTCTGCTCGTGATCTGCTACGTGCCGCTGGTGTTTGCCAACGCGGATTCCTGGCCGGTCCCGACGATCGCCGTCCGGTGCGCCTGGCTGGTCGCGCTCTTTGCGCTGAGCGCCCGGCCGAGGCAGATGTGGCTGCCACGGCTCGACGATCTCGGCCCGAGAGCCCGTCGGGTGGTCGTCCTGCCTGCGTATCGGGCGGAGAAGACCCTGCGCGACGTCGTGGCCGGTATCCCGCGCGGCGAAGCCGACCGGATCCTCCTGGTCGATGACGCCAGCCTCGATCGCACCGCGGAGGTTGCGTTGGAGTTGGGCATCGACGTCATCAAGCATCCGCGGAACCTGGGTTATGGGGGCAATCAGAAGACCTGCTACGCCAACGCGCTCCTGATGGGGGCCGAGGTGGTGGTCATGTTGCACCCCGACGGGCAATATGACCCAGGCCTGGTGCCCGCGCTTTGCCGGGCGGTCGAGGAGGGCAAGGGCGACGTCGTGCTCGGGTCGCGTTGGCTGGGGATTGATCCGGCAGCGGCCGGCATGCCGTCATGGAAGCGGATGGGCAACCGATTCCTAACCTGGACGGAGAACCGCGTGCTCGGCCTGAACCTATCCGAGTACCACACCGGCTACCGAGCCTACTCGCGACGGTTCCTGGAGACCATTCCGTACGCGGAAAACTCCAACGATTTCGTTTTTGATACCCAGCTGCTCATCCAGGCCGCGAGTTTCGGCTTCCGGGTTGCCGAGATTCAGGCGGTAGGTCGGTACTTCGAGGACGCGAGCTCGATCGGGTTCAAGACGTCGGTTATCTATGGACTCAAGACGCTTGTCGCGTTGGCCACTTACCTCGCCAGCGAGGTTGCCCTTCCATCGCGTTGGCTGAGACCGCGCGCGACGTTGCGGCTGCCAGCAATCAGCTCCGAGCAGGCGGCCGCCTGAGACCGATGGCCAGCAAGGCCATGGCCGGCGGGCTTTTCCTACTGCTCGCCTTTATCTACTGGGTCTGCGTCCGACGCTACCTGCCGTACGACGGAGACATGATGTTCCGCGTCACGAAGAGTCTGGTCACGGCGCATAGCCTCCGGATTCATGATCCCGTGCTGCACCTGAACGAGCCGTACTCGTTTTACGGGCTGGCCGTCTCGCTGCTCCTGGTTCCTTTCTTTGTGGTTGGGCAACTGCTGTTTGGCGATGGCACGGCGCTGATCCCGACGTTCGAACCGATCGTGACCGCATTGACGGTGGTTGCGCTGTTGGGCCTGCTGGTCCAGCTTGGTGTTTCCTGGAAGCGAGCGTTTGCGGTTGGTCTGCTCTATGCGTTTGGAAGCCTCGCCTGGGCGTACAGCGGCGTCCTTTACAGCGAACCGCTCGTTGGGCTATGCATCGTGGCCAGCCTGCTCTTCGTTCGCCGCTACGAACGAGGGAGCCGGTGGTGGCTGCTCGCCGCAGGCGGCGCGGCCGGCCTCGCGCTGCTGGCGCGCTGGGATTCCATGCTGCTTGTGGTGGCCCCTGTGTCGGTCTACCTGGTTTACGCGCTCTACCGCGACGTCACTCGATCAATGCGGGAGCGGTTGGTGGCCTTCGCTCTGCTCGCATCGCCTATCGCGATCGTGACGGCCGTCAACCTTGCCTATGACCTGTTCCGGTACGGGCGTCCGCTGGCCAGCCCGTACATAGGAACCTTCCAGTTCTCTACACCGCTGCCGGTCGGTGTCTTCGGATTGCTGTTCAGTCCCGGCGCCGGTCTCATCGTCTACGTCCCCCTGGTGTTGCTTGGCGGTTTCGGGGTTAGGGCGTTATACCAGCGCTGGCCGAGGATAACGCTCCTGATCGCCGGATTGGTCGCAGTTCGCCTCGCTTTCTACGGACAGTGGTTCGGATGGGATGGGGGAATCACCTTCGGTCCAAGGTTCTTGGTCCCGATTGTGCCGCTCCTTTTCGTGCCGATCGCTTTCATCCCCCACCCTGCCCTGCCCCAGAGGGGGAGGGCAATTGTCATGCTGGCGCTGACAATATTGTTGAGCTCGCTGAGCATTGGTGTCGAGCTGTTGAACCAGATCGTTCCATATGGCCAGTACTACACGAGCGTGGCGACGGCACTGAACACGGCTGCGCGGCACGCCTGCCCGGGCTGTCCGCTGTGGCAGGTTGTACAGCTGACGACAGGCCGGCTGGATTACGACTGGCAGTTCATCCCTCTCCACGGGCAACTGACGATGCTGCTTTCCGGCAGGATCGACCCGATCTGGCGCAACATCGCGCTTGTGGTTCCGATCCTGATCGCTGTCCTCGGATTTATCGGCTTCCGCCTTTTTCGCATGGCCGCGCGACTCGACCGGGAGGACCTGCAATTGGCTGCGGAGCAGCCTGGGCCCTTGGCGCGAGCCAGCTAATGGCCGAACAACCGGCTTCCCAGCTGCTGCCAGAGGAACATGGCGCTGACCACGGTCACCAGCGCGGTCGTCAACAGGCCGAGCGTGGTCAACAGGCCGCCGATGCGATGCGCCTGCATCGCCCGGTGACTCCGGGCCGCGAGTAGCAAGAAGATCAGGCCGATGGGCGTTCCGAGGCCGCCGGCAATGCTGGCCGCGAACAGCAGGCGAATGGGGGCAACGCCGGCAAACGAGATGATCACGCCGATCAGCAGCATGATCAGAATCGCTGCGTAAAAGGCCCGTGCCTGCGCCGGTTTCTTTGAGAGCCCGACAGGAAGACCCAATTCCGTAGTCAGCAGATATGCCGACGACGAAGCGAGCACGGGCACGGCGATCACCGATGAGGCGAGCAGACCCGCCGCAAACAGATAGGACGCCAGGGGCCCGGCGATGGGACGAAGCGCCGCGGCCGCCTGCTGGGCGGTTTCGACCTGCTTGTGGTGCACGCCGAGCGTCGTGCCGGCCGTGATGAGGATGAACCAGAACATCGCGACCGCGACCAGCATCCCGGCCCCTGCATCCATCCGAGCGTGACCGAGGCGGCCGATCGGCGCGCCCTCTTCCGCCTCCTCCTGGGTCTCCCAGATGTAGGCATAGGCCGTGAGCGTTGTGCCAAGGATCGCCAGCGCGGCCTGAATCAGGCGCGGGTCTGGCGATAGCGAGGGTAGCAAGGTCGCCCTCAGCACTCTGCCCCAGTCCGGATGGGCGAGGAAGGCGGAGAGGATATAGGCGACGAAGATCAGCAAGACGTACTTGAAGATCCGCACGACGCTTTCATAGCTTCCCAGCACGAGGACCGCCGCGAGCACGAGGGCATAGGGGACCACGAACCAACGAAGATCGATCGGCACTACCAATGCCAGCGCCGCGGCACCGGCTTCCATGTCGGCGGCGACCGTGATCACGTTTACCACGAGCACGGAGGTGAGCAGGATCAGACTCCATGGACGGCCATAGAGGTCCTTGACCACACGCTGCAAGCCGGCTTTGGCGACCACACCGAGCTGGGCGCTGATGATCTGGACGCTGGCCAGCATCGGATAAATGAGGAGGGTGAGGAGGGAGAGACGGTAGCCGGTACTGGCACCGGCGACCGAGATCGTCGCCACCGTGGTCGGGTCGACATCGGATGAGCCGGCCACCAGACCAGGGCCGAGGCCACGGACCAAATTCCCGATGCGGCGCAGCGGCCTACGGAATTTTGCGGAGATTTGGCCCATAGTTTGCCGGATCGTCACCAGGAGCGGGCAACTGGTGTACGGCCATGCGACCCGTCGTACCTGGAGCGCTGTCAGACTGGCTCCAGTCTCCAAAACGGGAGGTGAAATCCATGTTGACCAGCCTGTATCTGCGTCTGCGCGCTCTGTTCAACCGCGAGGAAGGACAGGGTATGGTCGAGTATGCCCTTATCCTCGTGTTGATCGCGGTCGTAGTCATCGTCGTCCTGATCCTTCTTGGCAACCAGGTCAAGAACGTGTTCTGCAACATCTCTGGCGGTCTCGGCCAGTAACGCCCGACTCTGCCCTCCCCACAGGGGGAAGGAAAGAGGAATCACGAGGGCCCTTCGGGGCCCTCGTTGTTTTTTGTCCCCGCCCTAGGCGGCCCGATCGGCTGGCACGTCCGGCAGGCGCGAGGCGACGGCGAGCTCCCGCAGCCGACTGCGGTGGTAAGGGTCCTCATTGCTGAACAGCCGCCCTCTTGACGATGCCCTCAGGGCGATCAGCGTGCCCAGGGCCCGGACGCCATCGAGCCAGGTGAGCTTCTTTCCCTCTGCCCGGGTGCGCGCGTAATACGTGATCGGAACTTCGTGGATCCGATATCCCAGTCGCAGAATGCGCGCCGTCATCTCCGGCTCGATGTCGAAACGGTCGCCCCGCAGCCCCAGCCGACGAAGGAGATCGGTTCGAACCGCTTTGAACCCGGTCTCCATGTCCTGGATGTAACAGTTGAACAGGACGTTGGTGGCAGTCGTGACCAGCCGGTTGCCGACAACGAACCAGTACGAATATGCCGTGTGGCCGGCAAACCCTCGAACACCGTAGACGACATCCGCCCGGCCTTGGAGAATCGGCGCGATCATCAGCGGATATTCCGCAGGATCGTATTCGAGGTCGGCGTCCTGAATGATGGCGATCGAGGCTCGCGCTACATCGATGGCCGTTCTGATCGCGGCCCCCTTGCCGCGATTAACCGGGTGGCGATGGACGCTGACGCGCTGATCGCCGAGAAAGGTTCGGGCAACCTCGAAGGTCCCATCAATCGATCCGTCGTCCACGATGATGACCTGCTGAACGCAGGACTGCGCGAGGACCCGGCGCACGAGCGATCCGAGGGTGGCTGCCTCGTTAAAGGCAGGGACGATCACGGCCAGGATGGGGCCCATACCCGTTCAACTTGGAGACAGTCCCCAAATTTGCGCCGTTATCGGGGGTTGGTCGCCAGGCGAAGCCCGAGCCCGACGAGCACGACGCCGGTGGTCGCCTCCATGGCTCGTCGAATGCGGTCACGGCGGAGGAAGTCGCCGATACGCGAGACGACGATCGCGTAGAGCGTCAGCCACGTGAGCGTGATGCTGCAGAAGATGGCGCCAAGAAGCAGCAGGCCCAGGAACGACGCGGCACTGCGGGTCACAAACTGCGGGAGCAGGCTGAGAAAGAAGACGACGATCTTCGGATTGCTGAGGTTGCTGAAGAGGCCCTGACGGTAGGCGGCCTTCAGCCGGAGGCCCCCACCCTGCCCTCCCTCAGAGGGGGAGGGTGAACCCGGGGCGGGTGACGGTGAACGCGGGGCGGGTGACGGTCGTTTGTAGGCCGAGTAGAGGGCCTGAAGGCCGAGAAACACGAGGTAGGCGGCGCCAATCAGCCGGACGGCGAGAAACAGAGGCTGCGAGGCGACGATGAGCGCGGCCAGCCCGGCGCTGCTAGCGACAGTCCAGGTGGCAAGGCCGCTGACCACCCCGGCACCGGTGGCGATCCCGCCGCGGCGGCCGCCCACCAGCGTATTCCGGATCGTGAGCGCGGTGTCCTGGCCAGGCGTCGCGATCACGAGAAACGCGATGCCGAGGAACGCCGCCAGATTCGTGATCATGCGTCCGCTACAGTGCCGAGCATACATGGCCTACTCCGCCGACAGCTGGCGCGATTTTTATGTCATGACCGGCGGCGCGTCGGCGGCGTTGACGGGGCTGCTCTTCGTCGCGATGTCGATGCACGCGAAAGCGATCACAGACCACCCGCTGTACGGGACGAGAGCCGTGGGAACTCTGATCTCGCTGCTGACTCAGCTCGCCCTTTCGGGTGCGGTTCTGGTACCGGGCCAATCGACCATGGCGGTAGGCATCGAGGTCGAGGTTGCGGCAGTCGCCTCCCTGATCTACACGGCCAATGCGATTTCCCGTAGCCGGAGAGCGCTGGGGCCGGACCGTCCTCGTGTACGGACGATCCTCGAATCGGCCGGTGGGTTGATCTGGATCATCCTGTTCCTGGCCTCGGGGTTGAGTCTGATGCTGCGGACGGGCGGAGGGTTTTACCTGCTGGCGCTGGTGATGCTTTTCATGTTCGGCTGGAACGTCTACGTCTCCTGGGTATTGATCACCGAAGTCTCGGACTGAGCACGATTTGTGGCATCCCGGTTTGATGCCGGGCAAGGTAGGGTAAGATCTCGATGCACCCGGCGCGGGTGCGCTCGCCGTGGGCCCCGCTCGAACAGGCCTCGAAAGCGCGAGGCATTACGTTCGGGAAAGGAGGTCCACACAAAGTGTCTGGAACCATCAAGAAGCTCGTCGCCGAGCGTGGATTCGGGTTTATCACTGCCGAAGACGGCAATGACTACTTCTTCCACCGCAGCGGCACAATCGACTTCGACCGGCTGGATACCGGCGCCAAGGTTTCGTTCGTAACGGAGCCGAGCCCCAAGGGTCCGCGGGCGACCAACGTTCAGCTGGCCGCCTAGGTCCTAACCAGGATCAAGAAAGAGCCTCGCGCCGGTGCGCGGGGCTCTTCGTATTGGGAAGGTTTGGAGGGCCCAGGGCGTTGTCTCTTGGGCACCGTGAACCGTCCACGCGCCACAAACGAGCGGCCTTGAGCGCGCCTGCGCTTGCCCGGGGCGCTCTCCAGCTGCCAAAACCCAGGGACGGCCGTGTCCAGGTGGCCGCAGTGGCTGTGGTGCTTGTCCTTCTCGTCTTCAGCGTCGTTCAGTACTTCGCGCTGACCATCAAGGCGCCCTGGCAGCTCGATTTCTCCGACTTTTACTTTGCGGCGCGCACCGGTATGGCCCATGGCTGGGCCCAGATGTACAACACCTCCGTTTCGATGCCCGCGCTCTATGCGGCGTCGGGTAACTGGCTTCCCTTTCTACACCCGCCGGTGTTCGCCTGGGTCCTCGCACCGCTGAGCTTGCTGCCGTATCCGGTTGCGCTCGCGATCTGGGACAGCTTCTTGGTTGGCTGTTACCTCTTCTGCTGGCGCATCCTGGCATCCGGCTCCATAGGCCGTCGTTTATTTCTCCTAGTTGCCGGGCTCGCACTCTACCCGGTCACGCTCGGTCTGGCGCTTGGACAGCCCACCATGGTGGTCCTGGCGGCGGTTTGCCTGTGCTACTGGTTCATCGGGCGGGAGCAGCCTCTCCTGGCCGCTGCGGCACTCTCCGTCATCGCCCTGAAGCCACAGTCAAGTTTCCTGGTCCCCTTTGCGCTCCTACTCGCCGGGCGGGTGCGCGTCTTCACCGGCTGGGCGCTTTTCTCGATGGCGCTGGCTGCCCTATGCCTGGTCGCTCTGGGATTGCATGGCCTTCAGGATTGGCGGCATGCCATCGAGATTGGATATCGACTTCCCGGCATTCGATTCAATAGCGTGGCTTCGACGATCGGGCCCGGCGTCCTGGCCGCCACCATAAACGTGCTCGCAGGGGGGATCGCCGTATCGATTGGCCGGGTAGCCGCTCGCCGGGGCGCGGAGCTCCCGATTGCCGCGGGCCTGTCCGGGTCCATGCTTGCGACTCCGTATCTAAGCGTGACCGACCTGGCAGCCCTCCTCATCGCTGCCTGGCTCATCCTTCGGCTGCAACCGTCGCGCTGGCTCAAGGCGCTGATGATGGTGGGGTACCTCCCGTTCTTCTTTGCGAACGAGCCGCACATGCATGGACCGTTCCTCGTCCTGGAGGGCGCCTGGCTCATTGCGCTCCTGGTCTTCGCCGTTAGCCTCGGCGTTCAGAGGTCGACGTCTCCGGTGATGCAGGTCACGATGCCGCCGCCGACCCAAATCGTCCCTTCCTGATCAGACGTGATGTGGACGCGCCCGGCGCGGCCCAGGGCACGACCCTGACTCGCGACATACGGGGCTGTTGCACGACCAGTCCGGAGCAGCCACTGGGCGACGGACGCATTCAGGCTTCCTGTCACTGGATCCTCCACCGTGGCGTCATCCTTGGGAAAGAACGCCCGTAACTCGAATGCCTCAGGCGATCCCTTGGGATAGGGGCCGACCACGCCGACGTCGAGATCAACGACGCCTGGCTTCAGTTCGAGGACGGCGTCGGCACTTTTCAGTAGCACCGCAATCCAGCCGGGCCCGTTGTCCGCCCATTCGGAGTCCACGATGTCCGTCCTCGCGAGGCGGAGGACCTCCGTGACGTGCTGGAGCAGCGGCTCCTCGACTGGTCCCGAGCGAATCAGCGGCGGCGCCGCGAATGCCAGGCCCGCGGTTGTTTGGCGAATCGGGATCAGGCCGGCGGCGCACTGCTGAACGATGAGGCCTGAGCGCGCCGTCTGTTGCCCGGTTGAGAGCCAGGCATAGCAGGTGCCGAGGGTGGGGTGTCCCGCAAACGGCAGCTCGGATACCGGCGTGAAAATCCGGACCTGATAATCCGCGCCTGGGGCCGTCGGTGGAAGCACGAAGGTGGTCTCCGACAGGTTCGCCCAGCGCGCGAACCCCTGCATCTGGGCGGTCGTCAACCCATCACTGTCGAGGACAACCGCTAACGGATTGCCCTGGTAGGGCGTGTCGGTGAACACGTCCACCTGGCGGAAGCGACGCAGCACTACCTACCCTGGTCGCACCGCCCAGGCCTCGATCTCAACCCGGGCGCCGAGAGGAAGAGCGGCGACGGCCAGCGCGGTCCTGGCGGGAAGCGGATCACCAAAAAACCTCATGTACGGCTCGTTGAGCTGGGCCCAATCGGCGATGTTCGCGAGGTACACATTGGTCTTGATGACGTCGGTGGGCGAGAGACCAGCGCCTTTGATGAGTCGACCGAGATTCGCCAGCGCCTGGTTCAACTCCGGCACGAAGCCTCCCGCGACCAACTGACCATCACGCTCACCCACCTGTCCTGAGAAGGCGACCAGGTTGCCAGTCTCTCGAAGCGGACTAAAGGGCTGCACGCCCCCCACCCCGACCCTCCCCCAGAGGGGGATGTTGGGTCAGCGCCACCAGGCGCCACGCCGCAGGAGCAACAGCAGGCCGACGACGATCAGGACGGAGGGCCAGAAAATATCGTCCCTGAGCCAGGAGATGACGCCAAGATTCCGGAGCAGGAAGTAGGCGCCGACAACCACCAGCGCAACGGCGAGAAACAAGCCACCGCCTGACCGCCCGTACCATTCGCGGGACCTCCGAGGCGGCAACGGGGTCTGGTTCGGCGGTTCGGTCGCCATCGACCAAGGGTACAACGGATGTAACGAACGCCGCCCTCGTCCGTTGTGCATGGCAACACGTAAAGGAGGGCCAAGTGGACGCCGATCGAACCTGGTTCGAGCCGCTAGCCCGGACGTTCGAGCGACCGGCCTACCACTTTGCCGTAATGCTGACCCAGAATCGCGCGATTGCCGAGGAAATGGTGCAGGAGGCATTTGTGAGGGTGTGGTCGTCGCCGCATACGCCCACCGCCGAGCCCGATTTTCGACGCTGGTTGTATCGCGCCATCAGCAATCTTGCCCGCGATTACCACCGGCGCCGCCGGCTCGAGGCCACGATTCGCTTCTGGGATCGGCCGCCCGTCGATCCAGTCGATGAGGTGATCCACCGTGCGCAGGATCGCGACTTGCTGCGTGCGTTGCTGGCAATGCCACTCGCCGACCGCCAGGCGATCTACCTGCACTACTTCGACGAGCTGCCGTTCAGGGAGGTCGCCCAGGTGCTGGGGGTCAGCGAGACTGCCGCGCGGGTGCGTCTGCACCGCGCACTGAAGCGACTTCGCGACCGGCTCGGTCCCGCGTCCGTAACCGGGGAGGCGCTGGCATGAACGCGCCAGTTGAGCTGGAAGACGGCCTCCGCCGGCTGGCGCCGGCCTTCAAAGACGGCACGCCGCCACCGCCGACGCTGCACGCCAGCGTTATGGCGCGGATCGCGACCTCTCCAGAGCCAGTCCGGCGCTCGCTTGTGCGAGAGCTTTCCCTGGCCGCCGCGCTGATCGTTTTCGTTGGGCTCGTCGCTCTCGGGTTCGCACGACTGCACACCGCGACGCCAGGACCGGTGAAGCCGTCGCCGACGCCGTCGCCGTCGGCCGTTTCGGGCGTCATTCCCTGGATACCGCTGCCGGCGAATTCGGTGAATCCGCAGTCTCCGAAGATCCTGTGGCCCGACCAGGCCGCCCAGGACGTCCGGAAGACCGTGACTGATGTCAGGCCGGTCCTCTTGCCCGCGGCGATTCCAGCGGGGTTTCAGGCGCAGCTCTACGACGATTCCCGTACGTTCAGCGTCCAGTATGTCGGGGCCGGCGGCCAAAAGATCTCCTTTGCGATCGTCGTGGCCAACCCAGCTCCTGGAACGCCGAACGTTCGTCAGTCGACCCCAACTTATCGCGGGGTCCGCGCCCAGTACCAGATCGACGATGCGACCGTGCCCACCAGCCATCGGTGGCTGATGTGGAACGAGCCGGGTACGAGTGTCGGCGGACAGCCCGGTCTTCCGTACTTTCTCTCCACCGAAGGGTTGACTGAAGCCGAATTCTGGAATGTCGCGAACTCGATCGGACCCATTCCCGCCGCCCAGGTGGTTCGCAGCTGCGGAATCAACGACCTGTACTTCGTTTCAAACGGCGCCAGCGGAGCGACCGGTCACATCGTGTACGGCATCGCGCTGGCGAACAAGAGCACAACGGCATGCGCGGTGCAAGGCTTCCCGCATTTGTCGTTGATCAGCAAGACGGGAACGGTCGTGCCGCTGCAGGAATCGAACGATCCGAGCGGTATCGTCGGCACCGGCCGCGGAGACATCCCGACGGGCGTGCTTCAACCGAACCAGGCCGCGCCGGTTCCCCATCAGGGCGGTCCGAATGGGTACGTTCTCTTCGAGTGGTACGACTGCGGCACGACGGCGCCCGAGATCGTCGCGGTCGACCTGGCAATGCCTGGCAGCGCGAAGTCGACCCGGGTGCCGCTGTTGAACGAGGGGCTGGCCTGGGGCCCGTCGCGGTGTGACGATCCGTCGCAGGGTCGGCGCCTCCTGGTGGGACCGATCGAGCCGCCTTCCGCCGATCAGGTGGTCTCCCAGGCAGTACCGCAGTGGCAGGTCTCCATGCAGGTGCCGGATCACATCGTTGCCGGCAAAACAGTGAGCTTCACGGTGACGCTGACTAATGTCTCGGGAGCGCCAATTGTCTTCGACACCTGCCCCACATACGACGAAGGCTTTACGCCCGACGGGCTGGTGGGGTATCAGCTCAACTGCGGGCCGGTCGGGACGGTGCAGCCCGGCGCCAGCGTCACCTTTGCCATGCGCTTTAACGTCCCATCGACGACGCAAACGGGACCCGAAAAATTCCGGTGGGCGTTGCGTGGGACGGATACCCTGGCGTCCGCCGTCAAACTGGTGACTGTCAGCACGCGTTAACCGCGCTACCTGCGCATCGGCCGCCTGTTACCGGTTTGTCACGAAAGGACCGGTGGCCACAAGGGGACGGGGGATTGGGCGTCGCACTGGTTGGGAATGAGCGGGTCTTCCAGGGTCCGTCGCCAGAGGCAGTCTGTTCTGTTTCTGCTTGCCTGTGCCGTCGCGCTGCTGTTGACGCTCGCATTCGGCCTGTGGATCGAGCTGCGGATCGGTGGCATCACGCTGACGGAGGCGGTCGACGATTTCGGGGAGGCGGTTGCCGGCGGCATCGGCGCCGCCGCCTGTGTGCTGGCCGCCGTCCACAATCAAGGCCGGACGCGTACTGCATGGGCGCTGCTGGGTGGGTGCGCCGCCTCATGGACGGTGGGCGAGGCGATCTGGTCGTTCATTGAGGTGTTCCAGGGGCATCAGGTCCCGTTTCCTTCGCTGGCGGACGCCGGCTACCTGGGCGCGGTGCCGCTGGCGATCGCGGCGATTGCCGTCTTCCCCGGGCGTCACCGAACCGCGTCGCGCCTGGCCTTCCTGCTGGACGGCGCGATCATGGCGTGCGCGCTGCTGGCCGTCAGCTGGGCGACCGTGCTGGGGGTGGTCTACCGAGCGGCCGGTGACAGCCTGCTGTCCACCTCGATCGGGCTCGCTTATCCGATCAGTGACGTCGCGGTCGCGATCATGGCGCTCCTGCTGGTCGGACGGATGGCGAGATCAATGCGTCTGCCGTTGATGCTGGTGGCTGCCGGACTCTTCGCGAACCTGCTTTCCGACAGTGCGTTCGCCTACCTGACGACGGTGAAGATGTACGGACCGGCGCAGCTGATCGATACCGGATGGGTCGCCGGCTATCTGCTGATCGCGCTCGGCGCGCTACGCGCGACGCTGGTGCCGGCCACCGGATTGAAGGTGGATGGTGAACATTCCGGCGACCTGGTGCTGTTCCTCCCATACGGCTCGGTCGCGATCGCGGCCGCGGTGGTGCTGGAAAGGGCGCTGACCGGCCAGGCCGATCCGTTCCTGATGTGGACCACCGCCGTCGTGGTCGTTCTCGTGCTGGTTCGGCAATCTATCGTGCTCTGGGACAACCTGACCCTCAACCAGCGGCTCGAGGCGCAGGCGGTCGCACTGCGCGAGAGCGAAGCACACTTCCGCTCACTGGTGCAAAACTCTGGCGACGTGATGATCCTGGCCGATGACAACGGGATGGTGCAGTTCGTCAGCACGTCGATCGACCGGTTCTTCGCCTACAGCCCGACCGAGCTCAACGGGCAATCGTTCAGCGATTACCTGCACCCGGGTGACCAGCCGATTTTCTACAACGGGTTGAAGAAGGCGCTCACCGCATCCGCCCATCCGGTCACGCTCGGCTGCCGCTTCCGCCACAAGCTGGGGAGCTGGACCCATTGCGAGCTCACAATCACGAACATGCTGCACCAGTCGAGCCCGCAGGCGATGGTGATCAACATTCGCGATGTCACCGACCGAAAGGACATGGAGGAGCGGCTGGCGCACCTGGCGGCCCACGACCCGGTGACCAGCCTGCCAAACCGGATCGCCTTTCGCAACCAGCTGGACGAGACGCTGATGCGAAGCCAGCCCGGACGCGGAGCGGCAGTGATGACGATCGACATCGACGACTTCGGCGTGATCAACGACGCGCTGGGGCAACACGCAGGCGACGAACTGCTGGGGATGGTCGGCGTCCGGCTGGAAAAGATCATTCGCCCGGGCGACGTCGTGGCACGCGTGGGCGGCGACGAATTTGCCGTGCTGATGCAGAATGTGATCCAGGAAGACCTGGCGGCCAAGCAGGCGGAACGTATCTTCGAGCTGTTCCGCGCGCCGTTTCGGATCGAGCAGCGCGAAATCAATGTCCGCCTGAGTATCGGGATCGCGCTCCAGAGCCGAAGCGAGGACACGGCAGAGACGCTGATGCGCAACGCGGACATCGCGGTGAAGGCCGCCAAGCAAAATGGCAAGGGCCGCTACGAGCGCTACGCGCCCGAGCAGCAGGCGTCGATCACCGATCGGATGGAGCTGGAGGCGGACTTGCAGCACGCGATCGAGCGGCGCCAGGTGGTGCTGCACTATCAGCCTTCGGTGCGCTTGAGCGACGGGGCGATCCTGGGCTTTGAAGGCCTGCTGCGCTGGAACCATCCACGGCGCGGATTGCTGTCCGCCGGTGAGTTCATTCCGCTGGCCGAAGAAACCGGCCTCGTCGGCCCGTTGCAGCGCTGGGTGTTGGGGCAGGCCTGCTCCGACGGACGGCAATGGCAATGGAAGGTGGGAGCGTCGATGGAACCGTTGCTGACGGTGAGCGTGAACGTGAGCCGTCGCGGGCTGGCGGACGAAAACCTGACCCAGGACGTCATGCACGCCTGCACGGCCGCCGGCTTCGAGCCGCGCCGCCTGGTGCTGGAGCTAACGAAAGGCGCGAGCCTGGACGGGAGCACGACGCTTGCGAAGTTGATGGAGCTGCACAAGCGAGGCATCAAGCTGGCGCTGGGCAACTTCGGCGCCGATGCGGCGCCCCTGACGGCCCTGCGCGACCTGCCGGTGGACTATGTCAAGCTCGACCGCTCGTTCGTCGACCGGATGACGAACAGCGCCACCGACTGGGCGGTCGCGCGCGCCGTCACCGAGCTCGGCAACAGCCTCAAGATCATGACGATGGCGGATGGGATCGAGCGGGTCGAGCAGCTAGCCGCGCTGCGGTCGATCGGGTGCTACGCCGGCCAGGGATATTACGTCTCGAGGCCGTTACCGGCGTCGGGCATCGAGCGTCTGCTCACCGAATGCACGACTGAAGACGGCACCCTGCGGCTGGCGTCGTTCGGGGCGGAAAAAACGGCGTAGGTTCTGGAGAGTTGTCGGCGCAAGTCTTTGCGGCCTGTCGGCCCAAATCTTTGCGGCCTGTCGGCCCAAATCTTTGCGGCCTGTCGGCCCACCCCTCCGCACGTGCTCGCCGGGCCGGTTCTACTGAGCACAAATCGATCGTTGTTCAGCCGGCGTAAAGCCTCTTTCTTCCTCGTCCAGTACCCCGAATGCAAAAACAGCGTCATAGCGAGGCGGCCCGGCCCGTCTGCTGCCGCGCGGAGGGCTACGCCGACCGGCCGCCATCTACGCGCCGTCAGAATCCCGAAGGCATAAGCACTTCCATCAGGTCCCGCCGCTGGTCACCGATTGGTAGAGGGCGAAAAGCATCAGGAGCGATGCAGCGACCGCGAGGCCGATATCGCCGAGGCGAAGCGATCCATGCGATGACTGCCCCCACCCCTTGGCGGCGAACCACGGATAGACGGCGACGACGAGCAGCTGCGATATCCAGAGCGCGATCAGTGACGGCTTGAGGAGCACCGTGTAGGCGCGAGACGGATCGATCAGGCTGATGGCGGTCGCTGCCAGGAAGGCAACCACGGAGACGATCCCCACAAATCGGGTTGGGCGCGTGACGATATTAGCCACGAGGCGGGTCAGCGCGAGGAACTCGGCGAAGATGAGCCCGGCGACGCTGAGCGCCACGCCAACACCGACGAGCGCGGTCAATCCTGGGACGTTCGCTGCCCGCGCAAGCGCCACCCCGGGAATGTCGGCGCCGACCACCGCCTGGGTTGCGTTGGCCAGGGGAAAGACGGCGATGACCGCGAGCGCTCCGACCGCGGGGAACGTCCACGCGAGGGCTCGTTGCACCGTCCGGCTGCCGCCGCGGACCTCGCCAGCGAGGAAGAGCGGCAGGCTGGCACAGATGTAGAGGGACGATGTCTTGCCGGCCGCAGTCAGGATGGACGCCAGATTGCCGTGACCGATAAAGGACGCCGCCGGCGCCCCGAGGCTGGAGAAAGTCACGACCAGGAGCAGGACGGCAATCAAGACCTGCACGGTGGCGATCGCGGCGACGACCGCAAGTGAGGCGATCAGCGGGCTCAGCATGACGATCGCGATCAGCGCCGCGGTTGCCGCATCGAGCGCAAGGCGGTACTGGTTGACCTGCGGGAACACGGCCGGAAGCAGGTCGTAGACGATATAGGGCACGGTGTAGACGAGGTACAGAAAATAGCTGACGATCCAGAACGCCGCCTGCACGAGAGCGAGCCGCCGGCCGACCGCCGCCTCGACGAACGAAAAGAGGCCGCCGCTGGAAGCGAGCCGCTGGGAGTAGCGGTACCAGATGGCAACTGGAAAGAGAAAGGCGAGCGTCCCCATCAGCGTGACGAGGCCCGCCGATGAGCGAGCACCATTCAGCTCCGGTGGGAGCTGGAGGGCGACAAGC
>VBHQ01000167.1 GCA_005880395.1 Chloroflexota bacterium
ATCGCCGATGCGATCAGGCCTGAGCTGGTCTTCCTCGACACGCAGCGTCACGAGGACGCCGGCATCGCAACGCTCCGCGCACTTCGCGCCGCTCCGGCGACCCGCTCGATCCCGGTGATCATCCTTTCTAATCAGAATCCGCAGCAGCTTGCCGCCGCGGGCGTGGCGACCGACGTCATGGACTACGTCGTGCACGCGGACCTCTCACTGGGCTCGCTGAGTCGGGACATCGATAAGTGGGCGATCGCCGGCCGCACGGAGATTCCCGCCTAAGCGACCTGCCGCTTCTCCTGGTACATCGATCGATCGGCCGCCGCCAGCAGCGCCGCGGCGGTGGTTCCGTCCGATGGAAAGGCCGCGATCCCGATCGACGCCGAGATCGGCTGCACGATGGCGTCGCCGTGAAGCAGCGTTCCACCGATGCGGCGCGCGAGGGAAACGGCGCCCACCTGGTCCATCCCCGGCAGGAGGAGGACGAACTCATCGCCGCCCCATCGCGACACCATGTCGCCCTCGCGAAGTCGGTCGATGAGAATGCTCGCCACCCGCTTGAGGACGTCATCGCCCGCCGCATGGCCGAACGCGTCGTTGACCCGTTTCAAGTCGTCGACGTCGAGCATGATCACCGCGAACGTCTGGCTGGGAATGGCGTGGAGGTGTTCCTCGAGTTCCTGCTCGAACGCCCGCCGGTTTGCGAGGCCGGTCAGCGGGTCCGTGCGCGCCGTCATCGCAAGGCGCTCGATCAGCCGGGCATTTTGAATCGAGACGGCGGCCTGGTTCGCCAGGATGGTCATCAGGCGCAGATGGTCACCGCTGTACTGGTGGAGTCCGACCTTGACGATGACGATGACGCCGATCAAGCGGTCTTCGAAGATCACCGGGACGGCAAGCATCGACTCATCGGCGTCGGTCGTTCCAGGAATGTGCACAGCCTTCGGATGCCGCTCGCTATCGCCGACGAGCGCGCCCTGCTTGGTTTCGGCCACCCAGCCGGTGATGCCCTGCCCCACCTCGATGGCGAGCGTTTCCGCGTTCACGCCGTCATACTCGGCCCGCTTGGTATCACTGAAGTACACCGCCTGAAGGGTGTGGGCGTCGTCCTCGAGGAGATAGATCCGGCACTGGTCGTACGGCAGCAGGGTGGTGATGGCCTTGCCGATCGTCTCGCACACGTGGGGGACGTCGACCACGCTCGACAGCCTGGCGCCGAGCTGCTGGATGGCGTCAAGGTGATGCGTCCAGGAATGCGCCTCCGCTAGCGGCCGGTCTTCGTGCGGATTGGATTCCGCGGTCCCGGTGACGACGACTTCGCGCCGCTCGATCACGTCCAGCAACGCCTGGGCCACGGTGGGGTCGAACTGCTTTCCCGACTGGGCTCCGATTTCGCGCAAGATCCACTCGAGCGGACGCGCGCGCCGGTATGGACGGTCACTCGACATCGCCTGGAAGGCGTCGCACGCGTGGATGATGCGGGCCTCGACGGGAATCGTCTCCCCCTTCAAGCCATCGGGATAACCGCCGCCATCCCACCGTTCGTGCTCGGCGCGGACGACCGGGCGGATGCGGCTGAGAAAAGGAACGGAGGCTACGATCCGTTCGCCGATCACGGGATGCTCGCGCATGATGGCGGTCTCCTCGTCATCCAGTGGGCCGGGCTTGTTGAGAACGTATCCGGGAATGCCGATCTTGCCGATGTCATGCAGCAGCGCGGCGTACTCGAGGAAGCGAAGGGACTCGTCTGTCAGGCCGAGATGGCGACCAACGGCTCGCGACAGGGCCGCCGTTTCGCGCGAGTGGGCTTCCGTGTGACGGTCCTTGGCATCAAGCGCCGCCGCCAGGGCTTCAATCGTGGCCAGATAGCTGCCTTCCAGTTCCTGCCGGCGCCGTTCCGCGAGCTGATTCTCCTCACGGAGCGCGCGCCGAACCAGCGCGGGGATAAAGGCGCAGATGACCATTGATGCCATCACCATGATCAGGGAACGGACGTAGGCGCCGTCCCAACCGTCGACCAGGACCGGCAGCGTGCCCGCAACCGCGGAATAGGCGAGCACCGCGAGCGCCACACGAAAGGGCAGCATCGAGGCGGTGAAGACGAGCACCACGAGGTAGAGAACGGTCAGGTGCGAACGCGTCCCACCGGTGGCGAAGACGCCGATCGTGAGCATGAGGAGGCCGGCAAACACCACGGGAATGAAGCGGTTGATGGCCACCTTCTGCCAGGGCACGAACCAGCAAACCAGTCCAGCCACGCAGGCCAACCCGGTAATGACCCACTCGACGGGGTAGTTCACGGCCACGCCGGCGACGATATAGCTGGTTGCCATCACGATGGCGGAGATTCCCCAGAAGGAAACGGCGGCGATCCGGAAGGTGGCCCGCTGCAACAGGGGGGAAATATCCGCTCGCGGCATTGCTGGCGGTACAACGCCTCGGTCTGGAGCTTCCAGCGCCTGGGCGAGCGCCTTTAGGATGGCGGGCATGTTCTGGGTCTTCGTCGAAGCCGGGCAGGTCGGCGCCGGAGGCATCCGGATCGCGGGACCGCAGGGTCATCACCTGGCTCGGGTGCTGCGCGTCCGGCCGGGCGAGGAAGGCGTGGCTGTCGCCGACGGCACCGAATATCGGCTGGAGGTGACCGACGTGGCGGGCAGCATCGTGACCGGCAGGGTGCTGGAGGAGCGGCCGATCGGCGGTGAGCCGGCGGTGGGGGTCGTCCTCCTTCAGGCCATCCTGCCAAATCCCGATTTCGACGCGGTGATCGAGGCGGGGACGGCGGTCGGGATCGCACGCTTCATCGCCGTGGAGGCCGCGCGCTCCGTCGCCAGACCTCCAGCGGCACGCCGCACTCGCTGGCAACTGATCGCCGGTTCGGCGGCGGAGCAAAGCCATCGTGGTCGGGTGCCAGAGGTACTCGGTCCGATGTCGCTGGCTGCGGCCCTCGAAGAAGTCGCCGGCGCCCGGCTGCTCGTGCTCGAGCCCAGGGCCTCCATGCCATTCACCGCGGCCATCGATGCCTCGCGCGCCTACGCGCTCGCGGTCGGACCCGAAGGCGGATGGACGGAGCCTGAGCTGTCGCTCTTGCGCGAGCGCGGCGGCGTGATGGTCAATCTCGGTCCGCGAATCCTTCGCGCTCGGCTGGCACCGGTCGTGGCCGCTGCTATCCTCGTCCAACAGTCATGAAAGTCTCCTTGCAAACGCTCGGCTGCAAGGTCAACTTCGCCGAGATGGTCGAGCTCGGCGATCGCCTCGCCGGCGCCGGCTTTACGGTTTCCGAGGAAGACCGCGGTGCCGACGTCTGCGTGGTCAACAGTTGCACGGTGACTGCGCAGGCCGATCGCAAGCTGCGAACGATGGTGCACGGCATCCGCCGACGGGAGCCGCAGGCTCACGTGATTCTTACCGGCTGTCACGTCGACAATCCCAACCCGCGCGTGTCTGCCGTGCCGGCAGCCGATGTGAGTTTTCCGAATGCGCGAAAGCGCGACATCTTCGATTACATCACGGCCAACTTCGCGCCGAACTCGCACGCCGGCTCGAGCGGGTTCAGCCGCTCGCGGTTCTTTTTGAAGGTGCAGGACGGCTGTGATCATCGCTGCACCTACTGCATCGTCTGGCGGACGCGAGGCCGGTCACAAAGCGACGCCATCGAGCCGCTGATCGAGCGGGGTCGCCAGGCGGTTGCGGACGGCTACCGCGAAATCGTGCTCACCGGTGTCGACCTCGGCGCCTTCGGGCGCGACCGTGGTCAATCGCTCGCCGGGCTGGTCGCGCGCATGCTCGAGGCGATCGCTCCGGCTCGGCTGCGGTTGAGCTCGGTCAATGCGAATGACTTCACCCCCGAGCTGATCGAGCTGGCGTCGTCACCGCGGTTCTGTCGCCACCTGCATATTCCGCTGCAGTCAGGCAGCGACCGGGTCCTCAAGCGGATGGGGCGGCTCTATCGGCGCGCCGATTATCTTCGACTCGCGAGCGCGCTTCGCCGTCAGGCGCCCGACATCGCGATCACCGCTGATGTCATCGTCGGCTTTCCCGCCGAGACCGAGGATGATTTCAAGGCGACGGCATCGATCGCCGAGGAAGCCGCGTTGACCGGGATGCACGTTTTCCGCTACTCACCGCGCGCCGGAACGGCTGCGCCACGGCTCGGTCTCCCGGTCGATGATCCGGCCAGCCGCGAGCGAAGCCGGCTATTGCAGGCGCAGGCCGAGCGGCAGCGGCGCGCCTTTGAGGCCGGCTTTCTCGAGCGTTCGCTGGAGGTCATCTGGGACCGCCGGCTCCCGCACCGTCTGCGCGGCCTGAGCGATAACTACATCACCGTGTACGCCCCGGATCGTCAGCAGACGCTCGGTACGCTGGCGCGCGTCCGTCCGGTGGCGGCGGTCGCCGACGGTCTGGTCTGCGCGTAAGCTGGCCCCATGGCTGAAGACTGCCTTTTCTGCAAGATCTTCAGGAAAGAGATCGATGCGAAGGAGGTCTATCGCGACGACGAGATCGTCGCTTTCGAAGATATTCGACCCGTCGCTCCAACCCACGTGCTGATCATTCCAAAAGCGCACATCCCATCGGTGCACGAGCTGACGGACGATCATGCCGCGATGCTTGCCGGGATGATCCGTGTCGCCAACCGGATTGCGGACGAGCGCAAGATCGACCGCGAAGGTTACCGTCTGGTGCTGAATAAGGGGCCGCAGGCCGGTCAGAGTGTCTACCACCTTCATCTCCATCTCCTGGGCGGACGCGGCATGGGCTGGCCTCCGGGTTAGCGTCGACCACCGGTAGCAGGTTCGTCAGCGGCTGCGAGGGGTCCGTCACAGTCGTGTGCGCAACCGGGTACGCGTGAAATAGTGGCCGTAATCAGTCGGCGATAGGCTTGGGCGCAGATGCGCCGCAAGATCGGTTTCCTGCTCTTTTCCATGGTTTTGATCCTCACTTTCGTTGTGGTGCGCGCCATCCCGCCGGATTGGGAGATCGGTCCATTCCAGATCGTTGCCAACGGCAACGCCGATTCGCAGGCAGGCCTGTATTTCAGTGACGATGCCCAGGCGCCGATCTGGCTGCTGGTCCCAACCTTCAACCTGCCGTCCCGGTTTTTTGCCGCCCGGCCGAACAGCTCCTCCCGACCACTCATCGCCATGGGCCCGAGCGTGCCAGCCCCATCGTCCACTGATGGCGCCGCCATACCCAGCCCATCGGACTCTGCCACTCCGAGCAGCTCTCCGTCGCCCAGCTCGACCAACTCGCCCCAGGCCGGCCCGAGCCCCTCGCCCTCGCTGACGGCTGGTCCGACGCCGACGCCCACCTCCCAGCCCACGCCGACGTCAACACCGACACCGACGCCCACCTCGCGGCCGACGCCGACGCCAACACCGACGCCGCTGCCACTACGGATCGTCACCGCCTCTGAGGCCATCGCCTTTTCAGGCAACCCATCGACGAAATGCAAGCTCGGCACCGTCAGTGCAACCGGCCGAGTCACCACCAACGGGGTGGCGGGAACGGTCACCTATCAGTGGCGGCACCTCGACACCAATGGCACATTGGTCAGTGATGGTGGCACCAGCTCCGGCATCCTAAGCGCGCGGCCTTCGGATTTGCCGCACGGCGCGCGTCACCCACGTCGCCAGCAGGAGCACGGCCCCGATGACCACGGCGAACCCGGGATGGCTACAACCGATGATCGCCCAGGGCACGGCCACCACCAGGCCGCTCCAGGCTTCACGGACGGGTACGCCGGCACCGATCGGCGTCTCGCAGGCCCGGCAGCGGCCATGCTGCGCGAGATAGCTGACAACGGGAATCAGCTCATCAACCGTCAGCCGGCGACCGCAGGCCCGGCAGTGTGAAGGCGGCCAGAGCACACTCTCTCCCCTGGGAACTCGATCCAGCACGAGCTCGAAGAAGCTGCCGAGCGCCATGCCAAGCGGAAGCAACAAGGCTGCGCCTAGCAGGTTGCATGCGATGTCAAGCAACTCAAGAACGATTGTCGGGCAACACGATATGGCCCGCGCAGGTTTGCTCTATTTGATCCGTTTGCTCCGGTTGATAGATATGAATCCGGCCGTTTCGACGAGTGAGGCGGCCCGCCGGCTGGGCATCAGCAAGTCAACGCTCATCCGGGCGGTGAACCGAGGGACGATCCAGCCGGCGTTCCGCACTCCCGGCCGCCACCTTCGATTTACCGAGGAAGCCCTCGAGGAGGTCCGGCAGCGGCTGGGACGGTCGGGGCCCGCAGCGTGAGCCGGAGTCAGCGAGGCTTCACCCTGGTGGAGCTGCTGGTCGTCATCGCAATCCTGGGCATCATGGCCGCGATCATTCTGTTCAACATCTCCGGCGTCAACGCCAATGCCGCCTGCAAGGGAATGAAGACCGACGGTCTCAACATTCAGAACCAGGGTTGACCAGGGCGAACTCGTGACGGCGAGTCTGCTGCCGCGCGCGACCGCTAACTGGAACACCGACGCATCCCCGGCCGGCACCGAGGTCTTTACCTACAAGGCTGGCTTGCCGGCGGGCACGGTGCACGGCACCATCAAAGGCGACGCGAGCTGCACCTATAACTAGGCGATTTTCGCTTGATCTTCCGCCGTCCCGGCAATCCGCTGGGGCAGCGACGACGTCGCGAAGGCCGAGACCAGGCGCGGGTCCCACTGGGTCCCTGAACCGGCCGCGAGGATTTCGACCGCTTTGGCCACCGTATGCCTTGGCCGGTAAGGACGATCCGTGATCATGGCGTGGAACGCGTCGGCCACCGCGACGATGCGAGCCATCATCGGGATGGCCGGGCCCTGCAGCTTGTCGGGGTAGCCGGTGCCGTCCCAGCGTTCGTGGTGATGGCGGATCGCCGGAGCGAGCACGGCGGCGGGGCGGAATGGACCGGCGATCTCGGCTCCCAGGATCGTGTGCTTCTGGATTTGCGCGAATTCTTCGGCGGTGTAGCTGCCCTGCTTGTTCAGAAGCTCCTCGGGCAGGCCGATCTGGCCGATGTCGTGCAGGAGACCGGCGTGATAGGCGACCTCCTGGTCCTCGGCGTCGAGCCCGATCAACCGTGCGAGAGCCTGGGCCGTGACCGCGACGCTGTCGTCGAACGGCGCCTTGGACTCGGACGGATTCTCTTTCTGGACGAGCTGCCGAAGGCTTTCCTGCGTGTTACGAAGATCACCACGCAATTCCTTGAGGCGAAGCAAGGCCCGGACGCGGACTTGCAGGTCGCGCATCGGGATGGGCTTGACGATGAGGTCGTCGCCGCCAGCCTCTACCATCTTGGGCCGCTCCGGCCGTGGATCGAAGCCGGTCATCATCAGCACCGGAATCTCCGCCGTGAGGGGATCCGCCTTGAGGTGCTTGCAGGCTTCGTGGCCATTCATCACCGGCATCTCGATGTCCATCAGGATCAGGTCAGGTTTCAAGCGGCGGGCCGCACGGACCGCCTCCTCACCGTTGCTGGCAGCCTCCGTCCAGAAGCCCAGCATCGAGAGCTGGCCACAAACCAGGTCGCGGTTGGTGCCGGCGTCATCGGCGACCAGAATGGTGCGCCGTTCTGGCATCGGTCCTGATCGCGGCGCGTCCACGGCTGTAAGACGTAGGAAGCCCGGCATTCCTTCGTTGCAGGGAGCAGTGAAGCGTCGCGTCACACAACCGTCCGGAAATCCCGGGTCAACACCGTCCAACCTGCTTTCCGTCGACGAGGTCTCCGCCATGATCCGGCGACATCCGGAGGTGGTTCGACGCCATGCTCGCGACGGTCGCCTCCCGGCGGAAAAAATCGGCCGTGTCTGGTTTTTTCGGCCCGAGCGGCTGGCCGAGGCCGGATACGAGCAGTTTGCGAATCGCACGACGGCGCTGCCCCCCGTACACACAGAGTGCACCGACTCTCACGACATGGGCGAAGCGGCCGTGTTTACCCTGGCCGGTGCGATTGAGTTACGCGACGCCCTTCACAGTCGTACGCGGGAACACGCGGAGCTTGCTGAGCGCTTCGCCCAGCATCTCGGATTGGATTCCGGTCGCTGCCGGCGCGTCCAGTATGCCGCCCTCCTCCAGGATCTTGGCAAGCTCAGCCTGCCGGACAGCCTGATCAAGAAACGCGGCCGCCTCGACGCCGAGGAGCGGGCCCTGTTGATGACCCACCCGGTGGTCGCCGCCGACTTGCTGCGAAAGTTCAAGCCGCTCGAGGACCTTGCGCCGCTGGTTCGCTCCCACCACGAGTGGTTCAACGGTGAGGGCTATCCTGACGGCCTCCGCGGCGAGACGATTCCGCTCGAGACGCGGGCCATCTCCATTGTCAACGCCTTCTTCAATGTGACCTTCGATCTCCCGCACAAAAGCGAAAACACCATCGAGGAAGGCCTGGACGAAATGCTGCGGTTCTCTGGCATCAACCTCGACCCGGAGCTCACGGCGGCGTTTGTCCGCATGTGTCGCGAAGCTGCGTCCAATCAGGCGCCCTGGTACCGGCACATGCTCCAAGCCCTGCTCACCTCAGAACCGGTGGCA
>VBHQ01000154.1 GCA_005880395.1 Chloroflexota bacterium
AAGAGTCGATGAACCATTCGTCCAGTCGCCCTGGGCCTAAGTCGGGGGAACGGCTAGTTCCAGCTTCCTTTCGATGGCCGTTTCTTCCCGAGAACACCACCCCGGCCATCAGTCAGTTCGATGCGAAGAATTCTGGGGTGTTTGAAATTGGTGGTACTTTTGGTGGGACGGCTCCAGGAGATCGACTCTGAGGAGGCCGCCAAGCCCCATTTCGGATTAGGAAATCTGGAGCCGACGGCCGGATTCGAACCGGCGACCCGCTGTTTACAAATCAGGCAGCAATTGAATTCAGCACGGAATTTTGGCTTTCCATGTATTCGTAACGCGTCCATATGGTCGCAAGTATTCCTTCGGGTTGGCTACAGAATTGGCTACAGAAAACTGCGCCTGAAATCGGCGTCTGGACGACGAAGGTGGGCCGGTCGGAAATTCAGAGCGCCGCCGGCGCGCACGGCAGAACGTCGTCTTCGAGCTCGGTTTCTTTATCGGGGCTCTAGGCCGCTCCCGTGTCGCCGTCTTGTACGAGGAAGGAGTTGAGTTGCCCTCCGATGTGAGCGGAGTCCTTTACGTGCGTCTTGACACAAGGGGATCTTGGAAGTTCGAGCTGGCAAAAGAGCTAAAACACGCCCAGATTGAAGTGGACTTGAACGAGGCGGTGTGAGCACCTGAAGATCGAGGTCCGTGCGGTTGGTCTCAAGGCGAAGCGTTAGTTGAGGCCAACTGCGTCGGTCTCCGCTCAGCCGGCCAAGGTACTTACCTGACCCGCTGAATACCTGGTCACCACTCACCTTTATCGATTCGACGATGCCATCCAGCCCGCGATCTGTGCCCGTGAGTTAAATCCGAGCTTGTTCATGATGGCGCGAATATGGGTGGCGACGGTGGTCTCCGATACAAGCAGGCGCGCTCCGATCTCCTTGTTGCTCAAGCCTGCGGCGACCAACCGGGCGACCTCGGCCTCCCGCTTGGCGAGTGGCCCCGCCTCGAGGCGTTCGGTCGCGATGTCGGCAGGCTCGGATTCCCCAAGCGCCAGGCGGACTGCCGCGTCGCGGCCCATCCGCTTGCCGGCCGTAAATTCGGCCTCGAACTTGGACGCCCCCAGCGCTCCAATCGCGGACTCTTTCGCCTGAGCCAACAATGGAATGGACGGTCCCATCATGTCTGCGCCGGTCTGCGTCCCCAGGGCTTCGGCTGCCCCGAGCAGCTGTGCCGCTGCTCGCGCCTGGCGAGTGTTTGCGGCATACCAGCCTGCAGCCGCAAGTCCGTAAGACTGCGCCAGCCGGTTATCGATGGTCCGAGCGACCTGCAACGCTTCGCTGAACTGTGAGTTGGCGCTAGGAAAATCGCCGGACATCATCCCCACCATTCCGAGGTTGATAAGCATCGCTTCCAATTGGTACAAGTCACCGGCTTCTCGGCTGAGGCGCACGCCCTCCAAGGACGCAGCTCTGGCAGTCTCGAGGTCCCCCTCGAAGATCGCCTGAATGGCCCGAGACTCCATCAACTCGATGGTCGCGGGGAAGTCATCCAGACCCGGGGTGATCGCTTCAGCCTCCTCGAGATAGCGTCTCGCCGCTTCAGGCTCGCCAGCCAGGTTCTCGACGGTCGCGGCTATCGAGAGTGACTCGGACAACGGCGCCGGCTGCCCCGTCGCGCGAGCCGTCGCTACGGCTCGCGCGATCCACGGCCTGGCGGCGGCGGGATCGGCCTGCAGCAGGCTCAACCAGCCGCGAAGGTAATAGGCCCGCACCAGCGTGAGCGGAGACGCCTCGCCGGATGCGAGCAGTGGGTCGAGCCAGCGCAGGCCCTCCGTGGTCCCATGCGTGATCCAGTAGTACTTCATCGAGGCGGCGATATCCAGCCCGCGGGAAGAGTCTCCGCGCGCCAGGCATTGCTGAAGAACGGCCCGGATGTTGTCGATTTGCAGCTCAGCCCACGGAAGCCACTCGAGAAGCCGGTAGCGAGCTTGGTCCGCAGATCGCAGACAGATTGTCCGGTAGTACTCGACGCATCGCTCCTGGAGCAGGTCCTCCTCCTCAGCTTCGCGCAGCTTGATCTGGGCGTATTCGCGCATGGTCTCGTGCAGTCGATAGCAGGCGAGGCCCCTGACGTCCTCTTTTATTACCAGCGATTTATCGACCAGCGCTGAAAGCACGTCCAAGACGGCGGTGGCGGGCACCTCATTGGATGTGCAAACCGACTCGACATCTTCCAGGCTGAAGCGAGCGGCGAAGACGCATAAACGCCTAAACAGAATTTGCTCGGCTGGCGTCAACAGGTCGTAACTCCAGTCAATGGTCGTTCGAAGCGTTTGATGACGCGGGAGTGCGGCGCGGCCTCCGCCGGTGAGCAACGCAAATCGGTCGGTCAAGCGATCGAGGATCTGCCCCACACTGAGGGCTCGGGTTCTGACCGCGGCGAGTTCAATGGCCAGGGGCAAACCATCAAGCCGGCGGCACAGCGCGACGATCGCTGCCTGGTTCGAGCCGGTGAGCTCGAACGTGCCCGATGCCGCCCCCGCCCGCTCACTGAACAACATGACGGCTTCGTTCTGTCGCAGATGAGCGAGCGGTTCTGCTCCGTTTTCTGGGGGCACGTCCAGCGGCGGAATGGGGACAACGTGCTCGCCTGGCACCTGGAGCGGCTCTCGGCTCGTCGCGATCACGGTCAGCCGCGGCGCGGCCCCAAGGATCTCGGTCACCAGCGGAGCCACCGATCCGAGAAGGTGCTCACAATTGTCGACCAGAAGTAACAGCTGCCTGTTCTGCAAGTCGGAGAGCAGGATTTGGAGCGGCTTGCTTGCGGACTGGTCTCTGAGGTCGAGGGCCTCGAGCACCGCGTTTGTCACGAGCTCACCGTCGCGAACCTCGGCAAGCTCGACCAACCAGGCGCCGTCTGCGAATCCCCGTCCTAGATCGGAGGCAATTCGTAGTCCGAGCCTGGTCTTCCCGACACCCCCTGGACCCACCAGGCTGACCAGGCGGGCTGTCGCGAGCTTCTTTCTGATCTCGGCAAGTTCCCGCCGGCGGCCGACGAAGCTCGTCGGCTCCGCTGGGAGATTGCCCAACCGTTGCCTGGGTCTGGCCATGACTACCTATCGAATCATTAATCCTGACGATTCGCCCGGCTCGCTGCGGCCTCAGGCTGACGAGTATGACAGCGCAGCTACCGACTCAGCGAGTTGAGGTGACATTTGTAGGCCCGCCTCCGGCGCGACAAGTTGCGCGGGCGATTGGGGTCACCGAGGTGAACGTCGACGGCTACCGGCTGCGCTGCCTTGTTTGGGGCAGCTTTCAGCCATTTCTCGAAGCACTGCACGGTTACGAGGTCATCAGCCTGACCTCCATGCCGGCACATTCCATAGGAGATGAGTGATGAACCAGCTAAACAGTTACGCCGAGACCCGTCGCAACGAACCTACACCAATCGCCTCACTCGACGCCCAGCTAACGGAGTTGATCGAGTTCGTCTGGGCCTGCGAGGTTGCGGCCCGGAGCGAATCCCGCCTCGACCGGTACGGGAACAACTGGGGCTCGAGATGAAGGCGTTCACATTGGGGAGGTGGTTGATGTCGGCAGATTGAAGCACTCCACGTGAACATCAATCAGTGGTCGTCGCGTCGATGACCTTATCAACAAGGAGTTTCAGATGAGTCCTCTTCGAAAGACAGCGTTTGCCGCGGGCGCGCTCTACCTGCTCAGCTTCGTCTCCATCCCGACCCTCGTTCTCTACAATCCGCTGCGCGCTTCGAACTACATCCTCGGGCATGGCTCGAATACCGGCATCATCGTCGGCGCCATCCTGGAAGTGATCGTGGCGCTCGCCGGGATGGGGACGGCGGTCGCCCTGTTCCCGGTGGTCAAGAGGCAGAACGAGGGAGTCGCGCTGGGCTTCGTCGGCTCACGAACCCTGGAAGGCGCCGGCATCCTCGCGGGCGTGGCCTGCGTCCTCTCGCTCGTGACCCTGCAGCAGTCCGCAGTCGGAACGAGCGGGTTGGCCACCGGCCATGCGCTGATCACCATGTATGACCGGATCTTCCTGCTCAGCGGAAGTTTCTTTCCGGCCCTCAATGCACTGCTGATCGGCTCACTGCTATACCAGTCGCGCCTGGTTCCGCGGTGGCTTCCGCTGCTCGGATTCACCGGCGCGGCCCTGCTCGTCGCTTCCGACGCCGCCGTGCTGTTCGGTCTCATCGGGCAGCGTGCCCCTGCAGCAGTGCTGCTGGCAATCCCGATCGCCGTATGGGAGTTTTCGCTGGGCGTGTATTTGGTCGTCAAAGGGTTTAAGCCCTCTGCCATCACCGCCCTTTACAGCCGAAACGCCGGCGTGGACAACGGCTCCCTAGTCCCGGTGGCGGCTACTCGCTAACGTTTCGCGCCTCGACCTCTTGACAGCAGGAGCCCGGCATCCGCCGGGCTCCGACAATCTGGCCAAACCCTGTCGGCATCTCGACAGGAGCATTGACCCAGCGCGCACCTCGCGCGTTTGGCGGCTTTGAGCCGAAGAAAAAAAGGCGTCACAACTGAGATCAATCCTCGTCCGCATCGCGACAACAACCGTCGCCGCCTTGGCCTCATCATGGCTGCGGCATCCCCTGTCCAGGCCGCAAGCCAAACCAATTGCAATGACGTTGGCGCGACTACGCCGTGCTTTGAGAAGGTCTGGTCGGACGGGCGCCAGCTCAAGATGACGTTTCTCGACCTCAACCCCGCGCCATCCAACGATCCCAGAAGCAACTTCTACGTCCCTGGCGCCACAGACCGGCGCCCCGCAGGGCAGTGTGCCCTTCCTGCACGATCACGTCATCGGCGACGTGTCACCGCAGAGCCATGGCGACGACCGTAGCAACAACCCTGTTCGCTACCACGGCTACTTCGTCCTCTGCAGTGCTGAGGGCATCTTTCAGCGGTGGCTGCGTGCCTACGATGACTTCAATCCCCGGTCTGGGAACGGTACCCTTCGCCACGAGAGTAAACGGGCACAAGCTCACCTCCGCCGAGCCGATAGAGTCGCCGGCAAACTCCCGGCTCCTCACGCTGTTCGACACGGGCGGAGTATTCATCGCCACAATCAAACCCCGTCAAGAAGACGAATCCCGATAACACGCCATTGCCCATTCGAGGGGACGAAAGTGTGGGAGAGGGGGGCTGCGTCCCCGTCTTTCTCTTTCGACGCCATAGTTTTTGATAGCTGGTAAGCGGCCTCTGCCGCCCCGCTGTTTTTGGAATCGCGGCAGCAGTCCAGGCCACGTCCGGACTTCGACTTTGAATTCGGACGGCGCCATTTTCTCGCCCGAGATGGACACGTTTTCGGACGGGATTTTTGAAATTGGTGGTACTTTTGGTGGTACGCCCCTGGGGCTCAATCCTCCGACGAGCCGGTTCTGTATTCAAAAGTGGAGCCGACGGCCGGATTCGAACCGGCGACCCGCTGTTTACAAAACAGCTGCTCTGCCAGCTGAGCTACGTCGGCGTGCGCACCGAATTATATGGATGCTCCCGCACGAGTGCAGTACGCCGCTTCCCTCAGAGCCATCCTGATCGATAGCCTTTTCATATGGCGGACACTGCCGGGTCGAATCGCGCTGTTCTCGGTGTCGTCGAGCAAGCCGCCCACTCTCACCGACTTCGTGATCTCAAGCAGGTAGGTAGGCAGATTGCCGCCGCGATGGATCGCCATGGCGTCCTTACCGATGCGACGGCCATGGCCTTCCGGATGTTGTTTGCGCTCGCCTTCCTTACGCTGACCGGCCTCGCCTTTGCCGGTGCTGTGCACCTGGAGGCGATCTGGAGGCAGCAGCTCGGTCCGAACATTGCCCATATCGTCTCGCCCAACTTCTACAAAGAACTCGACCGCTCGGTTGATCAAGTGCTTACCACTCGGCGATGGTGGTGGCTTTCCGTGGGCATGGTGCTAACGCTCTGGCAGGTCTCGAGCGGCGTGCGGGCACTGATGACCTCGCTGGACAGCATCTACGAAGTGGAGGACCGGCGTCCGTTCTGGGAGCGGATGGCGATCTCCGTCGGCCTCGCCGGCGCCATTACGATCTGCCTGTTCCTGATCGGCGGCGTTCTCCTGGTTTTTTGGGCAGGACCATCGGGACCGGTGCCGCTTCGGGTAGCGCTCTTTCTCGTCCGATTGTTGTTAAGCGCCGCGATCCTGGTCGTGATGGTCTCGCTGCTCTTGCGCTTCACCGTCCCCGAGCATCTCGAGGTCCGCTGGCTCACCTTCGGATCCGGCATCTCCATCGCGATCTGGTTGCTGACCTCGTGGGTTTTCGGCTGGTACCTGGCGAACTTTGCCTACCGCGGTTATCAGCAGGCCTTCGGTGTGCTCTCCCTGCTCGTGGTCGTCATGACCTATCTCTATCTGGCGTCCGTCGCCTTTCTCGCGGGCGCCGAGGTCGATGCCCTGCTCGTGGCCGAGGCGCAGAAGAAGCGCCGCGCTTAAGACGTGGCCACGGTGGTGTGCGCCGGCTCGAGCGGATTGATCGTCACCAGATTGACCGGCACGCTGTCACTGACGAAGGTGGTGACAAAAGTCGTGCGGCTCGGATCCCACCAGGTGATCAGGTAGTTCTGTCCGGGCGGCATCGTGACGGTGAACTTACCCTGGGCATCGGTGGTGGCCGAGTAGATCTGGCCACCAGAGTCGTCGTAGGTATGCGCCTGGACGATCCGCCAGTGCGTTGCAATCCGAACCAGGCGGTTGGCCACCGGCGTAGGCGTCTGATCGCTGACGACGAGCTGGCCGGTGAGCTGCTGGGCCGCTTTGAGAGCGGCGCTCGCCTGCGTTGCCCAACTGGTCGACGGGTACTTCTGGACCAGCTCGGTCATCGCGTCCCGGGCCTGCTGATATTTCATCTGCTGCACGAACGCCTGTCCGGCGCTGTACAGCGTCTGCGGCACCGCCGCCGTCTTGGCCTGCTTCGCTTGCGCACTGTCCGGAAAGTCCTTCAGCAGCGTCTCGTACCAGGTCAGCGCGTTGGGATAGTCGGGCGGCTGCTGCTTGGTGTACCACTGCGCATAACCGCTATACGCATCGGCGAGTCGATTGTTGGTCGAAGACGCCAGGTTCCCGGCGGGGTCATAGGTTGACGCTTGCTTGTACTTGTTGATGCCGGCTTGAAACTGCTGCGTGGCGACCAGGCTCTGGCCCCAGCTGAGGAACAGATCGGCCAGCGCGGCCTTCCCCTTCGCCGCCCAGTCGGCAAGCCCGCTTCCAGCGACGGCGTCGAGCTGAGCCTTGCTTTCGGAAAACTTGCCCTGCTGCCTTAACTGCACGCCCCACAGAAAATGGGCCTCAGCGGTTCCGGATACCGCGTGATCATTCAGATCGCCGAGCAAGACTTTGCTAAGCGGGTTGCCGGCGACCGATTCGACCGTGCGATACGAGGCCAATGCGTTGCTGTATGAGCCGGCAGACTCGGCGGTTTGGGCTTGGGACAGCTGGCTCCGGGCAAACCCATAGGCCCCACTCGTGATGGCCAGCAGCACGAGCACGATGACGAGCGGAACGACAAGCAGCCGCGTCCGGCGCCGGCGCGGCGAGTGTCCGGCTCCATCTGGCTCGGCCGGCACTGGGGGCTCGAAAGGAGCGGCCTGGCTCATTCTGGGCTGGCTCGAATAACGGCTCGATCTCGGCCTTCCTGCGAAGGGCTCTCGAACTCCGAATTGCGGCTTGACCGCCCCGCCGTCCGCTGCCTAGACTTGGAGGCCGCGATTGTTGAGTTTGTAAATCGATTTAGTCAACTTTGAGGAGGAGCGAGCATGGCCAAGACCGCGCAAGAGGTGAGCCGGACTACCTACGCACACCCGGAGGTTCTGGTGGACACCCAATGGGTGGCCGACCATTTGAACGACCCGAAGGTCAAGATCATCGAGGTCGATGTCGACACCGCGGCCTACGACACCGGGCACATCAAGGGGGCGATCGGCCTCGACTGGCGCAAGGACCTGCAGGCCCGCCCGATCCGTGACCTGTTGCCCAAGCAGGAGTTCGAGCAGCTGCTCTCGGCGAAGGGTGTCGGCACCGACGACACGGTGATCGCCTACGGCGACAACAACAACTGGTTTGCCGCCTGGTTTGTCTGGAACTTGAAGTACTACGGCCACAAGGATGCCCGGCTCATCAATGGAGGGCGGAAGAAGTGGCAGGAGGAAGGGCGTGAGCTGGTACAGGATGCCGCCTCGGTAAAGCCTAGCTCCTACCAGGCCGGCCACCCGGACAAGTCGATCCGGGCCTTGCGCGATGAAGTTCGAGCCGAGCTTGGAAAAGCGGGAGTCGTCCTGGTGGATGTGCGCTCGCCGAAGGAGTTCAGCGGCGAGCTGCTCGCGCCGGAGAATCTGCCCCAGGAAGGGGCCCAGCGCGGTGGCCACATCCCAGGCGCCAAAAACATCCCCTGGGCGCAGGCGGTCGCGGAGGACGGGACCTTCAAGCCCGCCGACCAGCTCCGGGAGCTCTACGAGTCCAAGGGCGTGACCGCAGAGAAGGCCGTGATCGCCTACTGCCGGATCGGCGAGCGCTCCTCGCACACCTGGTTCGTGCTCCAGTATCTCCTCGGCTACCCAAATGTCCGCAACTACGACGGCTCCTGGACCGAGTGGGGCAGCCTGATCGGCGCCCCGATCGAGAAGTAGCAAGGCACTAGGCCCCTCCCCCGGTTCGGGGGAGGGGCGGGGTCGGGGTGTCACGCCCGGATGACGGTGGTAACACTTTGCCACTTGGCGTGACCTCCGAATCGGCGTAACGTTATGGCAATCGGCGAGAGCGAGCGGCCGGTTAGCTGACCAGGGAGGCGGACCAGCCTGACGCTGCCTAAACGAAAGAGGGGTGTCGCTCGGTGAGGGGTTTACGTCGATTCGTCTTCGTTGTTGTAATCGGTGGCTTGCTGGCCGCCATCCCGCTTTCGGCCATGGCCAGCGAGAACATCCTGGCCACCAGCGTCAAGCAGGCCCAGGCAACCTTTAATCAGTCGCTTACCACGGCGGTGAAGGGCGGCTTGGAGCCGACTATCGCCGACACGATGACCTGGCGCTACAGCCAGGTCCAGTCGATCAAGGCATCGGCCTGGTGGCAGACCCCGATTGCCGAGCACGACAAGCTCGACAAGCTGACCCTGCTTCAGTCTGAGCTGCAGGCCCTCTATCAGCAGCAGATCAGCGACAGCCAGGATGCCTTTGAGCGGCAGATCCATCGCTGGAACGCCGCCATCGCCGAGGCGCAGACCGCCGGCGTTGTCGCGGATGGGCTGGACGTCGATACCAGCCGGTTCACGAACTATGCCGCGCTTTCCTCAACGCCGAACGGGTTCATCGCGCTGGCCTCCGTGATCAGCGATGAAGCCACGACGCTCAACGGCCGGCTGACCGCATACCACGCGGCGCGCGCCCAGGTCGACGCGGCCGAGCAGAACATCCAGTCGCTGCTCGCGAACGCCGGGCAGTACCCGCAGTTGAAGCTCGCCGGTTTCCAGGCGCAAATGGCGGCGGCAACCGCCGGGGTTTCCTCAGCGCATGGGGCCGATGGGCTCGCCCCCATCCTGGCTCAGCTCCAGCAGACGGCGGCCGGCGTGCAGGGATTGCTCAACAGCCGGAACAACGCCTTCGGCCAGCTCGCGGCGGTGCGCTCGACGCTGGCCTCAGCGCAGTCGATCGGCGCGTCGGTCGGCAATAGTCCAAACGCCATCAACTCCCTGGCCGCGCAGCTGAACAGCGCCGGCGATCAGGGCACCTTCGACAGCCTTTCGGCGCAGCTCTACGCGCAGAAGCAGACGCTCGCCAACGCCATCTACATGAAGCAGATGCAGCCGGTCGCGTACAACGCCGGCGCTGGCAAGCTGATCGTGATCTCGCTCTCCCGGCAGGTGCTGACCGCGTACCAGGACGGCGGCGTGGTCCTGACAACCTACGTCGCGACAGGGCGGCCGGCGCTGCCGACGCCGCCGGGCGTCTACCACATCTTCGCCAAGTATTCGCCGTACGAGATGATCTCGCCCTGGCCCCGGAGCAGTCCCTACTGGTATCCGAACTCGTGGACGAACTGGGCGATGGAGTTTGCCGGCGGCGGCTACTTCATCCACGACGCGCCGTGGCGATCCTGGTATGGCCCTGGCTCGAACATCTACAACGGCACGCACGGTTGCGTGAACGTGCCCTACAGTCCAATGTCCTTCCTCTGGGGCTGGACACCGATGGGCACGACCGTGGTCGTCCAGTACTGACCGCGTATACCACTTATATATGCGGTTCGATTCATCCCTCCCCCTTTGGGGAGGGCATGTTGGGGTTTCCGCTTTAGGCGATTACTGCATTGACCGTTTGCCGGAACTCTGCTATTATTTGAACTCGCCTAGCGGAAGCTAGGTCTTTTTTGTGTTTGGCGATCTTTTACCCCTGGAGATTTTCAATGCCTGCCCTAGCCTCGATCATCACCCTGCAGTGTCAGACCTGTAAGGAACGCAACTACACGACCGTGAAGAACAAGAAGAACGACCCCGACCGGCTCGAGATCAAGAAGTTCTGCCCCCGCTGCCGCCAGCACACCGCCCATCGGGAGACAAAGTAGCGTGGCCGCATCCTTCTTATACTGTTGGCGCCGTCCGGCGAAGGGGTGTAGCTCAGTTGGTAGAGCAGCGGTCTCCAAAACCGCGGGTCGGGCGTTCGAGTCGCTCCACCCCTGCCAGACTCAGGTATAACGTTCATGGCCCGAACCGTCCCCACCGAACCGAGATCTAACAGAATGCAACGCACGACTCCGGCGCAGCGCCGCGGCCTGATCCGTAACTTCGAGGACATCTTCGGCGAGCTGCGCAAAGTCATCTGGCCGAGTTGGGCCGAGCTGCGCACCATGACGTTTGTCGTGATCGTTACCGTGGTAGTGGTATCGATCATGCTCGGCCTGATCGACTACATCCTGACCCAGACCCTTGTCAAAGTGGAGTTCCCCCCAGCATGAATAATTCCTCCCCGATGAATAGCGCCCCACAAAACGGCACGCCGCAGCAGGCATCGACGCCTGCCGCCGCCAAGCCGGCACGCCGTCGCGCCGCCCCGAAGGAAGCCGCCGAAACCGGACGGATCTGGACCGGCGAGCGTGTCACCGTCGGCGAAGGCCACCCGGCACCACCCGAAACCCCATCGGCCCCGCCCGCCGCGATCGAGCCGGCGGAAGGCGGGAGGCCGGCCGCCGCCGAGGGCGAGCCCCGCTGGTACGTGGTGCATGCCTACTCGGGTCATGAAGACAAGGTCCGCAACAATCTGATGAAGCGCGTCGACTCCATGGACATGCATGACCGCATCTTCGACGTCCTCGTTCCGACGGAGGACGTGATCGAGATCAAGGACGGGCAGCGCCGGCACGTGGCCAAGCGCACCTACCCCGGCTACATCCTGGTCCACATGATCATGTCCGACGAGTCGTGGTACGTCGTGCGCAACACGCCCGGCGTGACCAGTTTTGTCGGCTCCGGAAACAAGCCGGTGGCGCTGCAGGAAAAAGAAATCAAGTCGATTCAGAAGCAGATTAAGGCGGAGGCCCCCAAGGTCCGCGTCGAATACCAGGTTGGCGAGAACGTGCGCGTCATCGACGGACCGTTCTCCGACTTCCACGGCAAGGTCGACGAGATCAACGCCGACAAGGGCAAGCTCAAGGTGCTGGTCAACATGTTCGGTCGCGAGACGCCGGTCGAGCTCGACCTGCTTCAGGTCGAGAGGCTGAAGTAGATGGCGAAGAAGAAAGTCAAGGCGAACGTCAAGATCCAGCTCGAGGCGGGCAAGGCGACGCCGGCGCCACCAGTGGGCACGGCGCTCGGGCCGCACGGCGTCAACATCATGGAGTTCGTGAAGACGTACAACGACCGGACCGCCTCGATGGCCGGTCAGGTCATCCCGGTCGAGATCACGATCTTCGAAGACCGCACCTTCACCTTCGTGACGAAGACGCCGCCGGCGGCGGCGCTCTTGAAGAAGGCGGCCGGGGTCGAGAAAGGCTCCGCCAAGCCGAACAAAGAAAAGGTCGGCAAGGTTACCCGCAGCCAGGTCCGGGACATCGCGCAGCTCAAGCTGAAGGATCTCAACGCCTACGACGTCGAGGCGGCGATGAAGATGGTCGAGGGGACCGCCCGCTCACTCGGGATCGAGGTCGCGAGCTAATGCCCAAGCAGCGCGGCAAGAAGTACGAGGCGGTCGCCAAGGCGATCGAACGCCGTGAGCAGTACGAGCCCGATGACGCCGTTCGGCTCGTGTTGAAGAGCTCGACCTCGAAGTTCGACGGCGCGATCGAGGCGCATCTGCGGCTCGGCGTCGATCCGCGCCATGCCGACCAGATGGTCCGCGGCTCGGTCGTGCTGCCGCATGGGACCGGGAAGAAGCGTCGGGTGCTCGTGTTTGCAAGCGGCGAAAAGGCGCGCGAAGCCCAGGAGGCTGGCGCCGACATCATCGGCGGCGAGGACCTGGTCAAGCGGATCCAGGAAGGCTGGCTCGACTTCGACGTCGCGCTGGCGACGCCCGACATGATGGGCATGGTCGGGCGGCTCGGCAAGATCCTCGGTCCTCGTGGCCTGATGCCAAACCCACGAGCCGGCACCGTGACGATGGACATCGGACGGGCCGTGAAGGACATCCAGGGTGGTCGGATCGAGTACCGCGTCGACAAGACCGGCATCATTCACAGCAACATCGGCAAGGCCTCGTACAGCGAATCTCAGCTGCGTGACAACCTCGCGGCGTTGATGGACGCGGTCGTTCGCGCCAAGCCAGCCTCGGCGAAGGGCCAGTACCTCAAGTCCGTCTTCCTGTCCCCGACCATGGGGCCGAGCGTTCCCGTCGATCCGGTCGCCGCCGGCCGGATGAGCTAGCGACTCAGCCAATGGCCAACGTCAAGACCGGCGATCCGGCGGTCGACACCTTCCTCAAGGGCTACTCGCCGCAGGTGCGGGAGATCGCCGTCAAAGCCCGCGAGACGATCCTCTCGGTCCTGCCCGGCGCAACGGAGAAGGTCTATCCGGGCTGGAAGGTCATTCAGTACGGCTCGGGCACCGACATGAAATCGGTATTCGCCGTAATCTCACCACAGCGGGAACGCGTCAACCTGGGCCTTACCAATGGCGCCGCCTTGCCCGATCCGGAAGGCTTGCTCGAAGGCTCCGGCGCCACCATCCGCCACGTCAAGCTGACGTCCGCCGATAAGGCGACCGCACCCGCCGTCAAAGAGCTGGTGCGTGGCGCGGTCGCGGCAACCGCGAACGGCGGCTGATATACTCACCAGCCGCGACAACTGAATAGCCGAAGACCGCTGGTGCCGGCTCCGCCGGCTTAATGCCCAGCGCAGGCGAGACCAGGAACTGCATGGCATGACCTCCTCGCCTGACGCGAAGGAGGTTTTTTATTGGCGACCGCGTTAAAGAAACAAGCGAAAGTCGACAAGAAGGCGCAGAAAGCCGAGTCAGTCGCCGACCTGACCGCCCGGCTGAAGGCGTCATCGACGGCGGTGCTCGCCGACTACCGCGGCATGACGGTCGGACAGATGCGCGACCTGCGCAGCAAGCTGCGTGACGGCGGCATCGAGATGGTGGTCGTAAAGAACACGCTTGCCCGCCGCGCCGCGAGGGCTGCGGGCTATGAGCCGCTCAGCGCCGAGCTGGTCGGGCCGATCGCGATGCTCTTCGCCGCTGAGGACGTTTCCGCGCCGGCCCGCATTCTGAACGACTACATCCGCGCCAACCGCAAGATGGCGATCAAAGGCGGGCTGCTCGAAGGCCAGGTTATCAAGGCCGACAGCGTCGTCGAGCTGGCCGACCTGCCGTCCCGGGAGGTCCTGCTCGGCCGGTTGCTCGGCGCGATGCAAGCGCCGCTTGCCAGCCTGGCCAGCGTCCTGCAGGCGCCCATGTCCAAACTCGCACGCACGATCGACGCCGTCCGTACGCAGAAAGAATCCACATCACCGGCCGCAGCCGCGGCCAGCTAGGAGGAACCCATGGCAAAAGTTAGCGTTGACGATTTCGTATCCAGCCTCAAGGAATGGACCGTGGTGGACGTGATGAACGCCATCAAGGCGATCGAGACCGAGTTCGGGGTCACGGCCGCGGCGCCGGTGGCGGTGGCCGCCGCCCCAGCTGCCGGTGGCGCCGCCGCTGCCGCGCCGGAAGCCGAGCAGACCGAGTTCCAGGTGGTCTTGACGGCGGCCGGCGACGCCAAGATCGGCGTCATCAAGGTCGTCCGGGAGATCACCGGCCTTGGCTTGAAGGAAGCGAAGGACCTGGTCGACCAGGCGCCCAAGCCGGTCAAGCAAGGCGTCAACCGCGAAGAGGCCGAGGGCGTGCTGAAGAAACTGAAAGACGCCGGCGCCTCCGCCGAAATCAAATAGCCAGGTATCTGGTCGCCGCGCCGGGACCGGTGCTCGCGCCGGTCCCGACGGAACTCGAAGCGTGTCTCAAAGAGGGCAAGCGCGGCTTCTGGCTCGATATCGAGAAGCCCGACGACCAAGACTTCGCCCTGCTTGAGAAGACCTTCAAATTCCACCCGCTGACGCTGGAGGACGTTCGGCACCAGAACCAACGTCCGAAGGCCGACGAGTACCCCGGCTACGTTTTTCTCGTGCTCTTCACGGCAGAGTTGAAGGCCAAGCATCTGCTGGTCCGAGAGCATCACCTCTACCTCTCGAACCAGTATCTGGTGAGCGTCCATAACGAGCCGTCCGACCCGCTCAACCGGCTGCGCGAGCGGATTGCCGCGAATCCGGACATGACGCACCGAAAGTTGGCATTCCTGTTTTACCTTGTGGTCGACCAGCTGGTCGATGCTCTCTTTCCCGTGTTGGACCGGCTCAACGAGCTGACCGACCAGGTCGAAGACCAGATCCTGATTAAGCCGGATACCGCCACGCTGTCCGAGCTCGCCGTGCTGAAGCGGAAGATCGTGTCCTTGCGGAAGTTCTTAGGCTCCCAGCGAGACGTTTTTCAGCGTTTGACGACCATGACGATCGCCGAGCCGAGCGACCAGTCGGCCATGGCCGCCGACTTTCCCAGGGAGATGTCGATCTACTATCGGGATGTCTACGACCACCTGGTGCGGCAGTCCGAGACGGTTGACTCGCTCCGCGACCTGTTGAGCACGGCCATGGACGTGTACCTGTCGACGGTGTCCAACCGTCTGAATCTCCGAATCACCCGGCTGACGGTGTTCGCGACGCTGTTCCTGCCGCTGACGTTCTTCACGGGCTTCTTCGGCATGAACTTCGGGGCGCTGGTCGGCCGGATCACGGCTCCCTGGCACTTCTGGCTGGCGGTCGCCATCATGCTGGCCACCACGGCCGGCCAGCTGATCTATTACCGCCGGCGTGGCTGGATCTGACGGAGGGTAGGGTGGGGGCACCTTCGCCGTTGTTCTTGCCAGCACAGCCATGTTCAAGTGGATGCTCTTCTTCGTCCTGATCCTGGGGCTGATCCTGGCCTTCGTAAGCTGGGTCATGGGGGTCCCGGTTCCCGGATTTTCCGGCTTCACCCAGAACCCGTTCAACCAATAGGCGCGAAAGCGGTCAAAGGCCTTCCTCAAGCCGGGCGGAGGGTGCTAGACTACCCGCGATTAGGCTGATTACCGCTCGATCGGCGTTCTGACCGTTACCGCCCGCCCCTCGGGGGACCGGCCCCGGGGCCCGTTCGCGAAGCAGCAGTTTCGCGACAGAGACGTTTGCGTCCTTGACACCCTGGGTACCCTAGTGGTACGATTGCCGTTCGGTGCTTCCCGGGTTGCCTTTCCGCGTCCCTAGCACTATCTGCCTGCCCACCTTTTATTCCCGCTTCATTTGAAAGGAGAGTCCATGATTCAGCCTTCCTCTAACGGCTCTCGCGTTAGCTTCGGCCGCATTCCAGAAATGCTGCCGGTGGCGAACCTGATCGAGACCCAGCTCCGATCCTTCAACTGGTTCAAGCGCGAGGGCCTGCGCGAGCTCTTCGAAGAGATCAACCCCATCACCGACTACACGCACGCCGGCGAGATCAAGGAGTCGGAAGTCTTCATGGGCGACTTCCCGATCATGACCGAGGAAGGCACCTTCATCGTCAACGGCACCGAGCGAGTGGTCGTCTCCCAGCTGGTCCGCTCCCCGGGCATCTACTTCACCAGCAGCGAGGACCGGGCCTCCGGCCGGATGCTCTACGCCGCCAAGCTGATCCCCAACCGGGGCGCCTGGCTCGAGATCGAGACCTCGGGCAAGGACATCCTGACCGTGAAGATCGACCGCAAGCGGAAGATCCCGGTCACCACCCTGGTGCGCGCGCTTGGCTACGGCAGCAACAACGAGATCAAGGCGCTCTTCGCCGACGTCGACAACAATCCCGAGCACAAGTTCATCCAGGCGACGCTGGAGAAAGATTCCTCGACCGACGTCAACGACGCCCTGGTCGAGATGTACAAGAAGATCCGCCCCGGTGACCCGCCGACCGTCGACAACGCGCGGGCGCTGATGACCGCGCTCTTCTTCAACCCCCGTCGCTTCGACCTGTCGAAGGTCGGCCGTTTCAAGCTGAACCGCCGGCTCGGCCTGGGCACGGACATGAACGTCCGGACCCTGTCGAACGACGACTTCATCGCCATCATCCGCAAGCTGATCGAGCTCAACAACGGCACCGGCGAGCCGGACGACATCGACCATCTCGGCAACCGCCGGGTGCGGGCCGTCGGCGAGCTGCTGCAGAACCAATTCCGCATGGGCCTGATCCGGATGGAGCGCATCATCAAGGAGCGGATGACGATCTGCGACGCGGCCACCGTGACCGCGGCCTCGCTGATCAACGCCCGCCCCGTCGTGGCCGCCATCAAGGAGTTCTTCGGCTCCAGCCAGCTCTCCCAGTTCATGGACCAGACCAACCCACTGGCCGAGCTCACCCACAAGCGCCGCCTCTCGGCCCTCGGCCCGGGCGGGCTGTCGCGCGAGCGCGCCGGCTTCGACGTCCGCGACGTCCACCACTCGCACTACGGCCGCATCTGCCCGATCGAGACCCCCGAAGGTCCGAACATCGGCCTGATGGGGTCGCTGGCCACCTTTGCCAGGGTCAACGAGTACGGCTTCATCGAGACCCCCTTCCGCCGGGTCTACAGCGAGCTGCCGGCCGACCGGGCCCACCGCGAGAAGCTGCTGGGCCGGACGCTGCGTGACGACGTCTACGAGCCCAGCGCCAAGCGCGCCAAGCTTGCCAAGAAGGGCGATGTCCTCGACCAGGAGACGGTCGACACGCTCGTGAAGGCCAAGGCCGGGGCCGTCCCGATTCAGCCGTGGGTTTCCGACGACATCCAGTACCTCTCCGCCGATGAGGAGGACCGCTACATCGTCGCCCAGGCCAACGCGCCGGTCGACGAGGACGGGCACTTCCGCGAGGAGCGGACCACCGCCCGCACCAAGAACCTCTTCCTGGTGGCCGACGTCAACCGCATCGAGTACATGGACGTCTCGCCCAAGCAAACGGTCAGCGTCGCGACCGCGCTCATCCCATTCCTCGAGCACGACGACGCCAACCGGGCCCTGATGGGGTCCAACATGCAGCGCCAGGCGGTGCCGCTGGTCGTCACCGAATCGCCGATCGTGGGAACCGGCATGGAAGGCGCCGCCGCCAAGGATTCAGGCGATCTGATCCTCTCGCGGAGCGCCGGGACGATCGTGTCCGCCGGTGCGCCGCCGCCCGCCGACTCGACGGCCGCCAAGCTCGACAGCTTCAAGCGGGAGCTCGGCATCCTGCTCAAGCCGGACGACGGCTCGGAGGAGCAGTGGTATCCGATTCACAAATTCGAGCGCTCCAACCAGGGCACCTGCCTCTCGCAGCGCGTGATCGTCCGTGCCGGGCAACATGTCGACCCCGGCCAGCCGCTGGCCGATGGACCGGCCACCTCCGAAGGTGAGCTGGCGCTCGGCCGGAACATCCTGGTGGCATTCATGCCTTGGGAGGGCTACAACTACGAAGACGCGATCCTGATCTCGGAGTCGGTCGTCCGCGAGGACAAGTACACCTCGATCCACATCGAGGAGTACGAGATCGAAGCCCGCGACACCAAGCTGGGGCCGGAAGAGATCACCCGCGACATCCCCAACGTCAGCGACGAGACGCTGAAGAACCTCGACGAGCGCGGCATCGTCTATATCGGTGCCGAAGTCCACCCCGGTGACATCCTGGTGGGGAAGATCACCCCCAAGGGCGAATCCGAGCTGAGCGCCGAGGAGCGCCTCCTGACGAGCTCGCGCCCGGCGTCAACCAGCTGGTGCGCGTCTACGTCGCCCAGAAGCGCAAGATCGCGCAGGGCGACAAGATGGCCGGCCGCCACGGGAACAAGGGCGTCATCGCCCGCATCCTGCCGGTCGAGGACATGCCGTACCTGCCGGACGGCCAGCCGGTCGAGCTGGTGCTCAACCCGCTCGGCGTGCCGAGCCGAATGAACCTCGGCCAGGTGCTGGAGACCCACCTCGGGTGGGCCGCCCACGCGCTCGGCTTGAAGGTTGCCACCCCGGTGTTCGACGGTGCCTCCGAGGAGACGATCGAAGCCGAGCTGGTGCGCTCCGGGCTGCCGGAGTCGGGCAAGATCCAGCTTCGCGACGGCCGCACCGGTGAGCCCTTCGACCACGAGATTACGGTCGGCTACATCTATATGTTGAAGCTGGCCCATCTGGTCGAGGACAAGATCCACGCCCGCTCGACCGGCCCTTACTCGCTGGTCACCCAGCAGCCGCTCGGCGGCAAGGCGCAGTTCGGCGGGCAGCGCTTCGGCGAGATGGAGGTCTGGGCGCTGGAAGCCTACGGCGCCTCGCACATCCTGCAAGAGATCCTGACCGTCAAGTCCGACGACATCGTCGGCCGGGTCAAGGCCTACGAGGCAATCGTCAAGGGCGAGAACACGCTCGAGGCCGGCATCCCGGAATCGTTCCGGGTGCTCGTCAAGGAGCTCGAGGGTCTGGCGCTCGGCGTCGAGATCCAGTCCGACGGCGAAAAGCAAGTGATCCTGTCCGAAGACGACATGGCCGAGATGCCGCTCGACCTCGGCATCAACCTGGAGCGCGATGAGATCGATGAATCTGACCAGTGGGCAGGCGCGCCGCGCGCTGCGCAGAATCCGCTGGATTCCTTGAGGTAATCCATGACATTAAAGCTCGAAAATTTCGACGCCCTGAAGCTCTCGCTCGCCTCACCCGAGACGATCCTCTCCTGGTCGCACGGCGAGGTGACCAAGCCGGAGACGATCAACTACCGCACCCTGAAGCCGGAGCGCGACGGGCTGTTCTGCGAGCGCATCTTTGGTCCGCAGCGCGACTGGGAATGCCACTGCGGCAAGTACAAGCGGTACCGCTACAAGGGCATCATCTGCGACAAGTGCGGGGTGGAGGTCACGCGCTCCAAGGTCCGGCGCGAGCGCATGGGCCACATCAAGCTGGCCTCGCCGGTCAGCCACGTTTGGTACTTCAAGGGCATCCCGTCGCGGATGGGCCTGCTGCTCGACATGTCGCCACGCAACCTCGAGAAGGTGCTCTACTTCGCCAACTACATCGTCACCAACATCGACGAGGACGCCCGTAAGGATTACCTCTCGAAGTCTTCGCCGCAGCACAGCGACCGGGTGCTCAAGCTCCAGGAGGAGCGAGATGTGGCGGTGAAGGAGATGAAGGAAGAGCTCGATCAGCGGGTCAAGGCCAAGCAGGAAGACACCAAGACCAAGACCAAGGCGCTGGAGGAGTCGCTCGACGAGACGGTCGACGCCATGACCTCGCGCGCCAAGGAGCTGGTCGACAAGATCAAGGCCCAGAAAGGCAAGAAGGCCGCCACCAACTTCACGATTGGCGACGCCGATGACGAGGAAGTCATCATCCCCAAGGGCACGCTCTTCGAGGACAAGCTCGCCCGCGAGCTGCCCAAGCAGGTCGAGAAGAAGATCGACCAGGTGCAGGCGCAGACCAAGAAGCGACAGCAGGAGCTCAAGGGCAAGTCCGACGAGGAGATCGCCCGCTGGCGCGAGGATTTCGAGAAGAAGTCCGGCGAGCTGGACGATCGCCTGAAGAAGGACACCGAGGGCCTCTCCGGCGATATCGAGTCGTCCAAGACCCAGCTCGACCAGCTCTACGTCAAGCAGCTCTTGACCGACCAGGAGTACCGCGAGTTCACCGAGAAGTTCGGCAAGGTCTTCAAGGCCGGCATCGGCGCGCAGGCGATCCATGATCTGCTGGCGCGCATCGACCTGTTGCAGGAGGCGGCGATTCTCCGCGAGGAGTCGAAGTCGACCTCCGGCCAGAAGCGGCAGAAGGCGATCAAGCGCCTGAAGGTGGTCGAGGCCTTCCGCAAGTCGGGCGCGTCCGCGACCTGGATGATCCTCGACGTGCTGCCCGTCATCCCGCCGGCGCTGCGCCCCATGGTGCAGCTGGACGGTGGCCGCTTCGCCACCTCTGACCTGAACGACCTCTACCGTCGCGTCATCAACCGCAACAACCGGCTCAAGCGACTCCTCGAGCTCGGCGCGCCCGAGATCATCGTGCGCAACGAGAAGCGGATGCTGCAGGAAGCCGTCGACGCCCTGATCGACAACGGCCGGCGCGGCCGCGCGATCACCGGCACCGGCAATCGCAAGCTGAAGTCGCTCTCCGACATGCTCAAGGGCAAGCAGGGCCGCTTCCGGCAGAACCTGCTCGGCAAGCGTGTCGACTACTCGGGCCGGTCGGTCATCGTGGTCGGGCCCGAGCTGAAGCTGCACGAGTGCGGGTTGCCCAAGAAGATGGCGCTCGAGCTCTTCAAGCCCTTCGTCATGCGCGAGCTGGTCAGTAAGGGCTACACGCAAAACATCAAGTCCGCCAAGCGCATGGTGGAGCGCATTCGCCCCGAGGTCTGGGACGTGCTCGACGAGGTGATCAAGGACCATCCGGTTCTGCTCAACCGCGCTCCGACGCTGCACCGCCTCGGCATCCAGGCCTTCATGCCGGTCCTAGTCGAAGGCTCGGCGATCCAGATCCACCCGCTGGTGTGCACCGCATTCAACGCTGACTTCGACGGCGACCAGATGGCGGTCCATGTCCCGCTCTTCTCCGGCGCGATCGCCGAGGCCAAGAACCTGATGATGTCCTCCAACAACATCCTGTCGGCGTCGGATGGCCATCCGGTCATCAGCCCGACGCAGGACATCGTCCTTGGCACCTATTACCTGACGATGGTCAAGGCCACCCCCGACAAGAAAGACCAGGAGTTACCGACCTACGGCACCTCCCAGGAAGTGCTGCTCGCGCTGGACAACAAGCGCGTCCACGTCCAGCAGGAGGTCCGCGTCCGCATCGACGGCACGCTGGTCCGGACCTCACCCGGCCGGGTGCTGTTCAACACCGTACTGCCCCTCGGGGTGCAGCCGGCCGAGGGGCACGGCGAGGCGATGGGCTTCCAGAACAGAGTCTTCGACAAGAAGGCGTTGCGGTCGATCGTCGCCGACGTCTTCCGCCTCCACGGCAACGAGTTGACTGCCCGGGTCGCCAACGACATCAAGCGGCTCGGCTTCGCCTACGCGACCAAGGCGGGCATCACGATCTCCGCGATGGACATCAAGACCCCGGCGGGCAAGGCCGCGATCCTGGCCGGCGCCGAGAAGCGACTGGGCCTGATCGATCAGCAGTTCCGCCGCGGGCTGATCACCGATGACGAGCGATACACCCAGACCATCGATCTCTGGACGGAGGCCACCGAGGAGGTCACGGCCGCGACCATGAAGAGCTTCGACGCCCTTCACCCGGTCTTCATGATGGCCAACTCCGGCGCTCGAGGCAATATCCAGCAGATCCGCCAGCTGGCGGGCATGCGCGGCTTGATGGCCGACCCGACCGGCCGGATCATCGACCTGCCGATCAAGGCAAACTTCTCAGAAGGCCTGACCGTGCTCGAGTACTTCATCTCCACGCACGGCGCGCGCAAGGGTCTGGCCGATACGGCACTCCGTACCGCGGACTCCGGCTACCTGACGCGGCGTCTCGTCGACGTCGCCCAGGATGTGATCGTTCGCAGTGAAGACTGCGGCACGACCTCCGGGGTCTGGGTCACCGAGATTTCAGAGGAGCGCGCGCTGACCGAGCCGCTGTTCGAGCGGATCGCCGGGCGCGTCGCCGCCGCCGACATCCTCGACCCCAAGAGCCAGCAGGTGCTGGTCAAGGAAGGCGCCGAGATCAATGACGTCCAGGCTCGGAACCTGATCCAGGCCGGCGTCACCCAGGTCAAGGTGCGGTCGGTGCTTACCTGCCAGGCGCGGGAAGGCGTGTGCCGCCTGTGCTACGGCCGCAACCTGGCGACCGGCAAGCTGGTCGAGATCGGGGAGGCGGTCGGCGTCATCGCCGCCCAGTCGATCGGCGAACCTGGCACGCAGCTCACGATGCGTACGTTCCATACCGGTGGCGTCGCGGGTACCGACATCACGCAGGGCCTGCCGCGCGTCGAGGAGCTGTTCGAAGCCCGCATCCCGAAGGGCAAGGCGATCATTTCCGAGATCGATGGCGAGGTGGAGATCGTCCGCACCGAGACCGGCCGCAAGGTCAAGGTCACCTCGCGCGACGTCTACGACATTCCGTACGTCCTGACCGGGCAGATGCAACCCATGGTCGAATCCGGCGCCACGGTGTCGGAAGGCCAGGAGATCGCGCGGGGCAAGGGCGAGGACGGCCAGGAGACTTTGATCAGCTCGCGCGCATCGGGTGTCGCCCGCGTCGAGCGCAATCAGATCGTCATCCGCAGCATGGACGAGGAGGCGCGCGACTACGCGATTCCTCATGGCTCTCGGGTCAATGTCCAGGGCGGCCAGAAGATCAAGGCCGGTGACCAGATCACCGAGGGCTCGATCAGCCCGCAGGAACTGCTGCACATCCTTGGTCGTGAGGCGGTGCAGACCTACCTGGTCGACGAGGTCCAGAAGGTCTATCGCTCGCAGGGCGTCGACATCAACGACAAGCACATCGAGGTGATCATCCGGCAGATGATGCGGAAGGTCCGCATCGACACCGCCGGCGAGCTGAACACGGCCAGCTGGCTGTCGGCGGCGTCATTCCAGGAGACGACCCGGGTGCTGACGGAAGCGGCTATCTCCGGCAAGGTCGACCGGCTGCGCGGCCTGAAGGAGAACGTGATCATCGGCAAGCTGATCCCGGCCGGCACCGGCCTCGACTACTACCAGAAGCTGCGCGAGGAGTCGTTCAAGATGTTCGCCGAGCTACCGCAACCGGTTCCCGCCACGAACTAGATCTCGTCCCTACCCTATTTCCCTCCCCCTCTGGGGGAGGGTCAGGGTGGGGGCCTTACTCCCCGGCGGCGCCGGCTCTTGCCACCTCCCGGTGCGGCGTCGCCCCGACCGGGATATGGCTCGTGAACCAGTCGAGGATCTGCCGCAAGCGGATCACGCGGGACCGCGGATGGCCGCTGCGCGAGAGGTCATGCGACTGTCCCTCGAAGCGGACCATCTTCACCTCGCGTCCCAACAGCTTCAGCGCCGTAAAGAGCTGCTCGCCTTCGGAAATCGGGCAGCGCAGGTCCCGGTCGCTGTGAAGGATGAGCAGTGGGGTCGTCATCCGCTCCACATACGTGATCGGCGAGCGCGCCATCAGCTTGTCCAGGTCTTTCCAGGGCACCGCGCGCATGGTGTCGATGGCCAGGATCCAGTCGAGGTCGCCCGTGCCGAAGATCGACGCCAGGTTGCTGACGCAACGCATCGTGACCGCCGCCTTGAAGCGGTCGCTGTGCCCGATGGTCCAGTTGGTCATGTAGCCGCCGTAGCTGCCTCCCGCCACGCCGAGGCGGTCGGCGTCGATTCCTCCACGGGCGACGGCGGCGTCGAGGCCGGCCATGATGTCGGCGAAGTCGTTTCCACCCCAATCGCCGTTGACGGCGTTGGAAAACTCGCGGCCGTAGCCGGTGCTGCCGCGCGGATTCGTGTAGACAACCGCGAAGCCGTGGGCGGCGAGCAGCTGGAACTCGAAGAAAAAGCTCCATCCGTACATCGACATCGGACCGCCGTGGATCTCGAGCACGGTGGGCAGCCGCTGGTCGGCTGATGGGTTGACGGGCCGCATCACCCAGCCCTGGACCTCCCAACCCAGGGCGCCCTTGAAGCGGAACTCCTCGGGTTGCGCCAGCCCGGTTTCCTGGAAGACCGTGGCATTGAGGTCGGTCTTGCCGCTTTCCGATCCATCCTCGAGACGCACGAACAGATCTCCGGGCCGGGCCGGATCGGAGCTGGCGAAGGCGATTCGCCGCCGCTCGCGGTCCATGCTGAAGGCGTAGATCCGGCGCATTCCATCGACGATGACGCGCGGAACGCCGCCCAGGGTAGGGACGGCGTAGATCAGGGTCGATCCCGCCGCCGAGGCCTGCGAATAGATTTCCTTGCCGTCGGGCGTCCAGACGAGATCCGGCCCGCCGTGGCCGACTCGCTGATCGTCGATGCCCGCGTCGCCAAAGGTTGGCCGGAAGTCCTCCGTCAGCCGGCGGACGGAACCGGGCCGGTCGGTATCGGCGACCATCAATTCCGTGTAGCCATCCTCATGCCGGCGCCTGGATGCGCCGAAGGCAAGCTGGCGTCCATCCGGTGACCACGCCGGCGGTCCGGCGTAGACCGTTTCATCGGTGAGCCGCGTAAGCCGCTTCGACCCCAGCTCGAGGACCCAGATATCGTTCGCCGGCCACGTCCACCGCTCCTCGGTCCGATCGGAGGTGAAGGCGAGGCGGCGGCCATCGGGTGAAAACGCCGGCGACCCGTCATCCCAGTCGCCGTGCGTCAGCTGTTCGGGATCACCACCGCCCGCAGGAATGCGGAAAAGATGCGAGCGGCGCTCGTAGTTCCATCCCTTGCCGTCGAGCCGGTTCCAAAGCCGATCAATCGTCCGCACCGCCGGGACACGCTTATCCTCGAGCTGCCCGTCTTCGGCCTCCGGGTCGTCCGGCGCGCCGATTTCGGCCGCGAACACGATCGCGCTGCCATCCGGCGACCAGCTCGGGTCGCCGGCGCCGTCTCGGAGCCAGGTCAGCTGCCGGGCCTCGCCACCATCGGCCGGCAGCACCCAGAGTTGCGGCTTGCCGACGCCGCGCTCGCGTTCCTCCTTGTTCTTGGGCTTGACGTCACCTAGCGGGCCGCGGACAAATGCCAGTCGCGTCCCGTCGGGTGACCACCGAGGGTGGGTGTCGTTATCGCCCGCCGTATAGCGCCGCGGCGTCCCGTCCTTCGCTGGGACGATCCAGATCGAGCGCTTGTAATCGTAGGTCTCGCGATCGATGGCGGTGACGACGTAGGCGATCCGCTCGCCCTCGGGGCTGATCTGCGGGTCGTCGACCAGCCTGATCGAATACAGGTCCTCAGGCTTCAGCTGACGTGTCATTGGCTCCTCCCGTGGCTGACGCGACCGCCTCAGGCTAGCAGCCGGCGCGGGAGATCGGCCGCTGGTCTCCGTTGTATGCCCGTGACCGTCGCTGCGCATCGCCGTCACCCCGAGTTCCTCCCGCTGATCGTCCTCGGGATTGCGACCGGCGCCATCGACGTCCGTATCGTCCAGGTCTGGGCCTGGCCGGCCGCCGTGGTCGGGCTCTGGTTTGCCGCCACCGCCCTGCTGATCGCTGTCGCGGCCGTCCGTCTGCAGGCCCTCTCGGCCGTCTGCGCGGTTGCGGCGGCCTCGCTCTATGCCGTGCCGATCGCGGGCGCGATCCTCCGCTGGCATCTGCATCCGGGGAAGACCGCCCTCATCGGTGATGGCGCGTTGCAGATGCAACTGGCAGGCGACTTCCTGCTGAAGCGCGTTGATCCATATGGTGCCGACTACGCTCGCGCCGGTCTGGGGGCGGCCCCCTGGGCGGAGCCGTTTCCGAGCCCGGCGTTGCATCACCTCGTCACCTGGCCGGGCCAATACCTCTGGTCATTGCCGCTCCAGGCGGTTGGCCGGCTCGCCGGTTGGTGGGACGAGCGGATGTACCTGCTGATCGCCGCCGCCGTCATCTGGTGGTTGCTCATCACCCTGTTTCCCGGCACGGCCGGGTGGGTCGCCGCCAGCGCCTTCTTCCTGATCCCGGGTCACTCGTTGGTCGCGGTGCTCGGCGACAACGACCTTCCGATGCTGGCGCTTGTCCTCGCGGCACTGCTGGCCGCCGACCGCCGGCGGTTTCTGCTCATGGGCCTGCTGATGGGTCTCGCCGTGGTCACCAAGCAGCACGGCGCGCTGGCCGTGCCCTTGATCCTCGCCTGGGCCGCCGTCCGGGGCATCGACGTCGGGACGCTGCTGAAGGCAGCCGTGACGGGCGGGCTGGCGGCGTTGGCCGTGCTGACGCCCTTTGTCATCTGGAATGCCGGAGCGTTCATCCAAGACACGGTTGTTTTTCTCGCGGGAAGCGGTGTCGACGCCTATCCGATCAATGGGTACGGCCTTTCGGCGTTTCTCCTATCGAGCGGGGTGATTCACGGGCCTCGTGACGCCTTTCCGTTTTTCGTGCTCGAGATTGCCGCGGGCGCCAGCCTTTGGGCGATCGGCTGGCGCTGGATCCGTGCACGTCGCCGGCTCGCCGACGTTGTCGTGCTCATGGGAATCACCATGCTGGCTGTGCTCTATGTCAGCCGATACTTTCACGACTCGCACCTCTTGCTTGGCAGCGAGCTGATCCTTACGGGCGTCGTGGCCGCGCTGGGTGGGCAGGCGCGAGCGACAAGATCTGAGCCGCTCGCCGGCCGCGCCGCATGATCGGGCGTCTTCGGCAGCTGCCCGAGCGCGTGCTGTTCCGGCCTGGATTCTCCCTCCTGCTATTCGGCGCGCTATCGCTGCTCTTCAACTGGCTCTGGACCGGCAGCGGGCTCTTTCTTGGGGGCGGACTGGGTCTGTCCATCTGGTTGGTCTCGCTTATGGCCACCGTCGTGGCGGCCATGGCGCTGATCCGCCGCCGGCTCGAGCTCGCCGCCCTGCTCGTCCTCGTGGTCGCGACCATCGTCGTGCCGACCGTGGCGCTCATCGTCCTGCGCTGGAAGACCGGCGCGCCGATCCTGATGCACGACGGCGCCTATCAGACGGAAGAGGCGATCAAGCTCCTGCTCGCCGGTCACGATCCCTACGGGTTCGACTACACGATGACCAGCATGCGGCTCTGGCACTGGTACGTCAGCGTTCCCATCCATCCGAGCCTGTACCACTTTCTCTATGCGCCGCTGGCGTTCCTCCTTCCGCTTCCGGCGTACGTCGTCGCGTACTGGCTGGGCTTGCCCTTTGACGTGCGGCTGATGGACCTCGCCGTCGAGGCGGTCGCCGCGGTCGCGATTCTCCAGCTCGCCTGGCGATGGGAGTGGAAGTACGTCCTGCTGAGCGCCCTCTTCCTCGATCCGTTTTTTTACCTGGCCCAGGGGCGCAATGACATTTGGTTCCTGACGCCGATCGTCCTCGGTGTCCTGGCCTGGCAGCGGAATCGGCTGGCGCTCGCCGCGCTGGCATTTGGCACCGCGCTTGCGCTCTAGCCGTTCGCCATTTTCTTCCTCCCGCTGCTCGCGTTGCTGCTCTACCGGCGATCGCGCTCGGAGCGCTGGTCACCCGCGCGTTTGATCTCGACGCTCGCCTTGTTTACGCTCCCCGCCGTCCTGTCGATCGGCCCGTTCTTCCTCTGGAATCCGGGCGCCTACTGGACGGACACCGTGGCCTTTGTGACCGGGACCGACGCTCGGCGCTTTCCGATTCAGGGCTATGGCCTCTCGGCGATCCTGCTGCTCCTGAAGATCATCCCCAACGCCAACGCCTATTTCCCGTTCGGCATCCTTCAGCTGGGAACCGTCCTCCCGGCGTTCGTCCTGGCGGTCGTGCGCCTCTGGCGGACGCCGACGCTTGCCGGCGCGCTCCGGTGGGGGACGTTGCTGCTCACCGTGTTCCTGTTCTTCAGCCGTTTCGTCAACGACAACTACATCGCCGCCGTCCTGTTTCTTGCGGTCCTGGCGGGGACCACGCGTCGCGGCGCGATCACGCAGCCGCAGCATTTCGAAGCCAGTTCCATCGCCGCGTAGCCAGCGATAATCCATCGGGTGTATCGATGGTGGCTGTTTGCCCATCTGGCGTCCGTAGTGGGCTTCCTGCTTGCGCATGGGTTTTCGGTCACCATGGGCTTCCGGCTCCGCGGCCAAAAGTCGCCCGAGGCGATTCGGTCGCTGACCGAGCTCTCCCGAGACGCCGGCGGGTTTACCTATGTGTTCCTGCTCCTGGTCCTCATCACCGGTGTCGCGATGGGATGGCAGCTCAACTGGTGGCGATTCCTCTGGATCTGGGTCGCCATCGTCGTGCTGGTCCTCACGATCGGCCTGATGAATGCGCTGGCGCGGCCCTACCACACGATCAGGGCCGCCGCCGGGGTTCCCGGTGGCAATCGCCGGTCGCCTGCGCCCCCGGCGGCTCCACTCGGGCCGTTGCTCGAGGCGGTGGCGCGCGCCAACCCGTGGCCGATCTCAATCGTCGGGATTGTGGCGCTCCTGCTGCTGCTCTGGCTCATGATCGTGAAGCCCTTCTGATGTGAGCTGGAAGGAACAGGCGAGCGATACCGGCCGCGGCTATTACACGCTCGCAACCGAAGACACCGGCAACGTGCCGATCCGACTCTTCCTGACACCGGCGCTGCTCGACAGCGTGGAGGACTCCATCTATCCGCAGATCGTGAATGCGGCGCGCTTCCCCGGTGCGCGGATGGTCGCGATCACGCCGGACGTCCATCACGGCTACGGCGTCCCGATCGGCACCGTGTTGCTGACCGACGCCGACACGGGCGCCGTGGCGATGGGACCGGTCGGTTACGACATATCGTGTGGCATGGTCAGCGCCTCGAGCGAGGTCGCGATCGGGGCGGCGACGCCCGACAATCGGTTGCGCTTCAACCGCGAGGTGACGCGGCGGGTCGCGCTTGGGGCCGGCAAGGCCAGCCACACGCGACTCAAGGATCTCTCGCGCCAGCAGTTCGAGGCGATCATCCGTGGCGGCGCCCGCCATTACGTCGAGCGCTACGGGGCCAAAGTCGACCGCTCGCACAGCGAACGCGATGTCATCCCGGTCGACGACCGGTGGCAGCCGCCCTGGGACGGACCGGGTCGGCCGGAACGCGGCGTGCCGCAGCTCGGCACGCTCGGGGGCGGCAACCACTTCATCGAGCTGCAGGGGAACGTCAAGACGGACAGCCTCTACGTCCAGCTGCACTCGGGCAGCCGCGGCTTCGGCCACGGGCTCGCCACCAACTACTTCCACCTGGCCCGCAAGGAGAACCCGACGATCAAGGCCCTCGATCTCGGGTACTTCACCCCGGACTCGAAGCATTACGCCGACTACCTGAACGCGGTCGCCGCCGGCGCCAACTTCGCGATCGTCAACCGCCTGGCGATGTTCGAGCAGATCGCGCTCGCCTTCGAAACCGTGTTCGGGAAGCCGCTCAGCCTGGTCTACGAGATCAGCCACAACCTGGTCCAGCGCGAGTTCTCGCCCGAGTTCGGCTGGGTCCACGTCCACCGCAAGGGGGCGACGCGGGCGTTTCCGGGTGGGCACGACGCGCTCAAGGGGACACCCTGGGAGCAGGACGGGCATCCGATCCTGATCCCCGGTTCGAACCACGACGCCAGCTTCATCCTCCGGGCCACGCCGACGGCCTCGATCAGTGGCTATTCGGTGAACCACGGCGCCGGGCGCCGGATGTCGCGCGGCGCAGCCCGCAAGACGCTCCGCCAGGCGGACGTCGATGCCGAGTACCGCAAGGCCGGGATCGTCGTCAACGTCGACGGCGCCGTGCCGATCGATGAGTCGAGGGAGGTCTACAAATCCTCCCGCGAGGTCGTGGCCGCCGTCATCCGGGCCCGGCTCGCGACCGTCGAGCATGAGCTGATGCCGCTGGCCTCGATCAAGGGCGGCGAATAGCGGTTACCGGGGGGCCAATCCGGGTACAACAGACGGGTCCGCTCTTGGGCGAGGGGTCTTCCCAGTTGACAGCGGCTTCGAGTCGGCCGTAGAATACCCCTTCGCGCCC
>VBHQ01000155.1 GCA_005880395.1 Chloroflexota bacterium
GCCGCCGACGCGGCCGTGGAGGCAGCGGGTGCCGCCGACGGACTCGGCGATGGGCTTGGCTGCAGCGGCCGGGCGATCTGACTGAACACCGCGGGCGCGTTATCGAAGCTTTCGACGATCGTCCCTCGACTGGCTGGCGCGATGGCTTGATAGCTGGCGCGCGGCGGGGTCCAGGCGGCCACCAGGAGTAAGGCACCGGCACTCATCGCCAAGTACGCCGTGACGCGATGAAACGGACGGCCGCGTGTCCGGACCCAGCTGACGACGAGCATACGCTGGACCAACCGGCCCAGCATCCAGCCCAGGCCAAGCACGGGCAGGGTCAGCAGCAGGACCTGGAAGACCGAGAACAAGCCGATCGCCACCTGGCCGCTCTTGATGGCGAGCGATGCATGCCCGAGAAGCGCCGAGAATGATGCAACCGCGGTCCCGACAATCGTCGGCAGATGGAGCAACATCAGGCCGTAGGCGTAGAGGACGAAGGCTACGGTGAAAAGGACCCATGCGGTGACAACGATGCGCACCCAGTTCTTCAAGACCGTCACCTGGGGGTCCGGCTTCCGCCAGGGAAGCATGCTGAGCAGCACGGGCTTCATGCGGGCGAAGATGTCCGGCACGCCGGTGAGGTCGGCGATCACGTAGTACCCATCCAGGCGGAGGAAGGGCAGGAATTGATGGATCATTTCAAACTGCAGCAGCACGATGACGGCGATCAACACCTCGAAATGGGTCAGGAGATAGATACCAAGCGCGGCAACCATAAAGAGCGCGTTGAAATAGACGCCGCCGAAATCGGTCCGCAGGCGGCCACCCTTACCCAGCCGGTAGGCGTCGGTCACGTCGGTATAGAAGGCCGGCCACACAAGGTAGATGCCTACCCCCATGACGCCGGGTCTGGCGCCCCCGTAACGACAGCCCGTTGCATGGCCACACTCATGGAAGGCAGCCGACAGCACCACGAGACCAAAGGCCATGAGGAAGAAGACCGGTTCGTTGATCAGGTGACGCAGACCCTGGGCGATGCCATGAACGAAGAACAGACACCAGTCAAGCGCCAGGAAGCCGGTCACCGCCAGAAGTGCGACCAGTGGCCAGAAGAATGGTCGAAACACGATGGTGACCGCATTGACGAGCTGCGGTGGGATGACGGCAGTCTTGAAGTTCAGCGCCAGCAGCGGGTTCGGCCGGGACAGCCTGGGACTCGAGCCGTCTGGGGCGGCCAGGACGCCGAGCGGTCGCAGCTTGCTGTCGACCAGCACCCGGACGTTGTCCTCACTGACCCCACGGCCAAAGCCCTGGGTGACCGCTTGCGCAATCTGCTCGTAGTTTCGACGGCCGTCGGCGTTCTCGGCGACGAGGTAGAGCAGCCGCGGCAGCTGGAGGACCTGGCCGTCCGCGCGCCGGGCCAGGTAGGGCGCCTGTTTGAATCCGGAATCCCGGTACTCACCCAGCAACTCGATCCCCTCGGCAAGTCTCGGGGCGAGTCCTTCGGCCCCGTTGGTCGACGGTTTACTCGGAGAAGGGGTTCGCGCCTGTTGCTGGTCCAGTCTGGTCATCCTCCTGCTTCAGTAAAAGAAAAGGGCGGCCTTTTCAGACCGCCCCTGCAATCAATCTTCGCTACGGCACCGGCGGCAGGTTGCCCTGGTTGATCGGCGTCGTTTGCGACGCGTCGGCGTACGCTATCGAGCCATCTGAAAGGACGTTGGCTGCGATGGCGGCGTTGACCGGGATGGCAAGGTTGGCGTTGACGAGTGACATCTGCTCGCGATCGGGCAGTTGCTCGGCATCCTGAGCCTCCAGCTCGGCCTTGCTGAGCTGGCCCTCAGTCTTCTGCTTTGCCATTCAAATCCTCCTTTGTCTCGGGTAGTCGCTACAGGTTGTTCTGCGTGATCGGAGCCGTCTGCGTCGCGCTCGCGTAGGCGGTCGAGCCATCGCTCAAGACGTTCAGCGCGAGCGCGGCATTGATCGGTGCAGCGACGTTGGCATTCACCAGCGACATCTGCTCCCGATCGGGTAGCTGCTCACCCTGCTGTGCCTCGAGTTCCTGCTTTGAGAGTCCGGACTTGTTTGCCTCACCCATGAGTCTGCTTACCTCCTTTTGAACCTGGTTAATGACCTGCGACCGGTAAGTTCGTTTGCGTTATTGGCGCCGTTTGCGTTGCGTCGGCATAGGCGATGGAGTTATCCGATAGCACGTTCGCGGCCAGCGCGAGATTGATCGGTGCCGCGACGTTGGCATTGATCAACGACATCTGCTCGCGATCCGGCAACGCCTCGCCAACCTGCGACTCGACCTCATCCTTTGAAAGCGCCCTTGACTGCGTCTCGTCACGCGTGGGTTTCGTCATCTGTGACCTCCTTCTTGTTCTCCTGTCGTGCCTCCGACTCGTTCGCCTTTCGACGGTTCCGCTGAACAATCGGGCTGTTGGTGTGGACACTGCTGCTCGAAACGCCGCTTTCCCCGGTGGCGATTGCGGCGTTGATATCGGCCACGACGTTGATTCCGCGCTCCCGGTAACGGATGAGCTTGTGTATGACTTTGTGCATTGCCCGCCCTCATTCTATGTGATAGGATCCATAACATGTCAACCATCCGGGTTCGCAACGTGGCTGCAGGTCACCGAGCGTGAAGGTGCCCGGAACCCCACAGGAGGTATAGGGAATGGCGACAACGATGAGCATGGCCCAGAGTTCGGTCGAGATTGGGAACCCACCCGAGAAGGTCCGCCAGAAGTGGACGGAATGGACCAAGGAAGGCGGCCCGGGCATGGGTATCCAGTCAGGCGGCCAGTCGGACGTGTCGGCGAAGCAGCTACCCGAAGAGCTGCGCAGCGCGGAAGCCGGAACGGCCCATTTCGAAAAAGGAAAGGACGGCGGAACCAGTGTCCGGATGGAGTTGCGCTACAACCCGCAGGCGCTCGAACAGGCCGGCAAGGGCCCGGACTGGGTGGAGCAGCGCATCAATCTTTATTTGACCCGCTTCAAGAACTTCGCCGAGGGTCGCCCGGCCTAAAGGACCAGCACGCGGGACTGGCGGGGAGCTCGGGCTCATCCGCCAGTCCGTGGTGGATCGATGGAGAAGCTCCTGGCGTCGCTGGCGAAACACCGGCGGATCGTCTACCCGATCGCCGGGCTGGTCGTACTGCTTGGCCTGAGCGCCGGCGGCCTGGCAGCGAGCGGCACTCTCTCCGGCTCTACACCGGCGGCGACCGAACAGCCGAGCGCAGGTACGGCTGACTCGTCCGGGGGCAACGGCGGCGGATTTCCGGCTGCGAACGGGCGCAACAACATCGTCCAGGTCATCAACTACACCGACGGCTCTGTCAAGTCGGGCGGTCGAGACGACGTGACCCATATGTGGGGCCCCAACGTCGGACCAAAGAACGAGGCGGTGGCCTTCAGCTCATGCGTCAAGTGCAGCACGGCAGCGATCGCCATCCAGATCGTTGTCGTGGATGCCAAGGTGCGCAACTTCCAGCCGCTCAATATGGCAGAGGCCGTTAACTACCAGTGCTCCGGATGCACCACTTGCGCCGTTGCTATCCAGTACTTTATCCAGGTTTCGGATCCGACCGTAATTCCGAACGACGTCCGAAAGCAGGTCAAACTGATTGATGCCGAATTACGGGATCTGCCGACGGCCATGGCGCCAAAGTATCCCTACGACTGCCTTGGGATTAACGCATTCGTAGACGACGTGTTCATCGCTCAGCTCAAGCAGCTCGTCGGTTCATTGGACGTCAAGCGCCATACCGAGACGGCTCCCACGACGCCCGGCGCGAGCCCAATGGCGTCGCCCTCGCCATCCTCGACGCCGCCGGTCTCCGGCTCTCCGACTGAATCGCCGACGCCGAGCGCACAGCCGACGAGCTCGCCTTAACCCGCGCGGCGATCTGGGGATCTGGCGTTCGGTTGATCGACGACCTGCCGGATGAAGCTAAAGAACGCTTCGGCGGTTTCCGCCCAGGTCGGCCAGCCCATCGCTCGCATGCGTGCCGATGCTCCCATGGCCTCGCGGCGATCCTGGTCACGGATCAACAGCGCCAGCGCCGCAGCCATGGCGGGAATGTCTCCGAATGGCACGAGGATGCCATCGGCTCCCTCGCGAACCAGATAAGGCAGATTGTCAATCCGGAAGCCGACCACCGGCACCCCGGCGGCCATCGCCTCGGCGACGGCGGCGCCATACGCCTCGTGCCGGCTGGGATGTACGAGGATATCCGCAGCCTGCAACAGGCTGGGAATCGCCGCCGGAGGTTGCGACCCGTGCACAACCACCCGCTCCCGTAAGTCGTCAGCGGCCAGTCGCAGGCGAAGCCGCTTCGAATAGGCGGGATCGACGTCGGTTCGGCCAACCAGGTGCAGGGTTGCGATCTCCGGCTTCAGATGGGCGACCGCCTCCAGCGCGAGCTCAATACTCTTATTGCGTGTCCAATTGCTCACGCATAACAGGGCAGCTTGCCGTCCGTGGCGGAGATTGGGAAGCGCTCGGGGCTGGTCGGCCCCAACCGGATCCCTTCCAGGTGGTACCACGGCGATGCGCGCCGCCGCCACCCGCGAGGTCGTCAGCAGTCCCTCGAGGAAATGGCTGGTGGCGATCACGGCGCTGGCCCGGCGGTACGTGAGGAGATCCAGCCGTCGCCGGATGTATCTGAGCATTGGCTTGCCCTCGACGCCGCCAGGTTGCTGGTGGACCAGGGCGACGAGCGGCAGATCCGCGACCAGCTGCCCCACCGACCGCGCCAGGGAGGCGGCAACGATGCTGTCGACCACGATCGCGTCGGACGGCGGAAGCCTGCGCAGGCTCTGCTGCCCGGCAGCAAGGCTGAGCAGGAACGACCGAGGTGGCAGGGAAACGAAATTTAGCGCGCATTTTTGCGCCGGAGCAGCCGCGGCCATTCGCTGCTGGTAGAGGTAGCCGCCGGTCAACTGCCCGGGATCGCCCTCGGTCAGGAGAGTGACGCGCAGCGGGGCCCCGGCCTCAGCCATCGAACGGGATCATATGAACTGGAGTTTGGAGCTCAGCAATAGGCGCAGGCACAATGAGATCAGGAGATGCTGGCGACCCTTTCCGGATCCACCGTGACCCGCCTGGCCGAGGCGGCGCTTCCAACACGCTTCGGTCGGTTTCGAATCGCCATCTTCCACGTCGGGGAAGGCCGTCAGCAAGTCGTCGCGCTCTGGCGCGGCTTGCCGGCGCGGGGGCCGGTCCTCCTGCGCCTCCATTCGGAATGCCTCACCGGAGACGTCCTCGGTTCCGCTCGCTGCGATTGCGGGACGCAGCTCGAGGCTTCGCTGCGGCGGCTGGCGCGCGCGCGCAGCGGACTGCTCCTCTACCTGCACCAGGAAGGGCGCGGCATCGGCCTCGTCAACAAGATCCGGGCCTACGCCCTCCAGGATGGCGGCCTGGACACGGTTGACGCGAATCGGGCGCTTGGTCTGCCGGTTGATGCCCGCGACTACGGGGTGGCCGTGGCGGTGCTCCGGGAGATGGGCATCAATCGTGTGCGCCTGCTCTCGAACAACCCCGCAAAATGGCGAGCGCTTCGTGAACACGGGATCGAGGTGGTCGAGCGAGTCCCGCTCGAAATCGACCCCAATCCCAGCAACCTGCCCTACCTGCGGACCAAACGCGATCGCATGGGGCACCTGCTGCGGTTGCACCTGTGAAGGTCACGATCAGCTACGCGCAAACGCTCGACGGCCGGATCGCAACCCGCACCGGCGATTCGCAGTGGATCGGCGGGCCGGAGTCGCTCCGCCTGGCTCACGAATTGCGCGCCGATCATGACGCGCTCCTGGTCGGCGTTGGGACCGTCATCGCCGATAACCCACGACTCACGACCCGCCTCGTCGATGGCCGATCGCCCCTGAGGGTGGTCGCCGACAGCCGGCTGCGCATTCCGCTCGACGCGAATGTCCTCCAGGATGGCGCGGCGCAAACGGTCGTCGCCACGACGGAGGCAGCGGCAGATCAACGCCGGCAGGCCGTGCGGCGAACCGGCGCGCAGCTGATCATCATTCGCCGGGATCCGGATGGGCGAGTGGACGTCGAGGACCTGGTTCGTGTTCTCGCCGATCGCGGAATCCGGTCACTCCTGGTCGAGGGAGGCGCCGGCATGATCACCTCGGTGCTGCGCGCGCAGCTCTGCGATCGGCTGGTCGTCTGCATCGCGCCGCGGATCATCGGCCGGGGTATCGAGGCGGTGGGGGACCTGGGAATCGAACGGCTGCGGGACGCCTTGACCTTTACGAGCATCCGGATGAGGCCGTGCGGCGAGGATGTGATTCTCGATGGGGAGCTGGCTAGAGTCGCAACCGTTGCCGGCTGACCAAATCGACCGGCTCGACGTCGCCCGAGCCGTCTGGTTTCGCGGGCCTCGAGAAGTCGAACTCCGCGATGAGGAGATCCGTTCACCGAACCCTGGCGAGGTGCGAGTCCGGGCGCTTCGATCAGCGATCAGCCATGGGACCGAGATGCTCGTGTATCGAGGAGAAGTAGATCCGGCGATGTCGCTCGACTTGCCGACCCTGCGCGGCAGTTTCGCGTTTCCAATCAAGTACGGCTACGCCGCGGTTGGCCGGGTCGAACGCATTGGTCGGGAAGTCGTTCGCCTCAAAGAGGGCGACCTCGTGTTCGCACGTCATCCACACCAATCATGCTTCCTGGTCCATCAGGAAGGCGCGGAGCCGCTTCCGTCAACCGTTGATACGGAGGCCGCCACCCTCCTCGCGAACCTCGAGACCGCGGTCAATATCCTGCTCGACGCGCATCCACGCACCGGCGATCGGGTGGCGGTCTTCGGCCAGGGTGTCGTGGGGCTACTGGTCACGCGGCTGCTTCGGCGGGCCGGTATGCAGATGATCGTGGCGGTTGATGCAATCGCCAGGCGGCGTGCGCTTGCGAGCGCGCTTGGCGCCGATCTCGTGCTCAAGCCGGGTGACGACCTGGCTGAGCAGGTGATGAGCGCGACCGGCGGATCCGGCGTCGATCTGGCCGTCGAGATCAGCGGAAACCCGTCGGCACTGAACCTGGCGATTGATTGCGTCCGATTTCAGGGAACGGTGGTGGTGGCTTCCTGGTATGGGACGAAGCCGGTCTCGCTCCGGCTGGGGGGCGCCTTCCATCGCAACCGCCTGCACATCATCAGCTCACAGGTCTCGCATCTGGATCCCGCACTTGGGCCCGACTGGACGCCGGCGCGCCGCATGCAACTCGCGATCACCCTGCTCGAGGAACTGGAGACGGCGCCGCTGATCAGCCATCGGTTCCCGCTGGAAGAAGCGGCGGACGCCTACCGGCTGATCGACAAGCATCCAGACGAGACGGTCCAGGTGCTGTTTACGTATGTATGAGGTTGGCGTCGTCGAACAGTTCGAAGGCGCCCACCGCCTCAGCGGGAATTTCGGCGCCGCGACCCGGACGCACGGCCATACCTACCGCGTGGAGCTCGTCGTTCGGGGGCAGCATCTGCGCGACGATGGGACGCTGTGCGATATCGGGCAGCTGGGAGACGCGTTACGGGCGGCCATCGGTGAACTCGACCATCAGAATCTGGATGTGCTGCCCGTTTTCAGCGGTCGAAATACGACAGCGGAGATCGTCGCCGAGCACTTGCTGGATCGAGTCACTCCCGCAATCGACGTTCACGGGCTCGCCGGGATCATGATCAGGGTCTGGGAATCGCCTGGGGCCTTTGCGGCCTTCGAGCGGATGCTGACCGACCGCTAGGGCTGGAACCGGTCGGGCCGCCGGCTGGTATGAAGGATGAGCACGCCATCGGTGGAGGGCCGGCCACTGGACGACGCAGCACTCGTCGAACGCGCACGGAACGGCGATGTCAACGCTTATGAAGAACTTGTCCAGCACTATCAGGAGCTGGCATTCCGGGTTGCCTATCAAGTCACGAGCAACGCTGCGGATGCCGAAGATGCCGCCCAGGAGGCGTTCGTCAACGCGTACTACGCGCTCGGACGATTTCGCAGTGGGGCGCCATTCCGGCCCTGGCTGCTGCGCATCGTGGCCAATGAGGCGCGTAACCGGCGGACCTCGGCGACCCGAAGGACCCTCCTCGCGGAGCGAGCCCAGGCCGCCCAAACCTCGGGAGAAGCGGCCCCTTCTCCCGAGGCCGCGGCCGAGGCTGGTGAGATCAGATCGACGCTGCTGAGCGCGATGCAGCGACTTGGACAAGAGGATCGCCTGATCCTCGCCTACCGGCTTTTCTTCGACCTCTCAGAAGCCGAGATGGCCGAGGCGCTCGACTGTCCGCGGGGAACGGTGAAATCCCGACTTTCTCGGGCGCTCGGTCGCTTGCGCGCCTTGCTGCCGGCCGACCTGGGGAAACCACCGTCGGAGAGCGTCAATGGCTGAGTTGCGTCAGGTGAGCGACAGCGAGCTCGAGGCGAGCTTGCGTGACGCGGGATCCCGCTATCCCTACCCGCCCACGCCCAACCTGGCGCACGCCGTTCGGGCACGGATCGTGCTCGCGCCGGCCGTCCCGGCAACCAGCCGGCGGGTCAATGTCGTGCGCCCATGGCGGCTCGCGCTGGTCGCGGGTCTCGTCCTGGTGTTCCTGGCGGGCGCGGCGCTGCTGAATCGCGGAACGCGTGACGCCATCGCCCATTTCTTCCACGTCCGCGGCGTCGTGGTCACCAAGGCATCCGCGCTGCCATCGGTATCGGTTTCATCTCTGAACCTGGGACAGCCGACATCGCTCGAGCGCGCCCAGTCGCTGGTCAGCTTCATTTCGCCCGAGCTGTTCCTGAAGGTCGCCGGACCCGATACGCACGTCGAGGAAACGTCGGTCAATGGCGATCCGGCCTGGTGGCTTGCCGGGCACCCGCACGTGATCATCGTGCAGACAACGCCGGAGGACTACCGAGAGGAAAGGCTCCGCCTCGCTGCGAACACGCTGGTCTGGGAAGACGAAAGCGTGACGCTGCGAATCGAGTCGGGCCTGTCGAAGTCGGACGCGATGGATATCGCCACCCACATGCCCTAGGCGTCAGGCCGGCGAGCATGGTCTCCGGGCCCCATGCCCGCCGACACCGAACGCGTGGCGCATTCTCTGCGGGCGTTTTGACAGCTGTCTGTCGGACGTTCCATCCGCGCGCATAGCTCTCCCGGGCTCCTTCACGGCTCGTTCACAGCTCTCGGGCAGCATTGATCGCGTCACAGGAAATCCTTCAAGGAGCAAAACAATGTTCAACCGAAATCGACAACGGAACCGGAAACTGGCGATGCTGGGAGCGATGGGCCTCGGCCTGGCGATGCTTCGAGGCAAGCGGAATATGCGGCGGTACATGATGGCCCGAATGCTGGCCGGCGGCTTCGGCCGGGGCCGCGGCGGCTATGGCTCGCACGGAACGGATTTCTCACAGATGCCGCTGCCACCCTTCATCGAAGCACGTCTGAAGTCGTGGCACGACCAGGCGCACGCCGGCAGCTCCGCCACGCCGGGTCAAGCATCCGACGTGACCAAGCTCTAGATCTCCCCTCCCCTTGGGGCGGAGCCCTCGCGCTCCGCCTCAAATTTCGGCATACCATGGCGCTGATGAAAACGGTCCTCGTCGTGGACGACGAGCCACAGATCGTCCAATTGGTTCGGGACTACCTGGAGCACGGCGGCTTCAAGGTGCTGACCGCGGCCGATGGATCCGCGGCGCTGCGAACGGCATCCACTCAGCGCCCGGACCTGATCATTCTCGACCTCGGTCTCCCCGGCATGGACGGCCTTGACGTGACGCGATCACTGCGGCGAAACGGGGAAGTCCCGATCATCATGCTCACCGCCCGCACCGACGAGTCCGACAAGTTGGTCGGCCTCGAGCTGGGGGCGGACGACTACATGACCAAGCCGTTCAGCCCCAAGGAACTGGTCGCCCGGGTGCGCTCGGTCTTGCGCAGATCAGAAGCCGTCAAGGTACCCGACGACGTGATTCGAGCCGCGGACGTTGAGCTCGACATCCCGCGCATGCAGGTGACGGTCGGGGGGAGATCGGTCGACCTGACGCAGACCGAGTTCCAGCTGCTGGCGACGATGGCTCGACAGCCGGGGAGGGTTTTCAGCCGGGCCCAGCTCCTGAGTGCGCTGCACGGCGTCGCCTTTGAGTCCTATGAGCGCGCCATTGACGCCCATGTCAAAAATTTGCGCCGCAAGCTGGAGCGCGATCCCCATAACCCGCGCTACCTGCAAACGGTTTTCGGGGTGGGCTATCGCTTCGCGGACAGCCGACCATGACCAGTTCCGAGAGTCCATCGGGCGGAGGACCACCATGGAGGCGCCAAGGCTGGGGCCCGCCCGGGCGTCCGCCCTGGTGGCCGGAAGGGGAGGCGTGGCCGCCTGCTGGTCGTGCGCCCTGGCGACGGATCGGTCGTCGTTTCATCTGGCGAATCGCCTCGTTCGTCGCGCTGGCCTTCCTCTTCCTGGCGGCTGTCCTGACCGGCGCGGGGGTCCTGGTCGCCACCGCAGCTGGCGTCATTGCCGCCCCGATTCCCGTTCGCGTCCTGTCGATCGTGGCCCTCGTCGCCGTCGGGCTGATTGTCGTGCGGGGCGGCCGGCGGGTTGGGCGTTTCGCGGGCGACATCGGGGCCTTCATCGACGCGGCTGGGAGAATTGAAACCGGCGATTACGGCGTCCAGGTCGCGGAGCGCGGGCCGCGGGAGGTGCGCACGCTGGCCAGGGCGTTCAATGCGATGAGCGCGCGGTTGGCTGCGACGGACCGCAACCGGCGCGCATTCGTCGCCGACCTGACCCACGAACTCCGGACACCGCTGGCAGTGATTCGCGGTCAGGCAGAAGCGATCGCCGACGGGATCTATCCGGCAGACCAGGCGCACCTCGCGCCGATCTTCGACGCCGCCCAGTCGCTCGAGACCCTGGTGGACGCGATGCCGACCTTGACGCTGGCCGATGTCGGTGCCATGCGGCTGAAGCGCGAGATGGTTGAAGTCGGCGTCCTCGTCAACAGCACCCTGGCCGCGTTTCAGGCCATGGCCGATGCGGCCGGGGTCGTGCTCAGAGCGCAGATCGAGCCGAACACCCCAGCCATCGACGCCGATCCAGCGCGAATTCGTGGCGTGCTGATGAACTTGGTGTCGAACGCGGTTCGCTACACCCCATCGGGCGGGACGGTCACGGTCTCGGCGCAGCCCGTCGATGGTCGCGTGGCGATCAGCGTGCGGGATACCGGCCAGGGCATTCCCGAGGACTTGCGCAGCCGCGTCTTCGATCGTTTTGTCAAAGGCTCGGGGTCGCCCGGGGCGGGCCTGGGGCTGGCGATCTCCAAGGACGTCGTGGCCGCCCATGGGGGGTCGATCGACATCAGCAGCGAGCCGGGAAAAGGGACTGAGGTTCGGTTTACGCTTCCGCCATGGCGGCAATGATCGAAACGGCCGGACTGACCAAACGCTACGGCGACAAGCGCGGCATCACCGACGTGGCATTGACGGTGGAAGAAGGAGAAGTCTTCGGCTTCCTGGGGCCGAATGGCTCGGGGAAGACGACGACGATTCGGGTGCTGATGGCTCTGCTGCGCGCCGACCGTGGAAGCGCCCGGATTGCCGGCATGGACTGCTGGCAACAATCGGTACCGATCAAGCGGCTCACCGGCTATGTGCCGGGCGAGCCGTCGCTGGATCCGAACCTGACGGGCGGCCAGATTCTCGAGTACTTCGCGCACCTGCGCGGCGGCGTCGATCAGGGCTACCTCAAGCAACTGGTCAAGCGGCTCGACCTCGACACCTCACGCAAGTTCCGCCAGTACTCCACCGGCAACAAACGAAAAGTCGTGTTGATCCAGGCGTTCATGCATCGGCCGCGGGTGCTCATCCTCGACGAGCCAACGAACGGTCTCGATCCGCTCAATCAGCAAGAGTTCGACCACATGGTCAAGGAAGTTCGCGATGAGGGACGAACCGTGTTCCTGTCCTCGCATGTCCTGAGCGAGGTCGAACGGAACTGCACGCGCGTCGGAATCATCCGGACGGGCGAGCTGGTGCGCGTCGGCGGCATCCACGAGCTGAAGGACATCAAGCGCTACGAGATCACCATCGTGTTCACCGACAGCGTTCCGCCGAAGGCGTTCGACGGCCTCGAAGGCGTCGCGCACGTCGACGCGCTGCCTGACGGCCGTTCGATTCGGCTGGCCATCCAGGGCTCGGCCGACGCGGTGATCAAAGCCGCCGCGCAGCACCGCGTCATCTCGCTGACCAGCCATGAGCCGAGCCTGGAGGACATCTTCCTGCGCTACTACCAGGCCGACGGCCGGGCGCCGGAGACGGAGCATGTGGCTTAGCAACATCTTTTTCAAGACCTTGCGCGATTTCCGCGTCGCCATCGTCGGCTGGGGGATTGGCACCGGGCTGCTCGTCTACATCGTCCTCGCCTCCTTTGCCTCGTTGGTCACGACGCCCCAGGCGCGCGCTTCCCTGGTCACGCTCGCCCATGGATTCTCGTGGCTAGCCCAGCCGATCGCGGTCGACACCCCTGGCGGCTACGCAACCTTTAAATACGGTCCGGTCATCCTCTTGATGGCGATCTGGGCGCTGAGCACCGGTGGCCGGATCATTCGCGGCGAGGAGGAGCGTGGCTCGATGGACGTGTTGCTGTCGCTGCCCGAAGGGCGTACCCGGGTTGCGCTCCAAAAGCTCGCCGCGGTTTGGCTGGCCTTGCTCGGCATGGGGCTCCTGATCGCCCTGCTCGTCTTTGCCGGCGGCCGTACGGCGCACGCCAGCTTTACGTTCATCGATAGCCTGCTCTTCGGACTGAATCTGGCCCTGGTTTCGGCCGTCTTCGCCGGGATCGCCTTGCTGCTCTCCCAGTTCACACGCGAGCGCGGGTCCGCCAGCGGTCTCACCGGCGGGCTTCTCCTCGTGTCCATCGTGCTGGACATGGTCCATCGCGTCATCCCCAACGCCGAATGGGTCAGCCGCCTGTCGCCCGTCTATTACTACAACCTCAGTAGGCCGTTGGTGCCCGGGTACGGAACAAATGGTGGCGCCATGCTCGGTTTGCTGACCGTATCCCTCCTCCTGAGCGGGGCCGCGGTCTGGCTCTTCGCGCGGCGGGACGTTGGCGGGACTGTGAGGCTGCCGGCATGGTTGCGGCTGTCCCGAGCGGCCGAGCGGCGAGAGCCGATGCTCCCGGCGAACGATTGGTCGCTGCGTTCGGTGTATTGGCGCAGCCTGGCAATGATCCTCGGGGCCACGTCCTGGTGGACGCTTGGCATCGCCGGGTTTGCGGCGTGGATGGTGGTCGTGGTCAAACAAACCGAGTCGCAGCTGGCCAGCATCTACCAGAGCTCACCGGCCCTCAAGGGTTTCCTCAGCACGCTCAGCGGCACGAACGCCATCTCCAACGCTGCCATCCTGAGTGCGCTGTTTGCGTTCGTGCCCGTCGCCTTGATGGCGTTTACCGTGATCCAGGCCAATCGCTGGTCGGCGGATGAAGAGGAAGGCCGCCTGGAGCTACTGCTCGCGACACCGCAGCCGCGCCTGCGCGTGATGGCCGCGCGCTTCGCGGCGCTCACCACATCGACGATCTTCATCGCGGTGGTCACGATGATCGCCACCCTGGCGGCTTCGGTGCTGAGCGGCGTCAGGCTCGATGGCGGAAATGTCGCCGCAGCTTCGCTCTCGATGATCCCGCTCGCGCTGCTGATTGCCGCGCTCGGCTACGCGTTCTCGGGATGGTTCAAGACGGCCTTCGACACGGGATTGCTGACCTTCCTTTTGGCGATGTGGTTCTTCATCAGCTTCCTCGGTCCCGACCTGAAGTGGCCGGACGCAAGCCTGCGTGTCTCGCCGTTCTATTACTACGGCACTCCACTCTTGCATGGTCTCGCCGTCGAAGGGACCGTAGGCATCCTCGCAGCGGCGGTGCTGGCCCTGGCGGTCGGGACCTTCCGCTTCGCTCGCAAAGATATCGCCGTGTAGGATTCGTCGCGACCATGGAAGGGTCGGGGAACTGACCTGGCCGACGAAGCACGGATTATCGTTCTGCCCGGCGACGGGATCGGCCCGGAAGTCACCGCGTCGGCGCGGCGCGTCCTGGAAGCCGTGGCGGCCGGTAGCGGCATAGCCGTCACCTTCACCGAAGAGCTTGTTGGCGGGGCATCGGTCGACGCCTATGGCATCGCCTTACGCCCGCAGACGTTGAAGCTGTGCAAGGCTGCCGACGCCATCCTGTTCGGTGCGGTCGGGGGTCCCAAATGGGATGACGCCGCTCCACAGAGCGAGCTACGGCCCGGCTCGGCGCTGCTCGGCCTGCGCAAGGGGCTCGGCCTGTTTGCCAACTTGCGCCCGGTTCGGGTCGACGCGGCGATGGCCTCGACCTCTGTGCTGCGACCCGAGCGAGTCCGAGGCGTCGATTTGATGGTGGTGCGCGAGCTGACCGGCGGCCTCTATTTCAGCAAGCCCAAGCGGCGGTACGACACGCCGCGTGGACGGGCGGCCGTCGACACGATGCGCTACAGCGAGCCCGAGATCGAACGCGTCGCGGTGCGCGCCTTCGAGCTCGCGCAGCGCCGGCGGCGCCAGGTCTGCTCCGTGGACAAGGCGAATGTTCTCGAAACCTCCAGGTTGTGGCGCACCGTTGTCAGCGGGATTGCAGTTCGGTACCCGGATGTCGCGTGCACGCACCTGCTGGTTGATGCGTTCGCCATGGAGCTGCTTCGCCGGCCGCAGGCCTTCGACGTGATCGTCACGGAGAATCTCTTCGGCGACATCCTCACCGACGAAGCCTCGATGCTGGCGGGGGCGCTGGGCATGCTTCCCTCGGCGAGCCTTGGAGAAGGGAGGCTCGGACTCTACGAGCCGGTCCACGGCTCGGCGCCGGATATCGCGGGAAAAGACGTGGCCAATCCGATCGGCGCCATCCTGAGTGCCGCGATGCTGCTGCGCTGGTCATTGAACCGCGATGATGCCGCCCAGACAATCGAGCGTGCGGTGTCCGAGACGCTTGGCGCGGGGTTGCGCACGGCCGACATCGCCAGCGACGGGCAGACGGTGGTCGGCACGCGCGCGATGACCGAGGCCGTCCTGAAGGCCCTCGCCTAACCTGGGCTCACCGCATCAGGTCAGTCGGTCGAGTGCCCTTCGCAGCGCCCTCGGACTGGGCTCGACTGCGGCCGGAAGCTTGAGGCCCATCGTCATGGCTTTCGGGTCTTTGAGTCCGTTGCCCGTCAGCACGCAGACAATGGGCTTGTCGGGATGCACCTTCGACTGCTGAGCTCGCTTTACCAGGAGCGCGACGCTGGCGGCGGAGGCCGGCTCGACGAGCAGCCCTTCTTCCCGGCTCAGGCGCCGATGTGCGGCCATGATCTCCCGATCGGTGACCGCCTCGATCGTGCCGCCGGACTCATCGCGGGCCGCAACCGCGTTCATCCATGAAGCCGGGTTTCCGATGCGAATCGCCGAGGCGACGGTTCTCGGCCGAGGCACCGCCTTGCCGCGAACGATGGGCGCGGCCCCGGCCGCCTGCGCGCCATGCAGCACGGGCAGCGACCCGCCCGCTCTTCGCTGCAGCTCGCAGAAGCCGCGCCAGTAGGCCGTGATATTGCCGGCGTTGCCGACCGGAATGAAGAGCTCGGAAGGCATCTGGCCGAGCGCTTCGGCGACCTCGAAGGCGGCCGTCTTCTGCCCGTCGATGCGATATGGATTGACGGAGTTGACGAGCGCGATTCCCGGTTCGCTCGCCGCGCGGCGCACCAGGGCGAAGGCCTCATCGAATGAGCCCTTGACCACGACAATCTGGGCGCCGTAGGCGAGTGCCTGCGCCAGCTTGCCGGCCGCGACACCGCCGGCGGGAACCATGACGACGGCGCGCAAGCCGCAATGCGCGGCGTAGGCGGAGGCGGAGGCGCTGGTATTGCCCGTCGAGGCGCACAGTAAGACCCGGGCGCCCGCCTCGATCGCCTTCGCGGTGGCGACCACCATGCCGCGATCTTTGAAGGAACCGCTGGGATTGAGCCCCTCGTACTTGAAGTACAAGGACTCGAGTCCCAACGAGGGTCCGATCCGTGAGGATCGGACGAGGGGTGTCGAACCCTCGCCTAGCGTGATGCGCGGCGTTTGCTCGGTGATCGGCAGGTAGGCCGCGTAGCGGTCGATGATGCCGCTCGCCATCGGCGCCATGCTACCGTTCGCGGATGCGGGCACCCTTTCGGATCGGCGTACTCGGCCTGGGCAACGTCGGAGGCGCACTGGCGCGACGGCTGGCCGACGATGCGGATGGAATCGCGGCCGCCACAGGCCGTCGAATCACGCTAGAGGCAATCGCAGCCAGGCGCCCTGAAGGTCGCCAGGCGCCCGCTCCCGTCATGGCGCCGGAGAAACTGCTGGCCCGAACCGATCTGGACGCCATCGTCGAGTTGATCGGCGGAATGGAACCAGCGCATACCTATATAAAGACGGCGCTCCAGGCTGGTCACCAGGTCATCACCGCCAACAAACAGGTGATCGCGTCCCATGGTCCCGCACTCAGCCGCCTGGGATCGCTTCGCTTCGAGGCTTCGGTCGCCAGCGCGATCCCGATCGTGGAGCTGCTGGCCGAGACACTCGCCGCCGATCGGGTGCAAGGCATCGTCGGCATTCTCAACGGCACCACGAATTTCATGCTCGACGAAATGGCGAAGGGATCCAGCTACGAGCAGGCGCTGCGCGAGGCGCAGCGACTTGGCATGGCCGAGGCGGATCCAACCGCGGACGTTGATGGTCACGACGCGGCGGCAAAGCTCGCGATCCTGGTCATGCTCGCTTTTCGGAAACGCATTGATGTTGACGCCATTGATCGGACGGGAATTAGGGAGGCCCCCACCCTGCCCTCCCACGCGAGTGGGGGAGGGAAAAGAAAGTTGATTGCTGCCGCGGAATCAGATGAGGAGGGCATTCGCGCAGACGTGCGCCCGCGGCTCGTTCCGATCAGTTCGCCAATCGCGCATGTCGATGGCGCGCTGAACGCGATCTGCATCGAGGCACGCTACGCCGGACCGTTGCTGCTGCGAGGTGCGGGCGCCGGCCCGGACGCGGCGGCCAGCGCCGTTATCGCCGACCTGGTTCGTGCCGCTCGTGACGCGCCGCCATCAGCTGGAGCGTTGCTCGCGAGTCTCGCCGACCAGCCATGCATCGACGTGAGGCCGTTGGGCGGCATGCGCCCGTTTCCAGCGGCGGAATAGAACGCCGGCGAAATGGATTTCATTTCGATGTGCACATTGTTCAGACTGACCGTCACCTATTTGTAGCGAGCATCTGATGCCTTTGCTGCAGCAAACCGATAAGCTGTCGCCCATGCAGAGAACTCATGAGGATCGCGCGCGCCTTGCGATCATCGCGCACGATGGCAAGAAGGCGGACCTGGTGGCTTTTGCCACCTTTAATCGGGCGCGCCTTGCCGAGTACGAGCTGATCGCGACCGGTGCCACCTGCGATCTGCTCCGTGACAAGGTTGGGCTCGAGGTCGAACGTGTCACACCTGGACCACATGGCGGCGACGTTCAGATCGCCAGCCGGGTCGTCGAAGGCAAGGTTGATGCCGTGATCTTCCTCGTCGATCCGCTCGACAAGCATCCGCACGATCCGGATATTCAGACCCTGCTTCGGATCTGCAATGTTCGGAATGTCCCGCTGGCGACCAATATCGCCACCGCGGACGTCCTGATCAGCTCGCCATTGCTCGAGAGCGTTCGAGCCGCCAGCTAGAGAAAGGGCCGGCGAGACGCCGGCCCTGAGGGCCCGTTGGCGTCTGGTTAGGGAACGGTCGGGCGTTGCCCGGCATTCTCCTGCGCTTCGCGAGCCGCGCTCTCACCCTGTTCGTGCGCTGCGCTCTCGTTCGGCCTGAACTTGCCGTTGCCGCCGGATGGTCGCTGGCCCGAATTTTCCTGGGCCTCGACCGTCGCGCTCTCGCCGGCTTCATGGGTCGCGTCCTCATTCGACTTGAACGTCCCGGCGCTGGCGCTCGGTGCGGCCGATGCGGCTGTCAACTGCATCGTTCCGCCGCTGCCGGCCGATGCGGTGTTCGCCGATCCGTTGTTGCCGCCATTGGCGGATGCGGCCAGCGGACCGGCAAGCGTCGCGCCAATCACGCCGCCGGCGATGACCGTGCCCGCGAACCCAGCAAGCGTCAGAACCTTCTGCTTTGTCGTCATGCTCTCACCTCCTTCTCATGAAGACTGGTAGGCACGGGGCATTGCAGACGTGTACCCATGCTGATGAGAGTCTGCGGCCGCAAACCTTTCAAAACGATTACAGCGTCGTTCCGCGGATGCTAGAGCTGGGCGGCGAAGTACTGGATCGCCGGGCCGGCCGGGACCGCCAGGCGCTCGCAGAGCTCTCGGGCTTGCTCACCGATGCCGCCCACCCGCGGGCTCCCGATCACGAGGACCCCCACCAGCCGGCTGCTGATGGTGAGCGGCTCGGCATGGAAGCTGCGCGTGTGATCCTGAACGACCCGAGCGCTGATCGCGCCTGGGAGGGCGAGGCTGGAAAGGTCGGCGGACGCGTAGGATTTGCGCTCTTCGATCGCTCGTTGCCACGAAGCGGGAAACCCAGCGATGGGAAGTGGTGGGCGGCCGAATCGCTCGGTCCCGTTGGGGGTCGAGGTGGCGATGAAGGACAGCGAGCTCGTGTGTGGGGAGTAAAGCCCGAGCGACGCCGTCGGTAATGAGGTCAGGGCCTTGATGCCGTGGACGAGCGCAACCGCCGCTTCCCATGCGGTTCCCGCGTGGACCAGCCTCCGATTGACGGCATGGAGCCCCGCCTCGCGCCCTTCGGGCAGAACGGTGGAGGGAATGTCAAGGATGTCGGCGATCGCGCGCAGGCTGTAGCCACGATCATGAACAAGACTCCGGATGTCGCGGACCCGCTGCAGGTCGGCGTCCGAATAAAGTCGTGTGCCACCGGCCGTACGCGCCGGGACAAGTAACCCGTATGCCTCTTCCCAGAGTCGCAGTGTGGAGGGGCTTACCCCCGTGCGCTGACTGACGACCCCGATCTTGTACACCTTTGCCAAACGTTTGCCCCGCGCGCCATTATCGGTGATCAGCGGCCAGAATCTCCAGCAGATCTATTTGCCGTGCCCGGCAGCGCACTCAATAATGGCGTCCGAGGAAGCGTGGGGAAGCCTTCCAGTGGGGTGGTCGCCGTCGGTTTGCTTTCCACGCTCGCGCGAACCGAAACCAGCGAGGCTGCAGCGCCCAGCGCCGGCGGCAGTGCCCTCCTCGCGGCCGTCGGCGCCTGGCTCGTCGGTCGCGACGCGGCGATCTGCGCCGTTATCGGCCCCCACGTTTCCGTCGACCTGGTCCGACGCATCACGCAACACGGCATCGACCTCAGCCGTAGCCGGGCAACGGCGGATGTCGCGACGGAAGGCGACATCGAGCCGTCGCCCGAGCAGCTGGCGAGCGTGAGCCGTGACTGGTCGGTGCATCTCTGCGGATTGTCGGCGGGACGTCAGCGAGAGCTCTTGCACGCCGTTTCGCAACGGGTCATGACCGTCACGATCGATACCGCGAAGAAGCCTGGCTCGAGCGTGCTCACCAAGACCGAGCTGGTCGAGCTCGCGGTGAACTGCGATGCGATCCTGACCGGGCGGCTCGAGGCCGAGCGACTGTGGCCGGCGCAGCCGCCCCGTGAGATCTTGCGCCAGCTGGCGCGGCAGGGCGCCCGCGCTGCCGTGATCAAGCTGGGCGTTGGCGGCTCGATCGGCATCCGAGAGGGGCGAATCACGTGGATGTCGGCGTTCCCTCTGACCCGGCCACCGCTCCTGCCTGGAGGCGATGCCTACGCCGGAGCTTTTTCGGCGGTCTTCGCCCCAGACCGCAACCTCGCGCACGCGATGGCATGGGCGACGGCAGCGGCCTCAACCGTGATGGAGTCCCCCTCGCCGCTCGAGGTGATGACGGATTTCGGACGGAGAACGGTGGAATCGCGCGCTCGGGCGCTGGAGAGCGATACGGCGCCGAGTACCTAAAGCCGCGGGCCCCGCGCCGCCACCGAGAGAGTCATGGTTGATCCAGCCAGGCCGTGCGCTGCCGCCGCGGTGGGCATCGCCTCGGCAATCTTTTTCAGGGCGCGATCCGCGATCGCGATCACGCTCCCGCCGGCCCCGCTGAGCGCCGCGCCCAGCGCACCCGCCTGCTCGGCCGCGGCGATCATGTCGTCGAGGTAGGGATAGGCCGCGATGCGGCCTGGCTGGTGCAGCCGGTCGTCCATCGAGCTTCGTAGTAGCGACCGGTCTTTCTGCTGGACGGCAAGCACCCATTCCGCCACGCGGCCGAGATTGAAGACGGCATCCGCCAGGGCTGGATGGCTCGGCACCAGCCGGCGGGCGTGATGCGTGGGGGAGGGATGGTCAGGGATGAAAACGACGGCGCGCCACGCGGGCGGCCAGTCGAGCCGGTGGGCACGGACGCCACCGTTTTCAACCGCCGCGATATTGAAGCCACCATACAAGGCGGCGGCCAGATTGTCGGCGTGGCCCTCCAGCGGCAACGCGAGCTCGATGATGCGTTGCCGGGTCATGCGCAGGCCGCGCAGGCGAGCACCGATGGCGATGCCCCCAACCAGGGCAGCGGCGCTGCTCCCGAGGCCTCGGCCGATGGGGATCTGGTTGCGGACGCGTAGGGCAAGGCCTTTCAGCGGACGGGTCCAGCCGGCGAACGGCTCCTGCGCGGCTCGAACGAGCAAGTTATGGTGGTCGAGCGCGACATCGTTTGCGCCGGTTCCCTTCCATGTGATTGTTATTCCGGGTGACTCACGGGCCTCAACCTCCAGGTACAGGTTCAGAGCCAGTGACAGGACATCGAAGCCAGGTCCCAGGTTGGCCGTTGAGGCCGGCACCCGGATCCGGGCTGATCCGGGCACTACAGCTTGAAGGCGTCGTGCAAGGCGATCACCGCATCATTGACCCGGTCCGCATGGATGATGCACGTGATGCGGATCTCGGAGGTGGAGACCATCTCGATGTTGATACCGCGCGCGGAGAGCGTCCCGAACATGGTGGCAGCGACACCCGCGTGGCCGCGAATCCCACTCCCCACGACCGACACCTTGGCCAACCCGTTCTGGGCCAGGACGGTTCGGGCGCCGATCTCGCGGGCCACTCCCTGAAGGATCCGCTCGGCCTGCGGCGCGTCGACGCGCGACACCGTGAAGGACATATCGGTGACGCCCTCGTGGCTCGCGGTTTGAACGATGACATCCGCGGCGATGTCGGCCTCCGCCAGTGGGGTGAAGATCGCCGCGGCGATGCCCGGGCGGTCCGGCACGCCGACAACCGACAGCCTGGCGACATGCTCTTCGTGGGCGATTCCCCGCACCCGGTTGCGGTCCTCCATGATCACCTCCTCCGAACAGATCATGGTACCGGGGGCACCGACGAAACTCGACCGCACATGCAACTGCACGCCATTCGCTTCAGCGATCTCGACCGACCGCGGATGCATGACCCTTGCACCGGCGCTGGCCAGCTCGAGGATCTCGGCGTAAGCGATCCTTGGAATCAATCGAGCCGCGGGCACGAGATGCGGGTCAGCCGTATAGATGCCGCGAACGTCGGTGAGGATCTCGCACGCTTGCGCCTTGAGCGCGACGGCGATGGCGACGGCCGTTGTGTCAGACCCACCGCGGCCGAGCGTCGTCACCTCCATCTCCTCGCCGATCCCCTGAAAGCCGGCCACCACGACCACCCGGCCGCCGGCCAGCTCACGCTCGATGCGCCCGGGCGTCAGCCCAACGATGCGCGCCCGCGCGTGGCGCCGATCAGTCTGGATCCCTGCCTGGAAGCCGAGCAATGAGACGGCCGGTACGCCGAGCTCGTTAAGCGCCATCGAAACGAGCGGCGCTGAGACGCCTTCCCCGGTCGAGAGGAGAAGGTCGAGCTCGCGAGCCGCCGGATCACGAGCGACCCGAGATGCCAGGGTCAGCAAGCGATCGGTGGTTTCGCCCATCGCGCTAACGACAGCGACCACGTCGTAGCCGGCCCGCCGGCTGCTGGCGATCCGCTCGGCGGCGCGTTTGATTCGGACCGGGGTCGCCAGCGAGCTGCCACCGTATTTTTGGACCAGGATCGGTCTGGCCACGACTTCAGGGGCCGCGGTCAACATAACTTTCTCGGGTGAGCCACTCGGCCAGGAGCACCGCGCCCTTCCCGGCACCCAGCTTGGTGTTGTGCGATAGGACGACGTACTTGACGCCGTTCAGCACCGGCTCGTCACGGAGCCGTCCGACCGTCACCGTCATGCCATCGCCGGCGTCGCGATCCCGTTTGGGCTGCGGCCGAAACGGATCGGCATCGACACGCAGGAGGCGGTCGGGCGCCGATGGCAACCCTCGGAGACCGTCGACGCCGAACCGCTCCATGGCGGCGGCCGCGGACGTTGGATTTACCGGTCGCTCGGTGCCGACAAACACGGTCTCGGTATGGCCGTCCTGAACGTTCACCCGCGTGCAGGTGCAGGACACGCTGAACGATGCCGGCTCTTCCCAGGGTCCGAGGATCTTCCTTGTTTCGAGTTCGACTTTCTCCTCTTCGCCAGGGATAAAGGGAATCACGTTATCGATGACATCCAGCGCAAGAACGCCGTCGTTTCGACCGGCGCCGGAAACCGCCTGCAGCGAGGTCATGACGACTGCGCGGACGCCAAACGCGTCGTGGAGCGGCTTCAGGGAAACGGCCAGCCCGGTCGTGGTGCAATTCGGGATCGGCGCGATGAAGCCGCGCCAGCCGCGCTTGCGACGCTGGTCGTGGAGGGCCTCGGCATGGGCGTCGTTGACCCCCGGGATCAGGATCGGCACGTCGGGTTCGTAGCGAAACGCCGATGCCGTACTGATCACCGGAATGCGTTCGGCGAAGCGCGGCTCCCACTCGAGCGCGATCTCTTTCGAGACCGCGCTGAAGACGAGGTCGACGGGTGCGTCAACGAGCTCATCGATTCGGCGGCAGGGCAACGAGAAAACCGCCGGATCCGGCCTGCCATCGGCGAACCAGCGGCTGGCCCCCGAAGGCTCGCGAAGCGCATCGCTGAAGGGCTTGCCGGCGGAACGATCGGATCCGCCGACCGCGGTGACCGTAAACCACGGATGACGCCAGAGAGCAGCCAGGACCTGCTGCCCGGCGATGCCGGTAGCGCCCAGGACGCCGACGCGCAGTGGCTGGCTCACACGAGCGCCGGCGCCTTGTCCAGCTCGGCCATGGCCAGGTCGAACTCCGCGGCCCGCGGCTTGGTCAGCCGCAGTCGCCGAGCGTGACCATTGAAGAGCTCGGTGGTCTTGAGCCCGTTGCCGGTGATGCACACGACTGCGGTTTCGTGCTTATGAATCCGGCCTTCGGCGACGAGCGTGCGCAATCCCGCGATCACCACGCCGCCGGCCGGCTCACTCAAGATTCCCTCGGTCTCCGCCAGCAGGGTCATGCCCTCCTGGATCTCGTCTTCACGACAGGCGGTGCCCCATCCGCCCGACTCACGCACGGCCCGAGCGGCATACCTGCCGTCGGCCGGATTGCCGATGGCGAGCGATTTCGCAAGGCTGTTTGCCTTGACGGCCGTGATTCGATCCGCGCCGCGCTGGATTGCCGTGCTCACCGGTGCGCATCCCTCGGCCTGGGCGGCGTGAATCCGCGTCTCGGCTTGATCGATGAGGCCGGTGCCGATCAGCTCTTGAAAAGCCTTCGCGGTCTTTGCCAGCAGCGACCCGGCGGCCACCGGCACGACGATGTGGTCGGGTGCTTTCCACCCGAGCTGCTCGACCACCTCGAAGGCGAGCGTCTTGCTGCCTTCGGAATAGAAGGGTCGCAGGTTTACATTGACGATCGCCCAGTGGTATTGATCGGCAAGCTCCGCGCAAAGCCGGTTGACATCGTCATAGCTGCCGTCGATCTCGACCAGCGTCGCGCCGTAGGCGCTGGCGGCGTCGACCTTGGCCGGCTCGAGGCCGGCGGGAATGAAGACCAGCGAACGAAGGCCCGCCATGGCGGCATGCGCCGCAACGGATCCGGCGAGATTGCCGGTCGACGAGCAGGAAAGCGTGTCGAACCCATAGGTGAGCGCGACGTTGGTCGCCACGGCGACGTTGCGGTCCTTGAAGGAGCCGGTCGGATTGAGGGTGTCATTCTTGATATAGAGCCGCTCGAGCCCGAGCACCCGCCCCAGGTTCCTGGCATGCACCAGCGGTGTGAAGCCGGTGCCGAGGTCGAGGGGATCGCCAATCGGGGCCGGCAGCAGCTCGTGATATCGCCAGATGCTCGGCGGTCCGCCGGCGATCGAGTCCCGGCTGATCCGTTCGTGGACGGCGGTCAGGTCATAGGCGACTTCGAGCGGGCCGAAGCAGTGCTCGCATACATAAGCGGGCTCGAACTCGCGCAATCGCCCGCACTCTCGACATCGAAGCTGCTTCACGGATTCCTCCTCCGGTCTTCGGAAAATAAAAAAGCCCCAATGGCTGGGGCCGTTATGTCCGTGAACACGTCATCTTTCAGACTTTCGTCTGACGGACTTTCCACCTTGCCGGAATCCGGTAGGTTGGCAGGCTTCTTCGGGCCGGCCCCTCTGCCACTCTTGATAACTGCCGTTATTTAGTTGTGTCGCAAAAGCCTAACAGCCCCTCGCCGCGTTCGTCAACGCGACTCGGTAATTCGCGGCATCCCTCCATACACCGGCGTACACCAGTCACGGTAGCGCGGGTCGTTACCGCGCACGGCGCGGAAGTACGCATCCTGCAGCGCCAGCGTGATCGGCCCGGGCTTTCCCGATCCGACCGGCCGCCCGTCCACCTCGCTCGCCAGCGGCATGACCGCGGAGCGCGTGATGCCGACGAGGATGTCATCGGTCACCGGAGGGGTGACCAGCGTGCGGCCCTGGAGCATGAAGAAGTTGGCGGCGCTTCCCTCGGCGATATGGCCGTCCTCGGTCAGCAGCAGGCAGTCGTCGTAGCCGGCGGCATTCGCATCCTCGGCCGCGAGCGCCGTGTTGATGTAGGCGCCAGTGATTTTCGCCCGTGCGGGAATGCTGTTATCGCTGATCCGCCGCCAGGACGAGATGGTCAGCCGCAGCCCGTCGATCCGGGAGTAGGGACCCATCGGCATCACCAGGATCGCAACCGCATCCTCAGGAGAGTGCAGATCGACCTTGATGATGGGCGAGGCCTTGAAAGCCAGCGGCCGGATGTACACATCGGTTCGATACCCGCTGCGGACGATCACCTCACGGCTCAGCTCGCAAAGCCGGTCGACGGTCTCGTCAACCTTGATCTTCAGCAGGCCAGTCGATTTGTGGAAGCGTTCGTAATGCTCGCGGAGCTTGATGAGATAGATCTCTTCGTGGTCGGCGTTCCAGTAGCCGCGAATGCCCTCGAAGCAGCCTGTGCCGTAATGCAGCGCATGCGTGCCCACGCTCACGTTCGCCTCGTTGAAGGGAACGACGCTGCCATTGAAGTAGGCGAAGCCACTGTAGGTTCCAGGGATCACCTGAGCGCCGACACTGCCCGGAAGTGGAAGCACCGCCACTAGGCCGGCACCTCCAGGGACTCGATGTCAACCGCGTGCACGATATCGGCAAGGTCTCGATCGAGGATGTCTTTCTTGCGGTCGGCCAACTCCAGGAATTGCTCCCAGGCCCGCACGAACGCCCCATCCGGCAGGTGATAGCCGAGCTCCGCCAGGCGGAAGCGGAAGGCATGCCGGCCCGAGCGAGGGGAGAGCACGATCCGGCTCTCGCCCATCCCCACGTCCTCCGGCCGCATGATCTCGTAGTTGCTCTTGTCTTTGAGCACGCCGTCCTGGTGAATGCCGGACGCATGCGCGAAGGCATTGCCACCAACGATCGCCTTGTTCGGCTGTACCGGGATGCCCGTCTGGCGTGAGACCATCGCGCTGACCTCCGCCAGGCGGCCGGTATCGACCCCGGTCTTCAACCCGAGCGACCTCTCTCGGGTGCGAAGGATCATCACGACCTCCTCGAGGGAGGCGTTGCCGGCGCGCTCGCCGATGCCGTTGATGGTGCACTCGACGCGGCGGGCGCCGTTCAACACGGCGGCGACGCTGTTCGCGGTCGAGAGCCCGAGATCGTTGTGGCAGTGGACGCTGATCATCGCCCTGTCGATGTTGCGGACGTTGGCCTTGATCGAGGCAATCAGCCCGCCGAACTCATGAGGCAGCGTGTAGCCGGTCGTATCCGGGATGTTCACGACCGTCGCCCCCGCGTCGATCACTTCTTCGAGCGTCTCGTAGAGGTAGTCGGCGTCGGCCCGCCCAGCGTCTTCGGGGGAGTATTCGACCTGATCACAAAGGGATCGGGCATAGGCCACCGCCTCGATGCCGCGCCGCAACACATCCGCGCGAGTCGAGCGCAGCTTGCGCTCGATATGGATGTCGGAGACGGACAGGACCATGTGAATCTGCTTGCGTTCGGCGTCCTGAACCGATTGCCAGACCGCATCGATGTCGGGCTTCGCCGCGCGTGCCAGGGCGGTGATCATCGGCCCTTGCACCTGTCGCGCGATCCGCTGGACCGCCTCGAAATCGCCCGGCGACGATAGGGGGAACCCGGCCTCGATGACGTCAACGCCCAGGCGCGCCAGCTGATAGGCGATCGCCAGCTTCTGGTCGGGATTCAGGCTGGCGCCCGGCGACTGCTCGCCATCGCGAAGCGTCGTGTCGAAGATGTAGACGCGCTCGTCGATCATTGACGCGCCCTCCCTGACCCTGCCCCCGAGGGCGCCTTAGCGCCGTTGGGCTTGAGCCAGGGCATCATCGAGCGAAGCTCGGCTCCGACCTTTTCAACAAGCTCATCCTTGGCACGACGCCGGTAGTTGTTGAATGCCGGGCGGCCGGCCTGGTTTTCGAGGATCCAGGTCCGGGCGAACGTCCCGTCCTGGATCTCGGTGAGCAGCCGGCGCATCTCATCACGAACCGCCGGACTGATGACGCGCGGCCCGACGGCATAGTCACCGAACTCCGCCGTATCGCTGACGCTGTAGCGCATGTAGCTCAGACCGCCCTGGTAGATCAGGTCGACGATCAACTTCATTTCGTGAATACACTCGAAGTAGGCGAGCTCCGGCTGGTAGCCGGCCTCGCGAAGAGATCGGTCTCGGTCTCCTCTTTGAAGGTGGTCTCGAGGACGCCGGCCATCGTCGAGCCGATGCCGCGGGCATAGGCGAGGGTGCGGGCCCGCGCCTTGCCGGTCGTGTCCTGCTGGACGGCAAAGAGGGCAGGGACACCAATCCCTTCCTTGAACATCCGGCGAACGATGTGGCCGGGGCCCTTAGGCGCCACCATCGCGACGTCGACGTCGTCGCCGGGCACGATCTGGCTGAAGTGGATGTTGAAACCGTGCGCGAACATCAGCGCGCTGCCCGGCTTCAGGTTCGGCTTGATCGCCCCGTCGTAGAGCTGCTTCTGAGTTTGATCGGGGACCAGCATCATGACGACGTTCGCGATCTCGACGGCCTTCTCGACCTCCTCCACACGGAGGTCTTCCTGTTCTGCGGCGTCCCAGGACTTGCTGCCCTTGTAGAGGCCGACCACCACGTCGACCCCGCTGTCCTGCAGATTCAGGGCATGCGCGTGCCCCTGACTCCCGTAGCCGATGACCGCGACGCGCTGGCCGGCGAGCGCCGACATATCCGCGTCGTCATCGTGGTAAACCCTCGCCATCAGAGGTACGTCTTGGTGGTGAGGTTGTACAGCCGCGGATTAAGCCCGATCACCTGGTCGGCGTCGACCGGCACGTCGACCATGATCGAGCGGCCCTTCGTCTCGTAACAGGCATCGATGATCTCGGAGAGGTTGCTCAGGTCAGACTTCACGCGGTAGCCTTCCCAGCCATGCGCCCTGGCCGCTCCCACGAAGTCGATCGAAGGTAGCGTGGAGTGGTACCGGCGCCTGTCGACGTCGGGGATCACGACCTCAAGGCCCTTGTCGACGATGCCATAGACGCCGTTGTTGATGACGAACACGCGCAGGTCGAGATTGGCGGCATCCGCGAGCGCACCGCCGAAGAGGCGGTAGCAGCCGTCGCCGGTGAATACGAAGGTATGGAGGCTCGGGTCGGCCATCTTTGCCCCAACGCCCAGCCCGAACCCTCCGCCCATCGCCGACCCGTCGTGGGTGGTATGGAACGGAATGAAAGGATGAGGTCGCTGCGTGACGTACTGCCGATCTTTGTAGGCAATGCAGACGTCGTCGAAGCCGATGCTGTAGGGCCGCCACGACCCGTGCAACTTCTCATAGAAGGCGAAGAAATCGACGGCGCCTTCGCGCACATCCCGCGAAATGTGACGCGAATTGAGCCGTGCAGGAAGGTCGACCGCCGGCCGGCGGCCGGCGCCCCCGGCGGCGAGGCGAGGGATGATCGCGCCCAGCGTCAGGTCCAGATCACCGCGAACCACGTGATAATTGCCCTTCACCCGGTGCCGGAATTCGCCGGCGATATGGCCGTATTGCTCTGTCCAGCCGGTGAAATGCCAGACGTCGCCCGCCGGAATCGCCGCAAGGTTGAGGGAATACTCTCCTGGATCGAACCCGATCGCGATCACGCAATCGTCCGGGCCGACGCCGCGCCAGAGCTTCATCGCCTCGTCGTTGCCGCCGAACGAGATATAGCCGAAGCCATAGCGGTTGTCCGGTGAGACCGCATTGGCGCCGTTGACCGACCAGACGGTCGGCGCCTGAAGGCGCTCGGAAAACTGGGTGGTGAGCGCCTGCATGCCCGGCCAGCGGGCCGCCTCGCTGCTGACATAGACGATCACCCGCCGACCATCCGCGATCGTCGGGAACTCCTCGACGAAGCGATCCACGTCGGCCTGGCGAAAGCCGCGGGGTCGATGGCGGGAGGGCACATCGACCGCCGCGGGCTTGGAAAGAACGTCGGGATAAAAGCAGATCACCACCGGCTTGGACTCGAGCAGCACCGACTGCGCGCGGTCGAGCTGCTCTTCCAGCGTGTCGATGTCGTCGAGGACGACGCAGCCGTCACCGAACTCGGCCTGGAGCTGCGGCACGATGTTCATGCCATGGACGGAGACGTCCTGGAGAGGCGCGTGGCCGATCGACATCGTCGAATTCAGCGCCACGATGTAGACGGCCGGGATGTTGTGCAACTTCGCGTCGGTCATCCCACTGCCGGCAAGCTTGGTCGCGGCCCCGGTCGTGGTGATGCAGCCGCCAACCCGGCCGGATGCCAGGTAGTACCCGATCGGCGCGAAACCCGCGGCGTACTCGCCCATGGTCAGCATCCGCGGAATCCCATCCTGGGACTGCGAGGGACCGTCAAACGGCTGCAGATGCTTGGTGACATGGATCAACCCGCCGCCGTTGACCCCGACGTAGCCGGTGACACCCCAGCGGCGAAGCGTTTCGATCAGCCAGTAATTGCCGCTCACCTGTTCCAGGGGGGCTTCGAACGGTGTCGCTTCCTCTTCTATGCGGTCCAGCATCTGCGTGCTCATCCCCGTCGCGGCGCCATCAGGCGCCGAACATCCGGTTGATCGCCTGGGTAACCTCGTGTCCCTGCCCGAATTCGTGATCGGAGGGCCGGCCCAAGACGGCGGCGCTCAGCGCTTCAGTACAGATGCCCGCGACATCGATCAGATGGCGGCGCTCCTGGATCTCGTTGTGCAGGTGGTCGGGAATCTCGATCGTGTATGTAGCCATTGGGTACCTCCTTGATCTGCCGACGATGCCTCCACAGGGACGAGAGGAACGCCTCCCGCGGTACCACCCTGCTTGCAGCCGATGCTGCCCCTCTTGCCGAACGCGCCGGCTCCGGGGGTGAGTAAGCCCCATCCTCGCCAGCTGCTCAGCGGGAAACGCTACCAGCCTCAGCGTTGACCGTCTATTGGTCGAACCATCCGAAAGTCCTCGGTTCTTTCGGTGCTTCACGACGAGGCGCGATTGAGGCATACTTATCATTCCCATGGCGCTGACCGTCCGGGAAGCGATGGCGCTGGGGGGATTGCAGAGGGGAGAGGTGCTGGCGGGGGCCGAAGGCCTCGACCGCACGATCACCTGGGTCAAAGTGCTGGAATCCCCGGAAACGATCAGCTGGCTCGCCGAAGGCGAGCTCTTGCTGACGGTGGCGTTTGCCATCAAAGACGACCTCGCGGCACAGCGAGACCTGATGCGCAATCTGGCCGCGGTCGGGTCGTCTGGCCTGGTCATCAAGCCCGAGCGTTATCTGCCGGAGATCCCCGACGACATGCTGGGGCAGGCCAATGAATTTGGCATTCCCCTGATCCGTATCCCGCAGGACGTTTCGTACCTGGAGATCATGACCCCGATCCTGGAGCGGATCATCAACGCGCAGAATGCCGACCTGCGGCGTTCGATCGAGATCCACCGTCAGTTCACCGACCTGGCGCTCGGTGGGCAGGGGCTCGACGTGATCGTTCGCACCCTCGGCGAGCTGGTCGAGAGCTCGATCTCGCTCGAGGACGCCAATTGGCGACTGCTGGCGAGCCACATCGTTCCCGGCTTGACCGACCGCCACCGCCAGCAGACGCTGGCCCACCACGGCACGCCTCCCAAGGCGCAGGAGGCGGTTGCCAGCATGATCCACGAGGTGGTCGAGGGCCGCAAACCGCGCAAGGTCGCGCCCATTCCCGAGGCCGGCATGACCGCCCACCGGATCATCACCCCGATCCTGGCCGGCGGCGAGAACCTCGGATACCTGTCGATCATCGAGCATCCCCAACGCCACGAGCAGCTGGCGATGATGGCGATCGAGCATGCCGCCACGGTCATCGCGCTGGAAATGATCAAGCAGCGAGAAGTCGCGGAGGCAGAGGATCACGTTCGTGGCGAGCTGGTCGACGACCTGCTCAACGGTACCTTCGGCGATGCCTCTAACGTCCAGCGCCGGGCGCGCTATCTGCACCATGACCTCTCGGTTCCGCACCTGCTGCTCGTGATCGACGTCGACCATTTCGGGCGCGTCATCAAGGAGAGCCACTACCCCGAGCGCCGGGTGATCGCCTTGAAGCACCAGCTGTTCCAGGTGGTCACCGGCGCGGTCAGACGGAAAAATCCGCGCCACCTCGCCACGGCCCACAGCGACAGCGTGATCGTGCTCGTGCCGCAGCCGGCCGGCGCCGACGCTGATGGTGAGGAGCTCGCCAAGCGCATCCGTCAAGCGGTCGCCGACTCGGATCTTGGAATCACCGTCTCGGTCGCGGTCGGTCGCCTGTGCGTGAAGCCGGAGGACTTCAAGCCGGCCTTCGTCGAGGCTCAGCGAGCGCTGGATCTCATGGTCCGCTTCGGCAAGAAGGAACAGGTCGTCAACTATGACCGGCTCGGCGTCTACCGGCTGCTCGCCCAGATCGACGATCGCACCGGATTGGAAGCGTTCGCCGGTCGCATGCTCGAACCGCTGGTCGCTTACGACAAGACTCGCGGAACGCCGCTGCTGAAAACGCTCGAGGTCTATCTCCAGCGCCACGGCAACCTGCGGCAGTCGGCGCGCGATCTTCACATCCACCTCAACACGCTCCATTACCGGCTGCAACGGATCGCGTCGCTGATCGGCGCGGATTTGAAGGATGCCGATGTGCGCCTCGACCTGCTGTTGTCGCTCCGGGTCCGGGCGCTGGCGGACAACTCATGAGCAAAACGATGGCCCAGAAGATCTGGGACCAGCATGTCGTCGCCTCGCACGAAGGCGAACCTGACCTGCTCTATGTCGACCTGCACCTGGTCCACGAGGTGACCTCTCCCCAGGCGTTCGAAAGCCTGCGCCTCAACGGCCGGAAGGTCCGCCGACCGGAGTTGACGGTTGCCACGATGGATCACAACGTGCCGACGCGCGGTGGCCGAGAGGCCGCCGACCAGGTTTCGCAGCGGCAGATGGCGGCGCTAGAAGAAAACTGCCGGCGCGAGGGCATCCGGCTCTATGGGATCGGCAGCAGCCGCCAGGGGATTGTGCATGTCATCGGTCCCGAACTGGGCCTCACGCAGCCAGGGTTGCTGATCGTGTGCGGCGATTCGCACACCTCGACCCACGGCGCGTTCGGCGCGCTAGCGTTCGGCATCGGCACCTCTGAAGTCGAGCATGTCCTCGCGACGCAGTGTCTGCGGCAGCGACCCCCGAAAGACATGGCGGTCACTATCGAAGGTGAGCTGCCGGTTGGGGTGACCGCCAAAGACGTCGCGCTCGGCATCATCAGCCGGACTGGTGTGGACGGCGGGCGAGGCCATGTGATCGAGTACCGCGGCTCGGCGATCCGAGGGCTATCCATGGAAGGGCGGATGACGGTGTGCAACATGACGATCGAATGCGGCGCT
>VBHQ01000168.1 GCA_005880395.1 Chloroflexota bacterium
CGGTTACGGAGCCCAATGCGAGCACGAGCTCGTCGTACTCGAGCACGATCTGCTTCCCCTCGTCGCCGCGCATCAAGGTGACGCGCCTGCTGTTCAGATCGATTTCCTCGATGTCGTAGGTGTAGACGCGGACACCGGGTAGGAATTCGCGTAGCGGGACGAGGACATGCTGCGGCTGCAGCACGCCGGACAGGATCTGCGGCATCAGGCCGTGCCAGACCTCCGAATTCTCGCGACTGACGAGCGCGACATCGAGGTTGTCGGCCGGCCGGCGTCGCCGAAGGAGTTCCTGGGCGCAGCGCACGCCTGCATGACCGCCCCCGAGGATGACAACTCGCCTTGATTTCCCTCCGCCGCTGGGAGAGGGTAGGGTTGCGGTCGTCATCGAAAGGCGTGCCTCAGCGCCACATTGGCAGCGAAGTAGCCGCACAGCCCATGGACACCGCCGGTCGGCGGGGTGGAGGACGAGCAAATGTAGATCTGCCGGTTGGGGGTCGCATAACGCCGCCAGGTTGGCCGCAAAAACCACTGACGCAAGTCGCCGCTGCCACCGTTGATGTCGCCACCGATGCAGTTGGCGTTGTGTCGCTCGATATCGGCGGGCGTCATCACGCTTCGCGCCAGGATCCGGTTCTTGAAGCCGGGCGCAAAGCGCTCGATCTGCGCCTCGATCCGGCTCGTCATGTCAACCGTCGATCCGTTGGGGACGTGACAGTAGGCCCACAGCGTGTGTTTTCCGGCCGGCGCACGCGTGGCGTCGAAGAGGCTTGGTTGCGAGAGGAGAACGAAGGGAGCCTCTGCCGGATGGGCCTCGCCGACCGCGGCTTCCGACGCCGCGACCTCCTCCATCGTCCCCGCCAGGTGGAGCGTCCCCGCCTGCAACCAGCGCGGATCGCGCCAGGGCACCGGGGCGTCGAGCGCCCAATCGAGCTTGAAGACGCCAGCCCCGTAGCGAAAGCGGGTCAGCTCGCGTCGATAGGCATCGGGCAGGGCATTGCCCGTGATCGCGAGCAGTTGGCGCGGCGTCACGTCGAACACGTAGACGCGCGCCTTTGGAACATCGTCCAACGATTCGACGCGCCGTTTGGTCTCGATCGTGCCCCCGAGGGTGTTGAGATGCGCGACGAGCGCGTCCGCGATCTTCTGTGAACCGCCGCGTGCGATCGGCCATCCATACGCGTGACCGCTCATAGCCAGCATCAATCCATAGCCGGCGGTCGAGAGGTTCTGCAGCGGCTGGATGGAATGCGCGGCGAGGCCGGCGAGCAAGGCGCGAGCGGGTGCGTCCTTGAAGGCGCTCTTCGCCAGACCGACGGCCGATCGGATCGCCATCAGGCCGAAGCGAGCCAGCAGCACCGAATGCGTGACCGTCGCGGGCGTGACCCGAAGCGGAGCGAAGAACTGACGCATCAGGAAATCGGCATTGCGGACCAGCGGGCTCAGCAGGCGACGGTAGGCCGCCGCATCGACGCCGAGCCCGTCACTGGTTTCGACAAAGGATCGTCTGAGCTCGACGCCCGAGCCATCGAGGGGATGGACGAGGGGGAGGGGAGGCTGAATGAATTCCAGGCCATACCGCTCGAGCGGCAACGTTCGGAAAAAGGCGGACCCGACGGCCAAGGGATGGACGGCCGAGCAGACATCGTGAACGAACCCAGGACGCGTCAGCTCGGCCGACCGAGCGCCGCCTCCGATGGTGTCGTTCGCTTCCAGGACGGTGACGCGCCTGCCCGCCTGGGCGAGCCGGATGGCGGCGGCCAGCCCGTTCGGCCCTGAGCCGATCACGACGGCGTCGATCACGCCTTTGACGTTACCCGCTAGACGTTTTCTTCCCGGCGGTGACCACCAGCCACCTCGGCGAGCGCTTCCGCGGAAACCTGATCTGGGCTGGCGACCGCGACGCGAACGGCGGTCAACGCGCGCAGCGTGGCCGTGCGGGTTCCCGTTTCAAGCAACGCGCGTTCGCCAAGGATCGCGCCCGGCCCGACTTCGGCGATCGGCTTGCCGTCAACTTCGACCGAGAGGACACCGTCGAGGAGGAGGAAAAGCTCCTGGCCCGCGTCGCCTTGCTTGACGAGGATTTCGTCTTTGGCAAGTTTGCGGAACTGTGGCTTGGCCCCGCCGCGCATGATCCGCTGGGAGAGCTCACGCTCGAGCTCGCTCTCGACCTGCGTGACGAATGCCGGCGAATCCTCTTTGCCCCAGGGGGTGCGGGCGCCGAAGATGTCACCGGACCAGCTGGAGAAGTCGGTTGTCGCGACCTTGTTGGCCAGCTTGCCTGAGGCGTCATAGATCCAGTGACGCGGGAAGGGGCTGGCGCCTAGCACCTCGTGCGAGCTCGACCCGTCGGCGTTGATCGTCAGGGCGAGGGTGGTCCAGACGACAGGCGGGATGATCTGGACGAAGGGTGGCCGGTTTAGCTTGCGCGGTAGCGGCAACGGAGGCCGACCGCCACTCGTCTGCGTGAAGCGTACGGCTTTCCTGTCGGGTTGCGGTTGCGGCTGAATGTCCGGCATCGGAATCGCGGGGAACAGCAGCAAGCGTGAGCCGAAGCCAAGCTTGGTCCGGCCGATCCAGCCGCGGCCGCTGTGGCCGTGACTAACGATCGAGCCATTCTCGACCTCGATCCAGGCGCGAAGGTCATTGATGAATCGCACCGCGCCAGAGCCCGCCAGCTCCGGGATATTGGCGATCCGGTCCGGGGGCGGGTCGTCGTAGTGAACCGGGCCGATATCGAACGGCAAGCGCATCATGCCGGAGATCGCCTCCGACGGGATCCAGGACAGCGATGTCACGGAAGACTCGATTCGCATGGCCAACCCTCCTCCGGCTGTTTGATTGCTCAAACCAGAGGGTAAGCCCTGGCCCGGTGGCCCGTCGAGCGAGCCTCCCGGTTGCTCTCGAACGGGCCAGCATCCCCGGGCCCGACATGGCTGCCTCCCTTGACCAACCGACCAGCCATGCTCAAATAGGCTGGGCATGCTGGATCACAAGATTTCCGTGTTCCTGGCGGATGACAACCTGATCGTCCGGGAGGGCGTCCGCGCCCTGATCGGGACCGCCCCGGACCTGGAGGTGGTCGGGGTGGCCGGCGACTACGACAGCCTCGTCTCCGGCGCCGAGCGGCTGGCACCTCAGGTGGTCGTGACCGACATCCGCATGCCGCCCAACTTTCAGCGGGAAGGGATCGATGCCGCCAAAGAGGTGCGCAAGCGCCATCCCGGAACTGGCATCGTCGTGCTGTCGCAGTTTGACGAACCGGATTACGCGATTGCGCTCCTGAGTGAAGGCGCCGCCGGCTGTGCCTATCTGCTGAAGGACCGGGTGGCCGAGGGCGACCAGTTGTTTCGGGCAATTCGCGAGGTGACCACCGGCGGCTCGATGCTGGACCCGAGAATCGTCGAGGCGCTGGTGCAGCCGGCCAGCCAGGGGACCGATCTGACCGCGGACGAGGAAGACCTGCTGCAGCAGCTGGCGCAAGGCCGGCCGATCAAGGCGATCGCGGTCACCCGGCGGACGACGCCGGCTGATATCGATGACGCGATCCAAAAGCTGTTCCTGAAGCTGGCGCAGGCCGCCAGCAGCGGCGCGGCGGGCGCGTTGCGGCGCCTCAAGCTGCTGCATCAAGCGATCGTCGACCGCGAAGAGCAGGGTGAGAGCCTCAGCCGGCTCCTGCCGACCGGACTGGCGGAAAAGCTGCGCCGGGAGGGTCGAAGGATTGGCGAGACCGAAACGCTGATGGTCACCGTGCTGATGTCGGACATTCGCGGCTACTCGACGATCGCGGAAGATGCGGACCCCACGGTGCTGGCGCATCAGCTGAATGAGCATCGCGCCGAGATGAATCGATGCATCCTGGCGAACGGTGGCACGGTCATGCAGTTCGTTGGTGATTCCGTCATGGCCGTGTTTGGCGCCCCGTTGCCGGAATCGGATCACGCCCAGAAGGCGTTGAAGACCGCCGAAGCGATGCACCAGGCGCAGGCGGCCGTCAATGAACGATGGGCAAGGGAAAGCTTGCCTCCGTTTCATCTGGGCATTGGGCTATCGACCGGCGACGTGGCTGCGGCGCTCCTGGGATCTGACGAGCGGCTCGAGTATTCGCTGGTCGGTGACAGCGTCAACCTCTGTCAGCGGCTCCAACAGTTCGCGATCGGTGGCGAGACCATTCTGAGTGAGCCGACGTATCGTGCGCTCAACGGCACCGTCGACGCCGAGGCGCTGCCACCTTCTCAGGTAAAGGGTCGTCATGCCGCGGTGCATGCGTACCGCATAAAGAGTGTCCTCCCACTTGTGGAGAGGGTCGGGAACAAGGCTTGAAAAGCCGGTCCTTCTACGTCGCCTCCGGCCTCTGGGTGCTCATTGTCCTGCTGGCCATCATCCAGAGCGCCGGCACCCTGGCGGTTGATTGGCATCCGGTGCCCGACGCCTTGCGTCCTAACGGCAGTACCGTTGCAGGTGCCGTCACCGTGGTGGTGATGGCGACGGTCGGCTGGCTTATTGCGGTGCGCCGCCCCCGAAACCTGGTCGGGTGGTTGATGCTGAGCATCGCTTTCACCGGCGCGACGCTTTCCATTCCTGGGCCCTACGCGGGGTACGCGCTGTACGTTCAGCCAGGACTGCCCGGCGCGCTGTGGATCTACTGGCTAAGCCAGCTCACCTGGTTACTCCTGTTCGGGCAGTTGCTCGTCGTGCTGCCGCTGGTCTTTCCCGACGGCAAGCTCCTGAGCCGGCGATGGCTGATTCCAATCGGGCTCTTCGGCGTGATCTACCTGCTGGGTGCGATTTCCGCACTAGACCCGGCGGCGACCGCGCCCCTGCCGAACCCCGCCGGGATTCGCCAGCTATCCGGAGCGGTGAACATCCTCAACAGCCCGGTATTTTTGATCCTGTTCCTGGCTGCCTGCAGCTCCGGATTGATCTCGCTCGTCGTTCGTTACCGACGCGGTCGGGAGCAAGAACGTGAGCAGCTGAAGTGGCTGCTCGCGGCGGTGATCGGCTTTCTGCTCCTGTTCATCGTCCAGCTCACGGTTCCGCCGTTGAGCAATGCTCCGCTCCTGGCCATCGGTGCCGGCTTGCCGCCGATCGCGATCGGCATTGCCGTGCTTCGTTACCGCCTTTACGACATCGACCTGATCATCAACAAGGCGCTGGTCTACGGTGGGTTGGCCGCGATCATCACCGCAATCTATGTGCTGGTCGTCGTCGGCATCGGCGCCATCGTCGGCAACAGCCGGCAGTTCCTGCTGTCGATCCTGACGACGGCCGTGATCGCGCTCGCCTTCCAGCCGCTGCGGCAGCGGGCGCAACGCCTGGCTAATCGGTTGGTCTATGGCAAACGAGCGACGCCCTATGAAGCGCTTTCGGAGTTCAGCGAGCACCTCTCGGAGACGTTTTCTCAGGAGGACATCCTCGACCGGATGTCGCGCATCCTCGCCCACGGGACCGGCGCGGATCGTGCCGAGATCTGGGTGCGGGCCGGTGATCGCCTGCTGTTGGCTTCGTCCTCGGCGACCCTTAATGGATCGCCTCCAGCGGAGCTGCGGATGGAGACAGAAACTGGTGAATGATCTGGCCGGTCAGGCCGGGTTGGTTCTCAAGAATGTCGGGCTCAACCGCGAACTGCTGGCTCGGCTCGAGGACTTGCGGGCGTCCCGTCAGCGCCTGGTTGCAGCGCAGGACGATGAACGCAGAAGAATCGAACGCAACCTTCACGATGGCGCCCAGCAACATCTGGTCGCGCTCAAGATCAAGCTGGGACTCGCCGAGGCGGTCGCCGAACCAGCCAGCAAAGTGCGAGGCATGCTCACCCAGCTGAAGGCTGATGCGGACGAGGCCCTCACCACCATGCGCGAGCTTGCGCGCGGGATCTATCCGCCGCTGCTAGCCTCCGATGGATTGCCCGCCGCCCTCCGCGCGCAAGCCCGCCGGATCGCGGTCCCCGTCGAGCTCGAACTCGCCGACGTCCCGCGGCAGCCGCGCGAGCTGGAGGGTGCCATCTATTTCTGCTGCCTCGAGGCGCTGCAAAATCTCAGCAAGCACGCGGAGGCGTCGCGCGTCAACCTTCGGTTGTGGAGCGAGGGCCGGACGCTTGCGTTCGAAGTCGCGGACAACGGCAAAGGCTTCGACCTCAACGGCACAACCGACCGCCATGGGATCGAGAACATGCGCGACCGGCTCGAAGCCCTCGGTGGGACGTTGACGATCAAGAGCACGCCCGGACAGGGCACCACGATCGCCGGAACAATTCCGATGACTGCTCCGGGTCCTTCATAGCTGGCCCCTCGGCATGCTTCAGGATTGCGCCGCGCGTCGACGGCGGTATTTCTCGACCATGTAAGCGCCGGCTGCGCTGGCTCCGCCCTCGACCGGTAGTGTGATGCCGGTGATAAAGCCGGACTCCGGAGAGGCGAGGAACACCACCGCGTGAGCGATTTCATCGACCGTGCCAAATCTGGCGATCGCTCCGTGCTGCGGTCGTTCGCGAAGCGCCTCCGCGGTCCACACACCCAACATCAGCTCGGTTTCGATCGGCCCCGGTGCAATGGCATTCACCGTGATGCCATAGTCAGCCAGGTCGAGGGAAGCGGCGCGCGTCAGTCCGACGATTCCTGCCTTCGCGGCGCCGTAGGCGGCGAGATCGATCGGGCCGATCAGGCCGGCGACCGAGGAAATATTGATGACGCGCCCGTATTTCCGTTTGGCCATTTCGCGGGCGGCAAGCTGAGTGCAGTAGAAGGTCCCGGACAGATTGACGTCGAGTTGCCGACGCCAGTCCGCCGGATCGATCTCCAAAAAGGGAGCTCGCTTCTCGACGCCGGCGTTGTTGATCAGAATGTCGAGACGGCCCAGTCCTGCGGCCAGCTCGGCGATGCCGTGGCGCACCGAATCGTAATCGGAGACGTCGACCGCAGCCGCTAACGCGCGCCGATCCATCCGGCGGATCTCTTTGGCAGTCGCCTCCGCGGTCTCCCCGTCGATGTCCATGACGCCGACATCAGCGCCGTCACGTGCGAGCCTAAGCGCGATGGCTTTTCCGATGCCCCGGCCGCCACCGGTGACAATCGCGACCTGGTCGGCCAGCACCGTGGTCATCGTCGCTCAGGCCTGACTAGTGTCGGCAAGGTAGAGCAGCGCCGCCCGGACCCGACGATGGGTGTCTTTCTCTTCCTGGAGACCAAGCTTGGAGAAGATCGAGTTGATGTGCTTTTCGACAGCCCGCTCGGTCAGGAACAGGCCGTTCGCGATCGCCGCGTTGTTCTTGCCCTCCGCCATCGCGGCCAGCACCTCTTTTTCACGAGCCGTCAAGTCGCGTAGCGGCGAGTCGGCTTTGCGGGTCCGGGCCTGGACGAGCGCCTCCACGACCTTGGAGTCGATCACCGATCCACCCCGCGCCACCTCTTGAATCGCATTGACAAGCTGCTCGATGTCAGACACCCGCTCTTTTAATAGGTATGCACGCCCGGCGGCGCCTTTGGCGAGCAGACTGAGGGCGTATTCAGGCTCGACGTATTGACTTAGCACAACCACGCCAATCTCCGGATAGCTGGCCCGGATCTGCTCTGCGGCACGAATCCCCTCGTCTGTGCCGGTCGGTGGCATGCGAATGTCGGTGATGACCACGGTGGGACGCTCCTTGTCGACGGCCTCCATCAGGCTCCTGAAATCGCTTGCCGTGGCCGCCAGCTCCAATTCGGGCTGGGATTCGATGAGTTGCTTGACGCCTTCTCGTAACAGATAGTTGTCATCTGCGAACACGAGGCGGATCGGCACGGCAAAAGAATAGGGCTTCACGCGCAGTCCAGCAGGTTGGGCTGACCGCCGGTCCCAAGTGGTGCTGGCACCATTTCAGCCACCTGGAGAACCTGCCATTCTATGTACGGACAGATGGCAGTGAGAGTGCTCATCGTGGACGATCAGGCGCCGTTCCGGCAGGCGGCGCGGGCCGTAGTAGAGGCCACCGAGGGCTTTGAGGTAATTGCCGAATCGGACACCGGCGAGGCGTCCGTCGAGGCCAGCGAGAAGCTCCATCCTGACCTCGTCCTGATGGACGTGAATCTGCCCGGAATCAACGGCCTCGAGGCAACCCGGCAGATCCTGAAAAACTCGAACGGCACGGTGGTCGTGCTGCTGCTGTCGACCTACGAGGAGGAGGAGTATGCGCCCCGCGCGGCGGAGTGCGGCGCCTCCACGTACATCTCGAAGTCGAAATTTGAGCCGGATCGGCTCGCCTCCGCCTGGGAAGGAGCGACGAAGCACTAGCGCGGTCTAGGCTG
>VBHQ01000156.1 GCA_005880395.1 Chloroflexota bacterium
AGGTCTCGCGGTCCACCCAGCGATTATCCCGCTAGTGCCTGCTCAGAAATGGCTCGGGCACCAGGGCACCCGGTCGGCCGCAAACATCGCATCGGCACGGGCGACCGCGCCCTGGCGCAGCTCGGTGATGCGCCCGGCCCGCTGCAAGGTCCAAAATCGATTGCCGCTGAGATAGACCGCGCCGAGATCCGCGGCATCGAGCTCGAGATCGGGGCTTGCAGTCGTACTCCGTGCCTGAGCACCGTTGGGACCCCCCTGCAGCTCGATGCGGCCGCGGTTCCAGGGACAGAACTGGTCGCGAACGCCGAACACCAGGCGGTCGTCGACGGCATAACGGCGGCCGGCGAGCGCCTTGAGGACATCGACCAGGCGCACCCAGAGGCCGTCTTCGACTCGGGTCTTGGGCTGCCGCGAGTCGGCCAGCAGAAAGCGCAGAGGCTCGTCAATCGGCCGCATCTCGGCCGTCACCCTGGCAGTCAAGTCCACGCCCAGGACGTGGCGCCAGAGCGCGGCGTACGCCTCCGGGCTGGCCGCGATCAGCATCTCGAGTCGCAGCGTCCCGTTCGGGCCCGAGGCGTCCCAATCCATCTTGATGCGATAGATCGCGAAGCCGGATGGGCCGGTGTCATCCTGGTAGAGCACGCGATAGTGAGGGCTGGCGCCCTCGCGGTGCAGCTCGAGGTCGGCGAGAAGGTTGCGAACCCACCGCTCATCCAGCCGCAGCATGCCGGGCTGGCCGCGCGTCGACTGCTCCCAGGCGCGGGTGAATGCCGGGACCGCCGTGGCCACATCGACCAGCGACAGCTGTTCATTCGCGCTCGCGGTTTTTCCAAAGGTGGCATGAGCGCGCTGGACCTCGACCGACGCCTGATACGTGGCGAGGCCATAACCGAAGCGACCGTAGATCGGCGCCTCCGAGGCATAGAGCGCGGCCAGCGGTTCGCCACGCTCGTGTATGTCGTCGAGCTGTCGACGCATCATCGCCGTCAGCAACCCCCGCCGGCGATGGGTGCTCAGCACACTGACCCGGGTCACGCCGGCGCAGGGCAAAAGCCCGCCGGGGACGGTGAGCTCGTAGGAAAAGATGCCCGCGGTGGCGACGATCTCCGGGCCATCGAAAAACGCGAGCGTGCGGTCGAACTCGGTGATCTCGCGGGATGCCGCCAGTTCCTCGTCGGTTGGCAGGGAGGCACCGAAGGCACGCCGCATCACCGTCGAGTAGGCGCGCTGTTCCTCCGGCCGTACCGGCCGGAGCTCGAGGTCGGAGGGTGCGGCTATCGCTGGACCAGCGCCAGGGCTCGGCACGGACTCCCGGAGCCTTTGACCAGCTTGAGGGGGGCGACGACGAGGACCGCGCCGGTCGGTGGCAGCGTCGCGAGATTGGCGAGCTGGGTCAGCCCGTACTTGTTCGCGCCCAGCAGGAACTGGTGGCAGGGAAATGGCGGATTGAAGGAGTGGGCGGTCCCGGCATCGGTGCCCACCGTCTCGACGCCGACGCCGACCAGCGGACTGTCGTTGGCCAGCCACTTCGCCAGCTCGATGTCGATCCCCGGGGTGTGCGGCCCGGTTTCGTTGGCGTTGAGGAATGCTTTCTGATCTTGCGCCCGCGCGTCCCATCCGGTTCGATAGAGCAGCCAGCCACCTTTGGGCAGTGACCCATGCGCGCGCTCGAAGGCGCGGATGTCATTGAGCGTCAGCAGGTAGTCGGGATTCGCCTGCGCCTCTTTCGATTTATCAATGACGACCGCCGGACCGATGAGGCGCTTGACCGGAACCTGGGAGACGTCGTCTTTGTCTTTGCCCGTCACCCAGTGAATGGGGGCGTCGAAATGGGTGCCGGCGTGCTCGCCGCCTTCGAACCAGTTCCAGTACCAGGCGGGCCCCTTGTCGTCGTAGCGGCTGATCTCGTGGGTCTTCCAGTTCGGCGTGTTGGCGAACGGCGGCGGCAGCTGGATCATGGGAGTCCGGTCGGAGAGCGGCTGGGTCAGGTCGACGACCTCGATCGAGCCAGAAGCCAATGCCTCCACGAACGATGTCAGCGTGTCCACTTTCGTGCTCAATTCACTCCTCCCTTGATTTCAGCGCCGGAATAGTGGTCGGCTGTTCTTTGGTGATACGGGTTGGGCGCTGCAGCTCTTCGCGGCGGCGTGGCGGCTGCTGCAGCGCACGGGGGAACTCGAACCGATTTTCCAGCATGTGGACGTCCATCAGGAAGCTCTTCGGCATCTCGGCCTCCACCTTGGCCACGATGCAGCTGAGCTCGACGCCGTTGATCGCATCGAGCGCCGCCTCTTCGAAATCGTCCAGCTCGCGCACCATCTGCGCCCGCGGGAAGCCGGCCGCCCTGGCGACGGCCGCCAGATCGGTACCGGTCGCGGTCGCGGTCGTAAACCAGCGGTAGCCGCCGGGCGCGCCACCGCCGACGGACAGCAGCGTCTCGTTGTCGAAGATCAGATGGACCAGATTGTTCGGACGGGATCGCGCCATCGTCGTCAGGCCGCCAAGGTTCATCAAGACCGAGCCATCGCCGTCGATGACAACGACTTTTCGCTGCGGCTGGGCGAGCGCAATGCCAAGGCCGATCGAGGAGGCGAGGCCCATCGCGTGCTCCAGGTAGAAAAAATTCGCGCGATGGCCCAGCGAATAGAGCTCTGCGGCCACCGCGCCCATGATGGTCACGACCGCGCAGTCCTCGAGCGCCGGATAGATCGCCTTCAGGCAATCCAGGCGCTTCATTGCGGCTCCTCCCACATCAGGTCGCGGCCCAGCAGCAGGCCGACCGGCGACAGCGAGCTCTGCGCCAGCGTCATCGCCTTCGCCATTTTGGCCGGGACGTCATCGGGGCTCGTGAGATCGTCGTGCGCGATCTTGAGGGCGTCGAGCACCGGCCGGGTATGCTTGCCGCCCTCGGTTTGCCAGGGATCCCGCTCGCCGAAGCTGCCGCGATCGGTGATCAGCATCAACAGCGGGATCTTGTACAGCAGCGAGACGCCGACGATGCCGTTGATCGCCTGCAGAAACCCGTGGTTCTGTAGCAGCATCGCCGATTTGACGCCCGCGAAATGCGCTCCTGCCGAGATGCCGACGCCTTCTTCTTCTTTGGCGAGGCGCACGAGCGTCATCCCCGGGTCTTCGTCCGCCAGGCGGATCAAATGCACCAACCAGGTCTCGGGCAGCGCGCTGACCAGCGTGACGCCGACGTCTTTCATGGCGTCGTACACCACCTGTGAGTTGGCGACGGAGACCGGCATAACCCTCCCTCTACGGTTGCCAACCGATTGTAGCCCGGCCCTGCCGGCTCTAAAATTGCGTCGCCATGGCCGCGGCGGTCGAGCTGCGCGGTCCGAAGCGGCATCTCCTGGCGGGGAACCTGCCGGAGTTTCGCCGTGACCGGCTTGGATTCCTTACCACCTGTGCCCGTGAACATGGTGACGTCGTGCCCTTGCGGTTCGGCGTCTTTCGGGCGCTCTTCATCAACCATCCGGACGCGATCGAGCAGGTGCTGGGCAACAGCCGCAGCTTCGTCAAGTCCTTCGCCTACGACATGGTCCGTCCGGTGATCGCCAACGGGCTGCTGCTCAGTGAGGGCGACTTCTGGATGCGACAGCGGCGGCTGGCGCAGCCCGCCTTCCAGCGCGCCCGGATGGGCGAAGCGTACACGCCGATCGTGGTGGAACGGACGCGACGCATGCTCGATGCATGGACCGCTGGCGGCGTCCGTGACGTGCACGCCGAGATGATGCGATTGACGTCCCAGGTCGCGGGCCAGGCATTCTTCGGCGCGGACGTCAGCGGCGCTGTCGATGAGGTTAGCCGTCAGCTCCTGGTGCTGACCGAGCTCTTGACCAAGCGGCTCGACAGCGTTCTGGCTTTTCTACCCGACCGCATCCCGACGCCGACCAATCTGCGGGTCCATCGCGCGGTAAAGAACCTGGACGCCATCATCTACCTGATCATCGATCAGCGCCGACGGAGCGGGGTGGTCCAGGATGATTTGCTGTCGAGATTGCTTGGCGCCCGGGACGAAGACGGCAGCGGCATGAGCGATCGACAGCTCCGCGACGAGGTGATGACCTTCTACCTGGCCGGCCACGAGACGACCTCGCTGCTGCTCAGCTGGACGTTGTACCTGATGGCAGGCCATCCCGCCGTTCAGGAAAGGCTGAGGGAGGAGGTCACTGCCCAGGGTGATGGCCCGCCGACGGTCGCCGACCTCGTCAGGCTGCCCTACCTCGACGCGGTGTTATGCGAAACGCTTCGGCTTTATCCGCCGGCCTGGGGGCTAGGCCGAAAGGCGGTTGCCGACTGCGAGGTGGCCGGCTATCGGGTGCCCAAGGGCGGCAGCATTCTCTTCAGCCAGTGGGTGATGCATCGGGATCCCCGTTTTTTTGATGACCCGGACCGCTTCCACCCGGAACGCTGGTTGGACGGCCTCCAAAAGCGGCTGCCCCGTTACGCCTACTTCCCCTTCGGTGGTGGCCAGCGGATCTGCATCGGGGCGAACTTCGCGATGATGGAAGCCGCCTTCGTTCTCATCATGCTGTTGCAGCGCTTTCGCTTCGAGCCGGCGCCCGGTTTTGAGGTCGTCCTCTGGCCGGCGTTCACGCTTCGCCCCAAGACGGGCGTGCGACTGACAGTCAACCAGGCAGCCTGATCAGGATTCGCTCGATTGCCTTTTGCCCGCGCCCACGATATGCTCAGCTCGCCTGCGATCAGGTCCGAGGAGGGAGGAATGGGCGTCAGCCGGCGGCAGCGGTCTGCTCTATTGATTGCAGCTCTGTTTCCTTTGAGCCTCAGTCTTTTTCCCCGCGCGGCCCTTTCGGCCTCGACCGGTTTCGATCCAGGGATCGGCAACGTTCCGCAAGGCACCCAAACGGACCTGGCTTACGCCGGCAGCTTCACGTGGAACCGGGTCTCAAACGTCTTTGTGACCAGCCAGCAGGTCAGCTGCTACCGGCCCGAGGTCGTCACTAAGGCCGGCGAGGTAGCCTGTCCGGGCGCGACCACCGGCGAGGATACCGGCGGCTCGGCACCCAAGAGCACATACCCGAATCAAGGCGGCAGTCGATCGGGGTATCCGGCGGCTGGGCCGATGCTGGCGACGGACCACTCTGAGTCGGACATCCGGGTCGATCCGACGAATCCCCAGCATTTGATCGGGTCGAGCAAGTGGTTCTCGAGCGCCGAAGGATACAACCACGTCCTCGGCTTCTACGAGTCTTTCGACGGCGGCAAGACCTGGCCGACGATGGGGCACGTTCCCGGCTACGAGGGTTTCACCGACAACACGGATCCCGTCGGCGCCTTCGACGCATGGGGCAACTACTACCAGGCGCTGCTTCCTTACCAGTTCTTCTATGCCGCCTCCGGTTATAAGAAGTACGAACCCGGCAACGAACCGAATCCGGGGATCCCCAACGAAGCGGTCGCGGTCGCCGTGCGAAAGCATGGCGCATCCGGAGCGAACGACTGGACGACGTATAACAAGCCCCCGGACTATGTCTTCACGACGAACGCCGGTCTCGGCCAGGAACCGGACAAAGAGTGGATCGCCATCGACCGCACGATCCGCTTCGACGGACGGAAAAACTACAACCGCGTCTACATGATGTACGTCAACTTCAACGGCAACGGCAGCAAGCCCTACGTCCAAACGGCAAGGGCCTTCCAGGACGGCACCCACAGCGAGTGGACGTCACAACTCCAGCTACCCAATCAGAACTCGACGAACAATGACACCTATCTGCTGCCGCAGGTCGATCCGAACGGCGTCGTGTACACGCCGATGATCAACTACGACAGCGAGCAGGGCGGCTGCTGTGTCGACGTGCTGATGGATTACTCGACCGATGGGGGCGTGACCTGGAAAGGGCCGTCGGTCGCCGCCACTGATGTGCATGTGCCGCCCTTGACCGGAGCCGGCTACATCAACACGACCTTCGAAGACGGGATCGAAGAAACCTCGGTTGTCGGCAACCACCTGGTCAATCGCCACTATCCGGTCTACATCGCCTACGAATCGAAGAGCATGGGCTTCGGCAACATCTTGCTCACCGCCACCTACGACCAGGGCAAAACCTGGACCGCGCCTATCCAGGTCAATGACAACATGACCAACGTCGACGAGTTCCAACCGAACCTGGCGGTGGCTCCGGACGGCACGGTGAGTGTGAACTTCTACGACCGGCGGCTCGCCTGTCCGGCCGCCGGCACGAAAGAGGCTGCCGCCGCCGGCCTCGCGCTCGATGGTGTGAATCCGAATTACTTTGGCTCGCAACCCTTGCCGCCGTACGGATTCTCCAATTACTGCATCAACTCGAGCATTCAGTTTTACAAGCCGAACCTGACCCCGATTGGTCATAACATCAGGCTGACGGCCCACACCTGGCGATGACGGGCATAACCGGAACCACTACCAGCAGCAGGTGGTCGCGACGATCGCCGTTCCCAGGCACTAGCTCGTTTTTGGGCGCGCGAGCGCCCGTATGATGATGGCCGTGCAGGTCCTGGGCAGCATCCTGGAGGCCGTTGGGCACACGCCGCTCGTGCGGCTGCAGCGAATCACCGCCGGACTTCGACCCACGATCCTGGCCAAGGTCGAGACGATCAACCCCGGCGGCAGCGTCAAGGACCGGATCGGCCTGAAGATGATCGAGGACGCCGAGCGTCGCGGCCTGCTGCGGCCCGGCGGGACGATCGTCGAGCCGACCTCGGGGAACACCGGCCATGCGCTCGCGATCGCGGCGGCGCTGAAAGGCTACCGAATGATCTTCGTCATGGCGGATAAGCAATCGCCGGAGAAGATTGCGCTGCTGCGCGCGTACGGCGCCGAAGTCGTGATTTGTCCCACGGCGGTACCGCGCGAATCGCCCGAGAGCTATTACTCGGTCGCCGAGCGCTTGAGCAAGGAAATCCCCGGCGCCTACCAGCCAAACCAGTATTTCAACGAGATGAATCCGCGTGCCCATTACGAAACGACCGGCCCCGAAATCTGGGAGCAGACCGGCGGGGCGATCGACGTGCTCGTCGGCGGCCTGGGGACCGGCGGCACCATGACCGGCGCGGGACGTTACCTGCGCGAGAAGAAGCCGTCGCTGACGCTGGTGGGCGCCGATCCGGAAGGCTCGCTTTACTCCGGCGACACGATCAAGCCCTACAAGGTGGAGGGCATCGGCGAAGACTTCATCCCCGGCACGATCGATCTGACGCTGTTCAACCGGATCGTGCGCGTCAGCGATCGTGACTCGTTTCTGACGGCGCGCCGGATCACACGTGAAGAAGGGATCCTGGTCGGCGGCTCAGCCGGGACCGCGATGTTTGCCGCGATGGAGGTGGCGCGCGACCTCGGCGACAAGACGCTGATTGTCGTCATCCTGCCGGACACCGGCCGCAACAACATGGGGAAGATCTACAACGACGAATGGATGCGGCAGAACGGATTTCTCGAGCGCTTTCCGCTGCAGCGTGTCCAGGACGTCGTCATCTCGCCGCATCGGGAAATACCAGAGCTCATCACCGTCTCGTCGAAGGAAACGGTTGGCCGGGCGATCGACCTGCTACAGGAGTACGGCATCTCGCAGATGCCGGTGACCGAAGACGGCGCGGTTCCGAAACGGAAGCTGGTCGGCAGCATCCAGGAGCGAACGCTGCTGGATCGCGTCTATCGCGATCCAGGGCTGATCGAAACGACTGTCGGCGCGGCCATGGACGGACCGTTCCCCACGATCCCGGCGGGCGCCCATATCGACGAGGCATTCACGGCGTTGCTCGGCGCAGCCACCGCACTGGTGGTCATGGACCGCGAGGAGCCGGTCGGCATCATCACCCGGCTCGACCTGCTGGACTTCATGGCCCACACGCGGGCCGCCCGTTGAGCAAGCCAGGGATTGCGGGGTTCTCGACCCGCGCGATTCACGCCGGCCAGCCGCCCGACCCGGCCACCGGCGCCGTCACCGTGCCGATCTACCAGACCTCGACCTTCGCTCAGGAGGCAGTGGGCAAGCATCGAGGCTACGACTACGCGCGCACCGGCAATCCCACCCGGGCTGCGCTCGAGCAATGCATCGCGGCGCTCGAGGGTGGCGCGCACGGCCTGGCGTTCGCCTCGGGCATGGCGGCGGAGGCCGCGATCATGCAGCTGCTCAAGCCCGGCGACCATACGGTCGCCACCGACGACCTCTACGGCGGGACTTACCGACTCTTCCGGCGTGTCCTCGATCCGATGGGCTTGACCTTTGCGTTCATCGATGGCACCGACCTTCGCGCACTCGAGCGCGCGCTCATGCCGGCGACCCGGATGGTCTGGATCGAGTCCCCAACGAACCCGCTCTTGAAGCTGATCGACATCGAGGCGGTCGCCAGCATGGCGCACCAGCATCACGCCCTGGTGGTCGTCGATAACACCTTCATGACTCCCTACTTCCAGCGACCGCTCTCGCTGGGCGCGGACATCGTCGTCCACAGCGCCACCAAGTACCTCGGCGGTCATAGCGACCTGATCGGCGGCACGGTCGTGCTGAACGACGGCGAGCTCTTCGAGCGGCTGGCCTTCATCCAGAACGCCGTCGGCGGCGTGCCCGGGCCGATGGACGCCTGGCTGGTCCTTCGAGGACTCAAAACGCTCGCGGTACGCATGCGCGAGCACGACCGCAATGCGAGGGAGGTGGCAAGCTTTCTCAGCGATCACGAGCGGGTGCGACGCGTCTTCTATCCCGGTCTTCCCGACCATCCGCAGAGCGAGCTGGCGAGGCGGCAGATGTCGGGCTGCGGCGGGATGATCTCGTTCGAGCTCACGGGCGGACTCGAGCCGGCGCGGCACGTGGTCGAGCGGACTCAGCTGTTCACCCTGGCGGAAAGCCTGGGCGGCGTCGAGTCGTTGATCGAGCTGCCGGCGTTGATGACCCATGCCTCCATTCCCGCGGAGACGAGGCAGGCGCACGGGGTAAGCGACGGCCTGATTCGAATCTCGGTTGGTCTCGAGGATACGGCCGACCTGATCTCAGACCTTGACCGGGCCCTGGCCCAGGCATGAAGCTCAGCAGGACAGGAGGTGTGACGTGCTGGTTCAGATCAACTTCGCGAACATCCTGGTAGCCATCGTTCTTCTGCTGCTGGGGTTCGCCGTCTTCACGCGTCATCGCATCGCGTCGTACGTCGTCGGGGGATTTTTGGTCGTGCTCGCCGCGCTCAGCATTCTCGCGTTCCTGCATATCTTTGCGGTCCAGACCTCCCCAATCAAGATTGGCTAACGAGCCACACCCGCGACCCCCCGATCCGGGTGACCCTGTTCCCGGAACGCAGACGCCGCCCGTCCCGCCGACGCCGGAGCGCCCGCCTCCGGCACCGAAACCGGCTGGAAGCGTGGGGACCGTAACGCGCTTGTAACGGGCCCGCCCGCTTGGCGTTGGAAATGCGCGGGTAGACTCGAATCGTGGACGTTCTCAAGATCACGCCGCGTGGTTATTGCCATGGCGTGGTGGAAGCGATCCGAGCCGCGAAGCAGACGGCGAAGGCCCGGCCCGGCGAGAAGATCCACATGCTCGGCTACCTGGTCCACAACACGCACGTGACAGACGAGCTTCAGGGAAGCGGCATCGACCTCGTCGATCGCGATAACCGGCTGGAAGGCCTCGAAGCGATCGATGGTGGCACGGTGATCTTCACGGCGCACGGCGTCTCGCCCGCGGTGAAGGAGCGGGCGCAGGCACGAGGACTTAAGACCGTCGACGCCACCTGCTCGGACGTCGTCGTCACTCACGACCTGGTTCGTGACCTCGCTGAGCGCGGCTACGACATCATCTATATCGGGCGGCGCGGGCATCCGGAGCCCGAGGGCGTCCTCGGGGAGGCACCGGGCAGGGTGCACCTGGTCCAGGACCCGCAGGACATCGAGGCGCTGGACATCAAGAATCCCAAGGTCGCGGTCACCTGCCAGACGACGCTCAGCATCTGGGACACCGCCGCGATGATCAAGCTGGTGCGCGAGAAGTATCCCCAGACCGAGGCCTACAACGAGATCTGCCGCGCCACCCAGGATCGCCAGGAGGCCGCAGTCGAGGCCGCCAAGGAGTGTGACCTGGTGATCGTGGTCGGCAGCGAGCGCAGCTCCAACTCGAAACGGCTGGTGCAGGTCGTCGAGGAGCTCGCCCACAAGCCGGCCTACCTGGTCGACACGGCCAGGGACATCCGGCCCGAGTGGCTGGCGGGCAAGACGCGGGTCGGGGTGACCTCCGGCGCATCGACACCGACCCAGCTGACCAGAGAAGTCATCGAGTATCTGGAGAAGCTCTAAGCCAAACGGCGCTAGACTCGCCGCGTATTTACCGTTCTAGCTCCAGTACTTCAAGGGGGAACTCATGCGCCTCTACCCCGATGTCTATGGCCGTCGCTTCGCCTGGATGCTCGCCGACCTCTTCGTCGCCGGCTGGATCTACCTGTCGGTTCGTGTCGGATTCTGGGTGAACGATTTGATCCTGCAACTCGACGCCCTGGCGCAGGGTGTGATCCGGGCCGGGAGGACGTTCGACAGCTGGATCCTCTCCTTCGAGCAGGGGGTTCCCAACGGCGTGCCGTATGTCTCGGACTTTCTTCACCGAACCGCCGAGGCGCTCAAAACCCACTCGGGCGATTCGCTGATCTCGGCGGGCCAGGCGGGGTCGCACGCCATCCACGTGATGGCGCTGATTCTCGGGATCACGGTGGCGTCGATTCCCATCCTGTTCGCCCTGACCATCTTTCTGCCCCGACGGCTGCGGCTGATCGCCGACATGCGGGGGGTCCATATCACGCTCAAACGGGCGCTGGCGCGACCCGAGCTGACGACCCAGATGCTCGAGATCCTGGCCGGCCGGGCGATCTACACCCTGCCCTACAACCAGTTGCTCGCCTATTCGCGAAACCCGGCGGAAGACTGGTACCTGCGGCGCTTCGAGCCGCTGGCGCGGGCCGAGCTGGAGCGCCATGGGTTGAGCGTCGATCGGTATTTCGGCGGCCGGCCGGCGCTCGAGGCCTAGGGCCCCCGGCAGCAAGAAACTCCTCGGGCCGCCGGTTGCTCTCAGCAGCCGCCCGAGGCGGCCAATTCCTTATGGCCATCCAGCCAGCACCGCCAGCCGTCACCCCGGAGTTCTTCCCGATCGCTCCGGCGCGGACGGAGGATTCTGGACTGCCAGTGGCGAGGCTGGCCGACCTGCTGCTGAAGCACATTTATTTCAAGTCGCCGCTCTCGGCCAAGGACTGGGCGGCGGCCCTCTGCCTGCCCTACGCGACCATCACGCCGGCGATCCAGAGCCTGGTCGAACAGGGATGGGCACAGACGATCGGGCGGATGGCCGGGCCGTCGATGAGCGCCGATTTCGGCGAATCGCTCGGCTACCTGATCAGCGACCCCGGCCGGGTGCGAGCGCGCGATATCCTCGCCCGTGACCACTACGTGGGGCCGGCGCCGGTGCCCTTCCGCCAATACGAAGAATCGGTCCGGGCGCAGGTGAGCCAGGTCGACGTGACCGCCGCCTGGCTGCAGCGAGCCCTGCAGCACCTGACGCTGAGCCCAGACCTGATGGTCCAGCTCGGCCCTCCGGTCAACGCCCGGGCGCCGCTCTTTCTCTACGGTGCGCCGGGGAATGGCAAGACGACGATCGCGGAAGCCTGCGCCCACCTGCTCGGCGAACCGATTTATATCCCCTACGCGATCGATATCGAAGGCCAGATCATGCGTCTCTACGACCCCTTACATCACCAGCGCGAGCCGCGCCAGCTGCCTCCAAGTTTCGACGGTCGCTGGCTCCTGATCAAGCGACCCTTCGTCAAAGCGGGCGGTGAGCTGACCACGGCGCAGCTCTCGCCATCGTTTGACCCACTGATGCGCTACTACGAGGCGCCGATCCACCTGAAGGCGAACGGCGGCATCTTCTTGCTCGACGACTTCGGACGGCAGGACTCCTCGCCCCGCGCCCTGCTGAACCGGCTGATCGTGGCGCTCGAGCGACGGATCGACTACTTGACGCTCGCCGGTGCGGGCATGGCGGTCGGCGCGCCCTTCGAGGCGATGGTCGTCTTCAGCACCAACCTGGAGCCCGCCTCGCTCGTCGACGAGGCGTTCCTCCGGCGCGTCCGCTACAAGATCCATGTCCCGGACCCGACGCCCGCCGAGTTCCGCCAGATCTTCGAGCGCTCATGCAAAGAGTTCGAGATCGTCTTCAACGAGGCCGGTTACAACTATGTGCTCGACCGCTATTACAAACCGTTCAAGCGTCCCTTCCGCGGCTGCCAGCCGCGAGATATCCTCAACCAGTTGGATGAGGTCGCCTACTTCCTCGGCCGGCCGGCGCGGCTCGAGCCCGAGTTGATCGATCTCGCCTGCCGCTCCTACTTTGTTCAGGCATAACCTACGTCAGCGCTGAGCCTGCAGCGGCTGATCGCATCCCGCTCCGGCCATTTCCGGCTGGAATCGGGTCATCACGCCGACCGCTGGATGGATCTGGACGCGCTCTTTACGGTGCCGGGAACCGTTGCGCCGTTCCTACGCGCGATTGCCGCGAAGATCGCCCGGCACGACCCTGCCATCGTTTGTGGCCCGCTGACCGGCGGCGCATTCCTGGCGCAGCTGATGGCGGTCGAGCTCGGCGTCGGGTTCAGCTTTGCCGAACGGCAAGCCGGCACCGACGGCCGGTCGGTTGCCTATGCGATCCCGCCTCCGCTTCGCCAGGCCGTCCGCGGCAAGCGGGTCGCGCTTGTCGACGACGCGATCAGTGCCGGCTCAGCGGTGAGGGCGACGTTGACCGATTTGGAGGCCTGCGGCGCCATCGTCGTGGTCATCGGGGCGCTGCTGCTCGTCGGCGATCGCGCCCAGGGGTTCGCCTCCGAAAAGCACCTGCCGCTCGAGTGGCTCGACCAGGTCGGCAATCCGCTCTGGGAGCCGAGCGAGTGTCCGCTATGTGCCTCGGGCGTCGGGATCAGCGAGCCTTAAGCGCGGTTCTGGTTGTAGAACTCGACCTGCCAGCGCCACTCTTTTCGATCGTCGGCATTCCACCAGCTCTTGAGAATGCCGGCCTCCCCGCCAGGCAGGATGACCACCCGTCCCAGATCGCGCTCGGTGGGCCAGCCGTCCTCGAGGGTGACGATGGCGCCGCGGCGTACCAGGAAGCTCATCGGCCCCGGCTGATGCCGCTCCAGCTTTTCGCCGCTCGCGACCGGGGTGCCCGCCTGATCGCGGACCGTCACCTGCAGCACCTGGGGCGCCGCATGGACCAGCAGCCGATCGCCGGCGTCGCCGGCCTTCAGGCGCGCTCGGGCGAAGGGTAAGCCGGTCGCGCCGGGCCCGGGATACCACAGGTCCCAGGTCTCGATCTCGTCGCCCATGCGCTGATTTTGCCCCAGACGCAATGACACCCGGGAGAGGCTCCCGGGCGTCACTGCAGGAGGCGAGGCGTTCGAGTTACTGGAGGATCAGCTGCGGACCTGCTTGATGAGGCGGTCCTGCGCCTCGAAGATGATGTCCTGGATGTCGAGCGCGCTCGGCCCGGATTGGTCCATCCGGTAGGCGAGCTGCGTGTCGACGGCTTCGACGATCTGGCGCAAGCGCGCCTGCATTTCGATCGGGACTTCCATGACATCGCTTTCGAGGAGCCGCTCCACCTGTTCGAGGGCCTGATAGAGGGAATATCGAAGGGATCGCCGCGCCGACTCTTCGCGGCGCAACTGGTTGAACCACTGGTCCTGCTGGTTGATCATCCGGAGCGTGTTCCTGAGCATGGTCTCCCCCTAGCTCAACAAGTCGAGCGCCGGCACCGAGCGTGCCGTCCGGCGTCTGCCGCCGCCGGTTATTCCCCTTTTCCCTTGCGTGCGCCTTGGTCCGCTACCTCCGCTAAATGTGGGGGCCGATGATCAACGTTAATACCAGATATAGCTTTTGGCGAAGTGTAGCGCCGGTCCGTTAGCGTGTCAAGGCCGCAGGACCGAGTGGGTGCTTTTCGCCCTTCCGACTTCCTCTTCCCAGTGTGCCGCCTGCTCGAAAGCAGGGCCTGAGAATACGTCGGGCGGTATCCACCGTCCAGACGGAACATTTGTTGCCTGTCGTTTTGCACAGCACGCTCAACAGGAGGTGGAAAACTCCTGTGGAAAATTCGTGGTTATCGCTCGTTCCGCTGCTCGTACTTGCTCAGCGTCGCGGTCAAGCTC
>VBHQ01000157.1 GCA_005880395.1 Chloroflexota bacterium
TTTGACGACCTTTGCGACGGCGATCACGTCCTTGAAGGTCGCGCCTTCGGCGGGGTCGAGGTCGACCACCGACCAGTCGGGGTACTCGGGCTTGTCCGCCCGCGAGTACCAGGGATGCATATCGATCACCGCGTGGTTCGCGAGCCAGGCGAGGGTCGCCACCTCTTCGATGAGGATCCAGTCCTTTAGACCCTTCTGGTCCTTGTAGCGAAACGTGGGTATCCAGTCGGGAGCATAGTCCGGCTTGTCCTTCACCCAGTAGCTCTTGCCGTGGATGCCGTCCGGGTGCGGGTTCATCGACAGCGGCCGGTGGCTGTAGTAGGGAATCATCACCGGGGCAACCTGAACGTAGTAGCGGATCAGGTCGCGTTTCGAGTACTTGTCCTCCGGAAACAGCAGCTTGTCGAGATTGGTCAGGTGCACGGTCCGCCCGCCGATCTCCCAGTGTCCTTCCTTGTGGATGGCGTCGAGCGCCTTCAGCTCGGCGGCGGTCGCGCCCCGGATGCTTGGGCCGAGGGTTCGCCCGATCTTCGCGGCCGCGTGGCTGAGCGGCGTGTCCGGCAGGTCACTGGCGACGGGCTCGACCCGGGTCGGCCGGCGTGCCACCGCAACCGTTTTCGACGCCACTCTTGACGTGGATCGCCCGGCGGCCCGGGTCTTGGGCTTGCTCGCCGTCTTCGTTTTGGCGGCAGCGGCCGCCTCGCGGTCCGCATTGCGCGCCTCTTCGCGATGCACGTCTTTCGGATCGACATCGTTCCGTAGCCGAAGGAAGACCGGCTGGCGCATCACACCTTCGTGCGTCCATTCGGTGAACTTCACCTCGGCGACCAACTGAGGCTTGACCCAGGTTGGCTTTTCATTGGTCTGCGGCGGTTTGCCCGAAAAAGGTGGTTGCTTGACGATCAACGGCTTCATCTGTGCGGCGAGGGCGGCCAGCGTCCGCTCGTCGAATCCGCCACCGGTGTGGCCTGCATAGACGAGCTTGCCCTCGTCATAGACGCCGACCAGGATGGCGCCGAAGTGTTTGCGGCTGTTGCGCGGGGCGGTGAAGCCGCCGATCACGACTTCCTGCTCGCGATTCGCCTTGATCTTCATCCAGGCGCTGCTGCGGGCGCCCGGCTGATAAAGGCTGTCCCGCAGCTTGGCGACGATCCCCTCGAGCTGCTGCTGCTTGGCCGCGGCAAAGAACGCCTTCCCTTCGCCGACGACGTGGTCCGAGTACTTGACCAGGTCGGAATCGCGCACGATGTCGCGCAACAGGCGCTTGCGGTCCTCGAGCGGGACCTTGAAAAGGCGCTGACCATCGTAGTAGACGATGTCGAAGACCATGTAGTGCAGAGCGCGGGTCTCGCGGCCCCGGTTCTGCCAGAGCTGGAACGACGGCTTGCCATGCTCGTCGAGCACCACCACCTAGCCATCGATGATTGCCTGCTTCGCGTTGACGAATCGTGAGATCGCTTGCAGTTGTGGATACTCAGCATCGACCGAGCGGCCGGCGCGCGATTGCATTAAGACCTTGCCCTCGTCGATGAAGGCGATCAAACGAACGCCATCCCATTTGACTTCGAACAGCCAGCGGTCGTTATCGAAGGCCTGGTCACCGAGCTGGGCCTTCATCGGGTCGAGCGTTTTGGGCATCGGGCCGTTCTCGGCGTTGGCCAGATTGATCAGCCCGCCCGCACCCTCCTCCCGCCGGCTCGACCAAACCGCGTCTTTCCCTTGCTCGATCTCTTCCTTCGTCCGGCCGGTTTTGACCGAGGTGTCGAATGTCTCGATCGCGAACGTCGGATCGGCGGCCTCGTCCTTCTTCTTGATCAACAGCCAGTCTTTATCGGATCGGGTGCGGACCAGCGCGTAGCGGCCTTTGAGGCGGACGCCGCTGAGCGAGAACTTGACCTCGCCGCGGCGCATCGACTCAGCCGGCGTCGACTCCTCGAGTTTGAACGTCCCCCAATCCCAGACCATGACGGTACCGCCGCCGTACTCGCCTTTGGGAATCGTCCCCTCGAAGTCGTAGTAGCCGACCGGATGGTCTTCGACGTGCGCCGCCAGCCGGCGCTCCGCTGGGTTAAGCGTCGGCCCTTTGGGGATCGCCCAGCTGACCAGCACCCCTTCCATTTCGAGGCGAAAGTCGTAGTGCAGCCGTGTCGCCCAGTGCTTCTGCACGACGAAGCGGTTGCCGCCGCTTGGGTCCGGCACGCCCTTGGGCTCGGAAGTCTTGCTGAAATCGCGCTTTCGTTGATATTCGGCGAGCGAACGCGGCATCGAATTGAGTTTGCCAGAATGATCCGATGGTCACCGATCCTGAGCGGTTCGTCCTGGATATCGATCCGAACGCCGAAGAACGGCTGATCAACGTCCGCCGTGACCTTCACCAGCGCCCCGAAGTATCCGGTCGGGAAGAAGCGACCGCCGAGTACGTCGCGAACCGGCTCCGGGGGATGCCGCTGCAAAACCTCAAGGTGCGGGTCGGCGGGCATGGCGTCGTCGCCGAGGTGAAGGGCAGGCTCCCGGGTCGTACGGTGCTGGTACGCGCCGACATGGACGGGCTGCCCCTGGAAGAAACCGCCGATGTGCCGTTCCGCTCAACGAATGCCGGCGTGATGCACGCCTGTGGCCATGACGTGCATATGGCGATCGCGCTCGAGGTCGCCCAGGCGCTTTCCAGCCGCCAAGAGCACCTCCCCGGCATGGTGCGATTCGCCTTCCAACCCGCCGAGGAGCGCGCCGGCGGAGCGAAGCCCATGATCCAGGCCGGCATTCTCGAGGGGGTCGATCGGGTGATTGGCCTTCACGTCTGGTCCGAGCTGGCCGTCGGAAAAATCTCGATTCGGCCAGATGTGGTCATGGCCAGCGCCGACATGTTCACGCTGACGATTTCTGGCAAGTCCGGTCACGGGGCACAGCCCCATCTCACGGTGGACGCGGTGACGATCGCGGCGGAAGTCGTCAGCGCGCTGCAGACGCTGGTCAGTCGCGAGACCGCCCCCAGCTCCCCGGTGGTGCTGACGATTGGCAGCGTGCACGGCGGCACCGCGGGCAATATTGTCGCCGGGGAAGTCGTGTTGGAAGGGACCTTGCGCACCTTCGACCGCGCCCTGCGCGATCGGTCGTTGCAGCGAATCGACGAGCTTGCTGAGGGAATCGCCCGTTCGATGCGCGGTCGGGCTGAATTTCGACTCGACTCGGAAACGATCCCCGTGGTCAACGATCCGGGGGTCGCCACACTCGTGAGCAAGGCGGCAGCCGGCGTACTGGGCGACGGCGCCGTCGTCCAGCTCGATCCGCTTACGGTCGGCGAAGACTTTGCCTATTTCCTGGAGGCGCGACCCGGCTGTTTTTTCCTGCTGGGCGGTGCTCCGACGGGACCCCGCGTCGTCCATCACACGCCGGATTTTCGGATCGACGAGCGATGCCTGTTGATCGGCTACCGGGTCATGAGCGCCGCCGTCCTGGCGCTACTGGCTTCGTAGTAAACCGCGTTTACTGAGCGTCACGGGCGGTGTCGCCGGATGGAACCACGACCCGGGGCTTGCGAAGGCTGGGGCGGACGCTGAAGCCAATCAAGATCAGGCTGACCAGCAACCCGAACAACATGCTCAGCCAGTTCAGCCCAAAGCCGGCAACCGCGGCCAGCAACCCGAGCGAGCAGGCGAGCAGGGACACCATGCCGAGCACGCGGATAACGCGGTAGAGGCTGCTGTGGTAGGGGAGATGAATGCGTGCTTTGACGCCCGCCAGGTTCGCCGGGAGGTCGAGGTCATGCATCGAGGATTGCGCGAGGTGTCCGGCCAACTCCGCCTCGTATAACGGGCGCGCCGGGTCCCTCCCGTCACGCCGCCGTTACAGTCGGCCGCCTAACAGGTCACACCTATAATTTCGACGATGCCCACCGCCCTGCTTGATTCGCGCACGGTTGAACAGGCGATGTCGTCGCAGTTCGCCTTTTGCTTTCCCAATACCAGCCTCGCCCAGGCGGCTCGGATGATGGCGCAGAACCGGGTTTACGAACTCCCGGTCATCGTCGACCAGCGGAGTCTGGGCTATATCTCGTATCTGGACATCCTGCAGCGCTACGTGCGCGGGCAGCTGGCGGGCCGGGCCGCCGACCTGGTGCGGGCGCCGCTGCCCGAGGTGCGGCCAGAGCTGCGCCTCTCGGAGGCGATCCGCCTGCTGGACGAAAGCGGGCGGCAACTGGTGCTGGTCACGACATCGGCGGGCATGCCGATCGGGGCGCTGACCGTCCGCGATGTGACCCGGACCATGGCGCCGGCCGCCTGATGCCTGCCCTCAGCAAGGTCGTCCAGCCAGTCCCGGAGACGTGTTCCGCTGAGCTCAGCGCGGGCGAGGCGCTGCAGCAGCTGCTCGCGACCGGGGCCGACGCCCTGCTCGTCGAGAAGCAGGGGACGATCGTCGGGTTGTTCGGACATCGTGAGGCGGTCGCCGCCTTCGACGATGGGAGCCGGCCGGTCGAGCGCTACATGCGCCGGCCGCTGCCGGGGCGCAACGTGGCCGATTCACTCGAGTCCGGCGCCGACATCATGTATCGCGAAGATACGCCGTTGGTTCTGATCACCGAGGATGAGGGTCCGCTGTTCAAGAAGACGTCGAAGACGATCGGCATCGTCAGCGCCCTCGAAGTGCTGGCCGAGATCGGCAAGACCACAACCGACACCGCCTCCAACAAGGTCTTCCTCGGGCGTCGTGACCTGGGCCTCAACGTCCCGGTGTCACCCTGCCAGCGGGCCTGCCCCATCCACCAGGACATCGCCACCTACGTCGACTACGTTTCGCAGGGCCGATACCTCGATTCCTGGCTCGTGATCCACGAGACCAATCCCTTTCCGTCGATGCTCGGACGCCTTTGCAACCATCCATGCGAGACCGATTGCAAGCGTGGCTGGGTGCAGGGGCCGGAGAACGCCGTCTCGATCAAGTCGCTGAAGCGATTCGCCACCGACTATGCATGGGCGCGGCGAGTGAAGATCGACTGGCAGCGGGCTCCCGAGAACGGCAAGCGGGTGGCGATCGTCGGTTCCGGGCCGGCCGGCATGACGGCAGCACAGGACCTGCGCTTGATGGGCTACACGGTCGACCTTTACGAGCGGGAAGCGAAGCTGGGTGGCCTGCTGTCGGCAAGCATCCCGCATTTCCGTTTCGACATCGACCAGCTGGAGTGGGAGATGCAGATGATCGTCGACATGGGGGTCAACGTCTTCCTCAACAAGAACGTCGGGAAGGACATCAAGCTCGAGCAGCTGTTCAAGGAGTACGACGCGGTGTTTCTCTCGGTGGGCATGATGACCGGACGCATCCTGCCGGTTCCAGGATCCGATCTCCCCGAGGTGATCTCAGCGATGGAGTTCCTTCGCGTCCGCTCTTACGACATCATGCCGGAGAATTTCCCGCGCGGCGGCGATGTCGTGGTCATCGGCGGTGGCGCGGTCGCGACCGATGCCGCCCAAACGTCGATCAAATCCGGCGCCCGCAAGGTGTGGATGGTGTCGATCGAGCCGGCCGACCGTCTGCCCGCTTTCGGCAACGAGCTGGTCGAGGCTCGCGAAATTGGCCTGACCCTGCACACCGGGGTCATCGTCAACGCCATCAAGGCAGATGGCGCCGGTCATGTCAGCGGCGTCGAGTTCATTCGGGTCGATGAGAGCAAGCTCGAGTTCGATCCCGAGAGCGGCAAGCTCCTGATCAACACGGTGCAGAAGCTCCCCGGCACCGAGCACGTGATCCCCTGCCGGTATGCGATCTTCGCCTCCGGCCAGATCATGGATTTCGCCCAGGACCAGGGCGTGCCACTCACCCCGCGCAAGCTGATGGAGGCAGACACCGGTGGGCACACGAAGCTGGACAAGCTCTTCGCCGGCGGTGATTGCGTCGAAGGACCGTCGTTCATCGTCAATGCCATCGCCTGGGGTCATCGCACCGCGCGCTCGATCAACGAGTACCTCGGTGCGGCGATCCCGCGCGACGCCAAGCCGATCACGGTGATCGAGACCACCGACGACCACCGCGAGGCGGATTACTACAACCGCGAAGAGCCGCCCATCCTCCCTGCCGACAAGCGGATGGACATGACGCCGGTCGAGCTTCCATGGAACGATGAGCAGGCGATCACCGCGGCGCTCCGCTGCTTCCAGTGCGACACGGTGCATCACGTCGACGAGTCAACCTGCATCCTCTGTGGCGCCTGCGACGACGTCTGCCCGGAAAAAGCGCTCGACGTCGTCGTCTACGGCGAGAATCGCGACACCTCGAGCGGCGGCTTCGTGGAGATCTGCAACACGGTGCTCGGCGAGGAGTTTGGGGGCAAGGCGGGAAAGATCCTGGTCAACTACGACCGCTGCACCAACTGCCGGATTTGTGAGGACCATTGCCCGGTGAACTGCATCACCTTTCAGCGAGTCCGCTTCCGCGACGACGCCATGCAGATGATCCCGCTGACGCCGGTCGCCTCCCGCGACCGGATGCCGGCGAACGCCGTCTGAGATGGCAAACGCCACCATCGACGAACGCGTCGCCGGCGTCAGCGCGGCCGCCCTCGAGCGCCGTCTGCCACCGGCGTGGCGGCTCGTGCCATTGCTGTTCTACGGTCTGGCATTCGCGCTGGTCCGTGGTGACATCGCCAGCCTGCCAGGGTCGGTGGCCGATCTTTCGCTGCATCTCTACTTCGCGGCGATGGCCTGCTATGTCGGCGGCATGTTTGCCTACTTCGCGTACTTCGCGTATCGCAACGAGGCGATGCGCTGGCTCGGGATCGCGATCGTTGTCCCGGGCGCGCTCCTGCACGTCGGCGCGATCGTGTCGCGTGGCTTTGCCGATGGTCACTACCCGCTGGCCAACATGTACGAGTACAGCAGCATGCTGGCGTTGGTCGCGGTCACGGTCTTTTTGCTGATGACCATTCGCTGGCCGGTCGCCTCGCTCGGTGGCGGCGTCGCCCTCTTCGTCGTCGTGGCGCTGATGGGGATTGGCTATGGCCTCTATCAATCCCCGGAGCCGCTGGTCCCGGCGCTGCAGAGTTACTGGCTGAAGATCCACGTCACCAGCATGATGGCCTCGTCGGGCGTTCTGGTCTCGAGCTTCGTCTTCGCCGCGCTTTATCTGATCAAGGACCGAAGCGCGAGCGTCAAGTCCTGGCTCAACGGCAGCGCCATGGCCGCCCGGCTGCCCAGCCTGGAGACGCTCGACCGGCTGACGTTCCGCGCCATCCTCCTCGGCTTTCCGATCTGGACCTTCGGCACCATGGCCGGGGCCATCTGGGGCGAGCATGCCTGGGGCCGCTGGTGGGGCTGGGATCCGAAAGAGACCTGGGCGGCCATCACCTGGATCGTCTACGCGATCTACCTGCACGCGCACACGCTGCGTGCCTGGCGTGGCCGGCGCACCGCGCTGATCGCGACGGTGGGATTTGTGTCCATCATGGTCACGCTCTACGCCGTGAATCTATGGATCGTCGGCTTGCATTCCTATGCACGGGGAGCTGGCTAGCGGCCGCAGTTAGACAGGGATCTAACCGGGCGGGTGCGTCGTCCAGCCGCCCATCGCGCACTCGGCCGAAATCACGACGGCCTCGTTTGCGCGTACAGGCGGCATACGACGCCCGCCCTATTACGCCCGAAAGGGCGGCGCCGCGAGCGGCGCTAAGCCGGTTCCAGTAGGCGTGAGGTTTCGACCCAGGCTCGTGCCGGCGCCACCCAGTCACGTCTCGGGTGCGGTGAGTCCCAGCTGGCGGACGAGTCTCTATGTGATCTGTGTCGCCCAGGCAACGGCGATGTTGGCGTTTGGCTTTGTCTTGCCTTTTCTGCCGCTCTATTTGCGAGAGATCGGCGTCAGTCCCGACAGCGCCGTCGTGTTCTGGTCCGGCGCCCTCGTCACCAGCACCGGCGTTTCGCTGGCGATCTTCAGTCCGATCTGGGGGGCGCTCGCCGACCGTCGCGGCCGCAAGCTGATGGTGCTCCGCTCGATGCTGGTCGGCGGACTGATCATCGCGCTGATGGGGCTGGTGCAAAACGTCGGCCAGTTTCTCGCGCTGCGCATCTTGCAGGGAATGTTCACGGGGACAATCGCCGCCTCGACCGCATTGGTGGCGAGCATCGTCCCGCGCGAGCGACTGGCGGCCAGCATGGGGATCCTGCAGACCAGCGTCTATGTCGGCATCTCGGCCGGGCCGGTGATGGGTGGCGTGATCGCGCAGGTTGCCGGCATTCGGGGCACATTTTTCGTGGCCGGCGGGATGCTCGTGATCGCCGGGTTGTTGGTCTGGCAGTTCGTGCATGAACACTTTGCCCCACCGTCGAGCGCGCCCCGCCTCGGGTTCATGCAAACGCTCGGGCATGGGCTGCGCTCGCGGGCGCTGATGCCGCTGATGGTCACGCTGTTGCTCGTCCAGCTCAGCTCGGCGATCGTCTTTCCCATCCTGCCGCTCTACGTGCAGCAACTGTCTTCGCCCGGCGATCCCGTCAAGCTGTATGCCGGTCTCGCCTTCGGATTGACCGCCGGGTTCAGCGCCCTGGCGGCGATTTCATACGGCAAGCTCGTCGATCGCGGCGGCTATCGCCGGATCCTGGTCTTCGCCTGTTTCGGCGCCGCCCTCTTCTTTCTGCCGCAGGCCTTTGCCCGAAACATCGCGCAGCTCCTTCTCCTGCGGGCGGGTCTGGGCATCTTCTTCGGGGTGCTGATCCCCGCCACCAACGCGATCGTCGGCCTGTCGACGCCGCCGGAGATCCGGGGTTCGGCCTATGGCTTGACCAACGGTGGCACCGCCGTCGGTAATGCGATCGGTCCGCTGCTCGGATCGACGATCGCGGCCAGCTTCGGCTATTCCGCCGTGTTCATTGCCACCGCGACGGTGCTCGTCGCGCTCGGCGGCTGGGTGATGGCGCTGGTTCGCGAACCAACGGCGAGCCCTACACCCTGACCCGGACAAGGGCGAGGGAATATCCCCGGTAGACTCGTGAGCATGCCCCTGCTCGAACCATCGCTCGTGGACAGCGTCATCAAGCGCGCCCTGAAATCGGGCGCCGATTTCGTCGAGCTGTTCGTCGAACGGAAACGCAACCAGTCGATCAGCGTCGAGGAAAGTAAGGTGCAGCGAATCAGCTCGGGCAATGACCTTGGTGCCGGGTTGCGCATCATCCACCGCGGCACCGTCAGCTATGTCTATACCGAGGATCTTTCGGAAGACGGCCTCTTGCGCAGCGCCGACCTCGCCGCGCAGGTGGGGCGGCGCGGCGGCGGACGCTTCGCGCTCGCCGACCTGGCCGGCGACGCGCACAAGCCACAGCTGATCGAGGTGCCGCCGGAAAGCGTCGGGCCGGAGGCAAAGATCGAGCTGCTGCTCGAAGCGGACCAGGCGGCGCGGGCGGTGAGTGGCTCAATCCGGCAGGTCGCGGTTGGCTACGGCCAGAGCGCCCAGGAGGTGCTGGTCGCCACCTCCGAGGGCATGCAGCACGTTGATTCCCGGACTCGGGTGCGCCTGATGGTGCACGCGGTCGCGGAACGCAATGGCGAAATCCAGACCGCCATGGAGGCGCCGGGCATGCAGCAAGGGTTCGAGTTCTTCGACCAGACCTCGCCCGCCGAATACGCTCGCGCCGCCGCGCAGCGAGCCGTCGCCTTGCTCGACGCGGCTCCGTCACCGGCGGGGGCGATGCCGGTCGTCATCGGCAACGAATTCGGCGGCGTCCTGTTCCACGAGGCCTGCGGCCACGGGCTCGAGGCGGATTTCGTCGGCAAAGGCTCGACCGTCTTCACCGGCAAGATCGGCCAGCCTGTGGCCAGTCCGATCGTCACCGCGATCGATGACGGAACCTTGACCAGCCGCTGGGGAACGCTGAGCGTCGATGACGAAGGCGTCCCGACCCGGCGCAATACCTTGATCCAGGACGGCGTCCTCGTCAGCTACATGTTCGACCGGATTCGAGCCGGTCAGCAAAATCACCCGGTCACGGGCAACGGGCGCCGTCAGTCGTACCAGCACCTACCGATTCCGCGAATGACCAACACCTTCATCGCCGCCGGTGCGCACTCGGTGGCGGACATCATCGCCGCAACCCCTCATGGGCTGTATGCGAAGAAGCTCGGCGCCGGGCAGGTGGATGTGACGACCGGCGACTTCGTCTTCGCCGTCACCGAGGGCTACCTGATCGAGAATGGCCAGATCGGCCGGCCGGTGCGGGGCGCAACCATCGTCGGCAACGGCCCTCGCGCGCTCCATCGCATCGACATGGTCGGCAACGATCTGAAGCTTGCTCCCGGCACTTGCGGCAAGGAAGGCCAGGCGGTGCCGGTGTCCGTCGGCCAGCCGACGATCCGGATCTCGGAGCTGACGGTTGGCGGCACCGGTATCGGTCCGGCCGGCGCCATGCGGCCTTGACCTCGGTCGCCGAGCGGCTGCTGGCGCGAGCCCGCCAGTCGGGCGCGGAGCATGCCGAGGTCTACGTCTCGACCGGCACCGAGTTCACGGTCGAAGTCTTCAAGGGCGAGATCGAGTCGCTTGTGTCAGCCGAAAGCCGCGGCGTCGGCTTGCGCACCTTCCGCGAACACCGGATCGGCTTCTCGTACACCTCCGAACTGGAGCCGGCGGCGCTCGACCGGCTGGTCGATGAGGCGCTGGAAAACGGTCGCTACAACACCGCCGAAGACGCGAACGTGCTGCCCCAACCGGAATCGATCGACCCGCTCGACGGGCTCGCGTCGTCCGCCCATGCGCCGACCGACCCCCAGCGCAAGATCGATTTCGCCCTCGAAATGGAGCGCCGGGCGACCGCATTGGATCCGCGCGTGCGTCGCGTCAGCAAGGCGCTCTACAGCGATGGACGCGGCGAGGTCGAGATTGCCAACAGCCATGGGCTGAGCGCCGGGTATGCGCGAACGATCGCCTATGGCGTGCTCGACACCATCGCCGAACAAGACTCGGAAATGCAATCCGGGTTCGCCTTCACCCACGGCCGCGACCTCGGCGAGCTCGACCTGGCGGGCGTCGTCGCGGAGGCGGTCGAGAATGCGGCCGGCTTGCTGGGGGCGCGGCCGGTCCCAACCGCCAGCGTTCCCGTGGTTTTTCACCCGCATGCGGCCGCCATGATCCTCGGCGTGCTTTCGAGCTCCTTCAGCGCCGATGCCGTCATCAAGCGGCGGTCATTACTGGCGGGCAAGGTGGGGCAGCAGGTCGGCTCCGCCATCGTCGACATCAGCGATGATCCGCGGCTGGCTCAGGGACTGGCAAGCCGGCCATTCGACGGCGAAGGGGTTCCCTCGCGGCGGAACTCGCTGATCGAAAACGGTGTCCTGCAGGGCTATCTGCAAAACACCTACACCGCGATGCGCACCCAGAGCCAGTCGACCGGGAGCGCGGTTCGGTCGTACAAGAGCGTTCCCGAGGTCGGCGTTTCCAACCTGGTGCTCAAGCCCGGCTCACTGTCACGGGACGCGTTGCTGAAGCGGGTCGACAACGGGCTCCACGTCGAACAGCTTTCCGGGTTGAACACGGTCAACCCCGTCTCCGGTGAGTTCTCGCTCGGGCTCACCGGACACTGGATCGAAAAGGGCCAGCTGACGCGCCCGGTCAAAGAGCTAACCGTCGCGGGGAATGTCATCGCGCTCCTCCAGAAGGTGATCGCGCTCGCCGACGATCTCCGCTTCATGTTCGCCGGCGGCTTCATCGGGAGTCCCAGCGTCTTGATCGAGGAGCTTCCCGTCGGCGGCCTCTAAACCGGAAAGGCGCTAGCGCGACGGGCTCGTCGAGTCAGGTGATCGTCTCGAAAAGGCCGTCACCCCTGCTGCTGCTTCTGCTCTTCTGGTTGGTCGGCATCAACCTGCGGACCGTGGTGCTGGGCGTACCGCCGACGCTGCCATCGTTGCATCGGGCGGTCTCGATTACCTACAGCGCGGCTGGCTTTCTCACCTCGCTGCCCATCCTCCTGATGGCGCTCGGGGCGATCCCGGGCGCCTACCTGATCAGTCGGGTCGGCTCCAGGCGGGCGGTCGCGATTGGCCTGGCGCTCGTCAGCATCGGCGCCTTGTTCCGCGCCGCCGTTCCCAGCGTCACCGCGCTGTTCATCTTCACCGTCGTCTTCGCCGCCGGCATCGCGGTCAGCCAGCCGGCGATGCCCAGCCTGGCGCAGGCCTGGTTTCCCCACGGGGTTGGGCGCGCGATCGCCATCTATTCGAATGGGCTGCTGGTGGGCGAGGTGATCGCCGCCAGCATCACGCTCCCGCTCCTGGTCGTTCCCTTCGGCTGGCAGGTAGCGCTCGCCGCCTGGGCGGTCCCGGCCGCGCTCTTACTCGCGCTCTGGCTGACGCTGACGCCCTCCACCAGCGGTCAAGCGCCGGCCACCACGGCCTGGCTGCCGGATTGGCGCAGCGGCTCGATGCTGCGGATCGGCTTGCTGATGGGAGGCGCGAGCCTCGTGTACTTCGGGATGAATAGCTGGATCCCAGACACCCTCGACGCTCGCCATGGGCATGGCCTGATCGCCTTGACCCTCGGTGCGCTGAACGCGATGCAATTGCCGGTGAGCTTCTGGCTGACCCTCAACGGCAATCGGATGCTGGGCCGCCGGTGGCCCTACGTCGTCGCCGGCATCGGATCGCTCGTCGGGGTCACCGGCTATGCGCTGGCGCCGGTTGAGACGGCGCCGGTCTGGGCGGGGTTAACTGGCGCCGCCAGCAGCCTGGCGTTTATCCTCAATCTGGGCTTGCCGGCATTGCTCGCCCCGTCGGAAGTCGCCCGCATCAGCGGCTTCATGTTCGCAATTGGCTACGGAACGGCCTTTTTCGGGCCGGCACTCGGCGGCGTCGTCTGGGACTGGTCCGGTCAGTTCCGTTTTGCCCTGCTGCCGATGCTGCTGGGCTCGCTGGCGATGCTCGGGTTCGGGGCGACGCTGCCGGCGATCGCGCTCAGGTCGCGAGGGCCGCGGGCGGCGTCTGCACCAGCCTGGTCATGGCGTCGAGCCCTGCGATCACGTCTTCGCGGCTGATCGCGTCGCGATCCGCGCGTAGCGCCCGGCTCATCCCGACCACCTGGGCGCTGAAGGTCATGTAACTGGTGAGGATGCTGCCGCGGACCGCGTGCAGCTTTTCGCCCGTGAGCCCGGCTTCCACCGCGCCCAGCAGCCGTCCGGCGGCGCGCAGCGTCGGGTAGGCGTTGTCCTTCGTCAACCGGACGCGTCGAAGCCGGTGGAAGAAGGCAACGTCCGGCTCGGCCGGCGCCATGGTCTCGAGAAAACGCTCGCCGCCGGCGAGCAGCCGGCGCATCGCGGCATAGGCCACATCGAGCCGTGCCGAGCCGGTTCGCTGCTGGGTGTGCCCATAGTGCCAGAGCACGACGGCGTCCGCGAACGAGAAGAAGACGTTGCGATAGAGCGTGTCCCCGGTGAGGGTGGACATCAGTGCATTCCGCAGTCCGGCCTTCGCGGATTTCAGCAACGGCCGTTCGAAGAGGTCGTCGACCAGCCCCGCCCATTGCGGTCGAGCGGCCTGCGATGCGGTCGCCATCACGGCAAAGGCAGGGATCGCCGGCAGCGCCTCGATGGCGGCGGCGACGCCGGTGGCTTCACGGCCACCGACTTCGAGCAGGGCGGCTCGCGCCTCGGCGACCGCGGGCGCGACCAGCGTCGGGCTCATCCGGCCTTCTCCAGCGCCGGCCACTGGATCCGCTGACCGAGACGGTCAAGGTAACGCTGGTCGATGGTGACCTTCGGCGCCTCATAGGGGTCGCCGTTGAAGCCGTGATAGTCGGTGCCGACGGTCGCCAGCAGCCCGTGCTCGGTGGCGAGCGCCTCATAGACCGGGATCTGCTCCGGGCGATGCCGGCGGGTGTAAACCTCGAGTCCATCGACCAGCGGGAGGACTTCTTTCATCAGCGCCTGGTCGGGGACCGAACCCGGATGGGCATGCACCGCGAGGCCCCCGGCCTCGTGGATCACGGCAACGGCCTCCGCCGGCGAGGGGACGCCGCGGTCGAAATCCGCCGGAAGCGACGCGGCCGCCTCGCGCACGCTGTCCCAGGCTTCGCGTTCGCCCATCCGGCCGTGCTGCAGGAGGACCTTGAGGACGGCGCCGGGCATAAGCGTCGGCCGGTCGCGACAGGCATCGAGCCCGAGTCCACGGCCGATGCCCCGGTCGAGCAGGAGTTCGATCCAGGCTTCGGTCTGGCGCCGCCAGACCGCCTGGCTGCGGTCGATCATGGCCAGCAATGCCGGGTGATGCGGGTCGACGCCATGCGCGAGGATATGGCGCATCTGGTTCGGCGGGTAGGTCGTGACCTCCAGCGCCGGCACGTAACCCAGGCCGCGCCGATGGGCGACCTCCCGGGCCCGATCGATGCCGATGACCGTGTCATGGTCGGTCAGGGCCATCACCCGGACGCCCTGATCGGCGGCAAGATCGGGCACCTCATCCGGGTCGCGCCAGCCGTCACTGGCGGTGGAATGCATGTGGAGATCGACGAGCACTGGCCCTAAGTCTACCGAGGCCATTCCGGGCCTCCCGCCAACTCGTCCAAGTCACGGGGTGACGGATTTTCTGGCCGTCGCCGTTGGGCTGAATAAGTGCAGTCGGCAACCGGTTGTTCTTGAGGTGGATGGAATGCTGGGAGAACGCGAAGTCATTCAGCTGATCGAAGATAACGAGTATCCGGCGCGCGTGATCGAAATCGGGCTCGTCTGGATCGAACTCGAGATCACCGACCTCAAGACCAAGGTCGTCCGGCGGGAACGGCTTTCCAAATCGGCCTTTGCCGACCTGATCCTCGACTGGCGCGAGCGGCGGACTCGGAGCGTCCGCGAGATCGCGCCGGCCCTTCGAAAGATCGGCATCGCGGCCTAGTTCGGCTCAACGCCGGCTGACCGCCGGCCAACGGATGGGCTGGCCACGCTGTCGTCTTTCTTTATACTGGTGATGGCATGATCACTCGACCTCGTCCGCTGATGAGGCTGCTGCCCGCCCTGGCTGCGCTGCTGCTGGCCGCCTGCGGCAATCCGGCCACCGCGCCACTGACGCCGACTCCGACCCCGGGCCGGCCCGGCCCCGCCATGGTGCAGGTGGAAAACTCGGTGCTCGCCAGGCCGCAATCGGGCCTGCAGCAGGCGGACCTGGTCTTCGAATACCTCGCCGAAGGCGGCATCACCCGGATGACCGTGATCTACTTCAAGCCGTCGGGCACGCAGCGGATCGAGCCGGTTCGCAGTGCCCGCCCGGTGACGATCCGGCTCTGGCACGCCTATCACGGCGTGATCTTCTTCTCCGGTGCGAATCAGAAAGTCCTCGACATGATTTCGCAGCAACAGATCCCGGCGTTGACCGAAGGGAGCGATGGGGGCGCCTACTTCTCCCGCGATCCGGCGCGGCAGGCGCCGCACAACCTCTATACGGATGGCAACCGGCTCGCCCAGGGCATCGATAAACACGCGCCCAAAGTCACCTACCAGCTGCCGGTCGCGGGAACACCGGCCGCGAGCCCGGCTCCCACGGCGGCAAACCGGATCGTCTTCGACCAGACGAATGTCCACAAGGTTACCTACACCTATGCAGCCGCGGACAACGCCTACAGCTACGGCACCGAGACCGGACCTCTGATCGACCATAACACCGGCCAGCCGATCAAGCCGGTCAATGTCATCGTGGTGCAGGTCGCACACCATAACGCCGGCTTCACCGATGTGCTGGGGGCACCCGCGGTCGACTTCGACCTGACTGGCACCGGGCCCGCCGATGTCTTCACCCAGGGAAAGCATTACTCGGCCAAATGGGATCTGAGCAATCCGGAGCTGCCGCTGAAGATCGTCGGCGCCGATGGCCAGTTGATGCATCTTCCTGCCGGTCGGCGCCGATCGAAACCGCATGGGCCTATCTGCTCGACGTTCGCAAGGTTGCCAGTTGCGTGCCGGGTGGATCGCTTACCGAGGTGGTCGATGACCATACCTACGACGGGAAGATCGAGATCCGTCTCGGCCCGATTGCGGTGAGTTACCGGGGGCGGGTCACCTTGCAGAACATCGACGCCGACGGGCATCGCCTCGAGATCAAGGCCCAGGGTGTGGAGAGCCGCGGCCGCGGTGGCGCCTCCTCGACCACGACCGCCGAGCTAACGCCGAGCGATGCGGGGACCAGCGTTGTCATGAGCAGCGACCTGCAGGTGAGCGGCGTCGTCGCCCAGTTCGGTCGCAGCGGCATCATGCAAGAGGTGGCCCAGCGGCTGACGCAGCGGTTCGGCAGCTGCGTCGAGCAACAGCTCAAGGCCGCCGCGACCGCCGGCTGATTGCGGGGATCCTGCTCGCCGCCGGGCGGTCGAGCCGGTTCGGACGGCAGAAGCTGCTGGAATCGTGGGCCGGCCAGCCGCTCGTGCGGCACAGTGCCGAGGTCTTTCTTGGGGCCGGCCTGGCGCCGCTCGTGGCGGTGGTCTCGACCGATCCGGCTCTGCGCCGGGCGCTCGATGGTCTTGCCCTGTTGCTCGTCGAGAACCCGACGCCGGAGACCGGAATCAGTCGCTCGATCGCCCTCGGCATTGCAGCCGTTCCGGCCCAGGCCGATGCGGCACTGATCGGCGTGGCCGACCAGCCGCACCTGACGGCGAGCGGACTGCGGTCGCTGATGGATGCATTCCGGCCGGGGACGATGGTCGTGCCGCGTTATGGGGACCATCGCGGCAATCCGGTCCTGTTCGACCGTCGGTTCTTTGGAGAGTTGGAACGCCTGTCCGGCGACCGCGGCGGGCAGCGTCTCATCGCGGCGCATCCGGCGGCGGCCATCGAGGTCGCGCTCCCGCAAGCGATGGGAATCGACGTCGATCGGCCCGAAGAGTGGCCGAGCTAGCCGAGAAATGGCTCCAGAGTTGCAGGTGCGGGCGTTTTCAGCCGCCGACGCACCGGCGGTGGCGGCCATCTACAACCAGGGCATCGCGGAGCGAATCGCCACGTTTGAGACCGAACCTCGGTCGCCATCGACGATGGCCGAGCAGTTCGGAAAGCGCGCCGACACGCATCCCGCGATCGTGGTCGAGCAGGCCGGCGAGGTGGTCGCCGTAGCCTGGACGAGCGAGTACCGGCCGCGACGCGCCTATGCGGGTATCGCCGAGACCTCGGTCTACGTGGCGAAAGACGCTCGTGGACAGGGACTTGGCCGGCTGGCGTTAGCCAGCGTGATCGACGCCGCGGAGCGCAAGGGATTCTGGAAGCTCGTTTCGCGCATCTTCCCCGAGAACGCCGCCAGCAGGCGACTCTGCGCGACGCTTGGGTTCCGCGAAGTCGGGGTTTACCATCGCCATGGAAAGCTCGATGGCGTGTGGCGCGATTGCATCATCGTCGAACGGTTGCTGGGCGAGGCGCTCAATCCATGACCGGACTCAGCCGGCGCCGCTGAGCCTCGCTTCATGGGCATCGGCGCCGGCGACCAGGCCGAGAAAGCGGTCGACAAGCGCCGCGTCCCACTGCTTACCCGCTCCCTGGCGCAGGGTGCGGACCGCTTCCTCTTTGGTCCGCCGCGGCCGGTAGGGCCGGTCGCTGGTCATCGCGACGAAGGCATCAGAGACCGCGATGATTCTGGCGAAGAGCGGGATCGACTCGCCGATCACCCCATCCGGGTACCCCGCGCCGTCGATCCGTTCGTGATGGTGGCGAATGGCGGGGAGCAGTTGGTCTGATCCGGGCAGGGCGCGAAGAATCTCTTCACCGACGATCGGATGTCGCTTGACGGCGTTGAACTCGCTGGGATCGAGTCGCGCGTGCTTGGTCAGGACCTCAACCGGAACGGCGACGCTGCCGACATCGTGGAGCAGCGCGGCCTTGTAGAGCAGCGTCAGCTGGTCCTTCCCCAATCCGCAGGCTTCCCCGAGCTGCATCGCCCAGTGCGCCACTTTTTCGGAAATCCCGCCGCTGCTGTGGTCGCGGTCCTCGACTGATCGGGCGAGCGTCAACACGGCGCCCTCCAACTCGTAGATCTGGAGCCGCAGCGCCCGGATTCGAAATTGCGCACGCACGATCCCCAGCAGGGTCGCGTCGTCGAAGGGACGGGCACAGACGTCGTCCGCACCGGCGGACAGCGCCTTCTCGCGCTTGACGTCGTCTTCGCTATCGACGATGACGACCACGGACGTTTCTCGAGTCGCCGGCGCCTGCTTGATCGCGCGGCAGACATCGAGGCCGTCCATGTCGGGAAGCAGCGCCTCACAGACAACGAGATCGCATTCATGCGCGGACAGCAGCCGCAGGGCCGCCGCGCCCTCGGCGGCCTTGATCAGTCGATAGCCGGCGATTTCCAGTGCGGCCGCCGGCCCACGGGCGCGGCCCTGATCGTCATCGACCAGCAGTACGGTGCTCCGCGCTTCAGCGCTGCTTGCCGTGCCCTGATCGATCATTTTCGAGGCCGGATCAGCTCGGGAAGCCGGCCAAAATCTCGCGAGGCGGCCAGCCGCATCAACGCGAACGCCCGATCATGCTGGCCGCGGGCCCGAAGCACGTCCGCGTACATCGCGCAGACCTCGGCGAGCTTCCCGCCGGCCTGTCGCTCGAGCAGCATCATCAGGGCTTCCCGGAACTTTCGGTCGGCCACGATGTGATGGCCGAGCTTTTCGGCCGCACCCGCTTCGACGGAAAGCGCGTACGCCTCATGGAGGTGGTCGGCGGCGACGCGCGCCGCCTGGCGACTCTCGCGCGCCAGGCCGGCCGCCTCGCGAGGCTTGCCGGCCTCGAGCAGATATCGAGCCAGTTCTCCGCCCGCGATCCCGACTTCCAGCTGGTCGTGCAGCTCACGGGCGCGCTCGAGGCACTGCTGCTGGCTCGCGCGCGCCTCCGCCTTGCGGCCCATCGACCAGTACACATCGCCAAGGTTGTTCAGCACGCGATTCGCGGTCCGCTCCTGCTGGATTCGGCCCCAGATTTCCAGCGCACGGTTGCAATGCTCGATCGCCTCATCCAGCTTTCCGGTGGCCCGCGCGGTGACCCCGAGCGCCATGCGGGCGTTGGCAATTCGATACAGGCTTTCGGCATCGGTCGCCGCCTCGAGCGCCTGCCGAAGGAAGCCGTGGGCGCGTTCCAGCTGACCGAGCCCGTAGCACGAGCGGCCGAGGTTGGTCAGCACCCGCGCCCTCAAGGCTGGGTCGGCGGGCCGCGTGCGGTCGAGCCAGTGGAGCGCCCGCAGCCCCGCCTCGACGCCGGCGTTGAACTGTTCCTGCTGGTTCTGCACCGTGCCGATGTCGGCGTAGATCGCGGCGTTGAGTTCGGGGTCATCGGGCGGGGCGGTGGCCGCGGCCCGCTGGTAGGTCGAGAGCGCTTCCGAGAGGCGGCCCAGCTCATCGAGGGCCGTGCCCCGGATGCGATAGAGGTCAGCCCGCTCGTTGGCGGTGGTGGCGAGCGCGTCCGCTTCGTCCAACAGCGCCAGCGCGCGCTCCGCTTCCTGCGCCTTGATCGCCAGCGCCGCACTCTTTCCCAGATAGCTCAACTCGAGCGGAGGATGATCCCCCGTCAGTCGAGCAAGCGGCAACGACAGCCGGTCCGCCAGCAACCTGAGTTTCGCCAGCGACGGCGTGGCCCGATCGCGTTCGACCTGGCTGATGAAGCCTTTGGTCGCCAGCCCGCGGGCCAGCTGTTCCTGCGTGAGTCCTCTGGCGAGCCGGGCCTCACGCAGCTGCCTCCCGACCGAGTTCATCTGCTGGCTTGCAGTATAGGGTAGCTAAACCTGCGCCGGGAAAGTATATTGACTAGAAGTTGACCGGGTGTTAGATTCCGGCCGAGGGGACGGAGCACCCGGTGAAAAAGGAGGGTGCTCATGTTCCGCTACCGCTTCGTCGCGTTTGCCGTCGCCATCGTCGCCGCCGTGCTCAGCGTCGCCGACACGATGCCAGGAGGCCGTTAGCAACCGATCGGTTCCGGGGGGCTTGGGAGGGGCGCTTGTTGCGCAGGCAAGCGCCCCTTCGCCTTTTAGGGCGAGTGGCTCGGTGAGGCGCTGGGCGACGCGCTCGGCGATGCGCTCGCTGCCGTCAGGATCGCCAGCTGGTTGAGGTCGCTACCGACGATCTTCATCTCCTGGGCATAGGTCGCCAGGTCTCCCTTGGTGAGCGCCGTCTGGGCGGCGCTGTAATGCTTGTTGGCGTCGGCGATCAGTTGGAGGACGGTTCCCGTCGGCGCCGGCCCGGTTGGCCCGCTCGGCGCCGTCGGAAGCGCGCCCCCGAAGAGATCGTTGAGCGCCTTGTCCAGCGTGTCGTCCATCACCACGTTCTGGCCGGTGGCCACGATGACTTTTTTGAGCTGCGGTTTCTGCACATTGGTCGATTCGAGGTACACGGGCTCGATGTAGAGCAGCGAATTCTCAATCGGAATCACGAGCAGGTTGCCACGGATCACGCTCGAACCCTGACCCTGCGCATTGAGCAGCGCGAACTGCGATTTGATCACCGGGGCCTGGTCGATATTGGCCTCGACCTGCTGCGGCCCGGTCACCAGCACGTCCTTGGGAAAACGGAAATCGAAGAGGGTTCCGTAATCGGGCTGATCGGAACGCGCGGCCAGATAGGCAATCATGTTGGTTTTCCCGTTGGGCGTGTAGGGGAGGATCGTGACGAACTCTTCCTTCGGTTCGCCGGGCAGGCGCATGATGACATAGAAGGGCCGGATCGGCACCTGGGCTCCCGACTGCGACTGCTGCTGCGTCTCTTTCGCCACGTTCCAGAGATCCTCGCGTGTGTAAAAGACGGTGGGATCGGTCATGTGGTAGTAGGTGAAGCGATCGGCCTGCAGGTTGAAGAGATCGCGGGGATAGCGGATGTGGGCCTGGAGTCCCGCCGGCATCTGGCTGAAGGGTTTGAACAGTCCGGGGAAGATCGAGGCATAGGTATTGGCCAGGGCGTCGTGGTTATCGATCTGGTAGAAGGTCGTCGTCCCGTCGTACGCATCGACGACGACCTTGACCGACGACGACCACGACGTACGGATCCTGGTCGAACTGCAGGAAGGGCGCCAGGGCGGCCACCCGGTCCTGGACCGCGCGATTGAAAAGGACCTGCGTCTGAGAAGTCAATTGCGGACTGATCAGCAGATTGATGTCGCCGAATCGCATCGCGAAGGCGAGGCTGCGCAGCGGCGATGTCAGCGCGACGCCCGTTTTGCCGGACCAGTGCGTGTACTGGTCTGGCGTGAAGGGATAGTCGAACTCCGCCTGGCTGGAGTCGACGAGCACGTAGTTGTTGGTGTGGCGGCCGAAGTAGATGCCGGGCCGAGTGACCGTGGGCACGCCGGCGGGCGGGATATTTTGGAGCGTCAGCACGGGATCACCCTGGCTGGTCCCCTGGTTGGCTCGAGCCGCCACCACGCCGTAACCGTGCGTGTACTGCAGATGGGGGGCGACCCATCCGCTGACAAAGGTGCCGAGCTTGTCGGGATTGATCTCGCGCGCGGCGAGCAGCAATTGCAGATACTGGGTGCCGACCTGGTAGCGATCAACCGCCACCTCGTCCTGATAGAACTGGTAGTAGCCGCGAAGGCTCTGCAGGTTTTCCAGGGTGGCAGGCAGCGCCAGCTGCGGATCCCAAAGCCGGGCGTTCTGAACGGTCTGCGGATTTCGTGCCACCGCGTCCGGGGTGAGCGTGTCCGAAGGCGTGAATGGCCGATCCTGGATGCTCGTCAATCCATAGGCCTGGCGCGTAAATTCGATCTCGTTCTTGATGTACGGCGTCTCCCGGGCGAGCTCGCTGGGGGCGACCTGGAAGCGCTGGACGAAGCCGGGAAACACCACCAGCAGGATGAAGGCGGCGCCCAGCCAGGCGACCACCGCCACGGGAAGCGGCGCGAGCTGGCCGCGGAAGCCGTTGACGAGCAGTCCGGCCGCGATCAGCAACATCAGCACCGTCATGATCCAGTAGGCCGGAATGCGCGCCGCGACGTCCGCATAACCGACGCCGCTGACGAATCCGCGCTTGCTCAATAACAGCTCCCACAGGTCGAGCCGGTAGTGGACCGCGAGCAGGACCGCGAAGGCCGCGGCGAGCACTGAGAGATGGCGAATAGCGCGCGCCGGCAGTTGGAGATTCTGGAACCCCGCACGTGAGATATAGAGCCCGCCGACGACCAGCATCATCAGGATGACGACCCCGAGCAGCCAGCCCCAGATAAAGCGATAAAAGGGAAGGCTGAAGACGTAGAAGGACACGTCGCTGTGGAAGATCGGGTCCTGGATATGGAATGGCTTTTGATTGAAGAAGGTCAGGATCGTCTGCCACTGGCCGGAGGCGATGTTGCCAAACAGCAATCCAAGGAGAACGACGACCAGCATCGCGAGGATGGTGGAGGGTGCCGTCACGAGGCGCTGTCGGATCCCGATCGACGAGAGGCGGCGGCCGCCGTTGAGGGCGACCAGCACGTTGGCGGCGCCAATCGTCCAAAAGGCGATCGCAAAAATGAAGAACGACCAGAGCTGCGCCGCAAAGCGGACGCCGAACACGCCGCCGTAGCCGAGCGCGCGAAACCAGAGCCAATCGGTGTAGAGCGTGGCGAACGGCTTGAGCAGGAAGAGCAGGAGGAGCACGGCGGCGATCCCCAGGATCCATCCAACCGCACGCCGGGTGATGCGCACGGTTGGAAAGCTCGGTTCGGTCGGCAGGCGTCCAAATGGGGACTCGCCGTTGAAGAAGCCGCGCGGCGGCACCCGTCTAGACATGTGGGGAATCCCCACAAACCCCGATGGACTTATCCATGGGCGAATGCGGCGCGGCCTGGGTAACGAGCGGCGGTTCCCACCTCTTCCTCGATCTGTAGAAGCCGATTGTACTTGGCGACCCGCTCCGATCGGGAGGGCGCGCCGGTCTTGATCTGGCCGGCTCCGGTCGCGACCGCCAGATCGGCGATGAATGGATCCTCCGTCTCGCCCGAGCGATGCGAGATGACCGTCGTGTATCCGGCGCGGCGCGCGGTGGCCATGGTTTCCAGGGTTTCGGTCAACGTCCCGATCTGGTTCACCTTGATCAGGATGCTGTTGGCAACGCCCTCTTCGATGCCCTGACGCAGGCGGATGACGTTGGTGACGAAGATGTCGTCGCCGACAAGCTGCAGCCCCTTGCCGAGCTCGCCGGTCAGCGTCCGCCATCCAGCCCAATCGTCTTCAGCGAGCCCATCCTCGATCGAGATCACCGGGTAACGGCCGGCCCACGATTTCCAGCGATTGATGAGCTCGCTGGGGTCGAGCGTCTTGCCTTCGCCCTTGAGCTGGTAGGACCCATCGCGATAGAGCTCGGAGGCCGCCGGGTCGAGCGCGATCGACACCTCGGCGCCGGGCTGGTGACCGCTGCGCTCGATCGCCTGTAGCAGCAACGTCATCGCCTCTTCGTTCGCCGCGAGCTCCGGCGCAAAGCCGCCTTCGTCCCCCTGGCCGGTGCTCAGCCCGCGCTCGTGCAGCGTGGTTTTCAGCGCATGGAAAACCTCGGCTCCCCAGCGCAGGGCCTCGCGGAAGGTCGGCGCCCCCGCGGGGACCACCATGAATTCCTGGAAATCGACTTTCGTGTCGGCGTGCCGGCCGCCGTTGAGGATATTCAGCATCGGGACCGGCAGGAGCGGCTCCTCGGCGGCGCCGAGGGAGCGATACAAGGGCTGGTGTTTCGCGAGGGCGGCCGCCCTTGCGGTGGCGAGCGAGGCTCCCAGCACGGCGTTGGCCCCCAGCCGCGACTTATTGGCGGTCCCATCCAGGTGGATCAGGCGCTCGTCGATCGCGCGCTGGTCGAGGGCGTCGCAGCCGCGCAGCGCCGCGCCGATCTCCTGGTTGACATGGGAAACGGCCTGCAGCACGCCCTTGCCGCCATAGCGCTTTGGATCGCCGTCGCGAAGCTCGACCGCCTCGTGCGCGCCGGTCGATGCACCCGAGGGTACGGCGGCTCGTCCCAACTCCCCCGACTCGAGTACGACGTCGACTTCAACCGTTGGATTGCCCCGCGAGTCGAGGATCTCGCGCCCATGGACACGGGCAATCGATGCGGCCGTCAAAGGTCGTCGTCCCCGGCGCCGTCCGGCTCGGCGCCGCCGGCTCCGGCGTCACCCATCTCGTCGACGACCTGGTCGAAGTCCTCGCCCAGCTCGTCGCCGCCCATCTCCTGGCCCATCTTCTTCGCCCAGCGTGCAACGCTCTTGGGATCGTTCTCATCGACGTCGCCGAGAGCGGCGTCGTCGCCGAGGCGCTCGAGGCGGCTGTCCTCGGAGAGCACCTGGGCGGTGCGGGAAATCAGCCGGCTGAGGTGGGTCCCGCCGCAATGCGGGCAGGCCGGAACATCATCGACGGCCGCGAGGCTGCGAAAGAAAATCGCGGGGCGTTTTCCGCAGTCGGCGCAGCGATACTCGTAGATCGGCATCGGCTGAGCCTAAACTTAGCGCATGGCAGACGAACCATCGACGCCGAGCGGCGATTATCGACCCAGGGAGCAAGCAGAAGGGACCGAGCGCGTGCGCGAGGTGATCCGTGATGGCTTCTATACGATGCTCGGCGCCGCCAGCTGGGCATTCGAGAAGACCGATGAGATGGCCAACACCTGGTTGCGGCAGGGACGAGCAAGCGGCGACGAGAACCGACGCCGGTTCGATCAGCTCACCGCCCGCACGCGCCGAGCCGGCGAAGATCTTGGCCGCCGGGTGCAGGACAGCGTGCGGACCGCCCGCTCGTCGATGCCGCTGGCGAGCAGGGAGCAGGTGGCGAACCTCGAACGGCAGGTTGCCGAACTGACCCGGCAGATCGAATCGCTCAAGTCGGGCGGGTCGGCGATGCCGCCCCGGCCGCCGGTGCCCTAACCCGGCGCAGGCGTTAGCACCGGGCGCGGGCCGGTGTCGCTAGTGGTGCTTGTGGTGGCCGCCGCCCTTGTCACCACCGCCTCCTCCGCCGCAATCCTCATCGCAGGACGGCGCGGCCGGGGGTTGCTGTGATTGCGCCACCTGGTCGGTCCCGGGCAGCAGGTACGCGGTGTAGCCGGCGACGTTGACCATGTGCAGACCATTCGGCACCGCATACCAGCTGTCCGGCCGCCCATTGAGCGCGTCGCTCATGAAGCCATGGAAGATCGGCGCGGCGCCGACGATGCCGCTCACGTGCTGCATCGGTGAGTGATCGGCGTTGCCGACCCAGACCGCGACCGCGAGATCTGGCGTAAAGCCGACGGTCAGGTTGTCTCGGAAGTCATTGGTCGTGCCGGTCTTGGCGGCGACATGATGCCCGGCGATGACGAGGTCGCTGTTGCGCCCGAACTCGAGCGCCCGATTGCTGTCGTCGGAGAGCATCTGCGCCATGATGAAGCTGACCTGCGGACTGATGGCCGGCTTGCCCTGGCCGGGGTCGTCCTTGAAGAGCACCCCGCCATCGTGGGTGGTGATCTTGAGGATGCCCTGCGGATGGCGGTAGGTGCCCTGCGCGGCGAGCGTGCTCGCGCCGGTGGCCATGTCGATCAGCGGCACCTCGTAGCCGCCGAGCGTCAGGCTCGGCTGGTAGCTGCCGGCCGGTTGGGTCAACGTGGTTACCCCCATGCGGCGGGCGACGTCGACGACGCGGTCGATCCCGGTGCCAAGCTCGACCTTGACCGCGGGGATGTTCAGCGAGTTGCCCATGCACTGCTGCAGCTGAAGCGTCCCGTGATAGCGGCCGTCGTAGTTCCTCGGCCGCCACCAGCTGGAGCCGTCCATGTACGCGATCGGCGTATCGGCGATCGGCGTCGTCATCGCCGGTCTTGGGGTCGAGCGCGACCAGTGAGCCGTCGGTCACATGCTGGGCGCCGAGGGCCAGCACTTTGTCTCGAACCTGGCGCTCGGCGATCGACTGCAGCTTCCAGTCGAGCGACGTGACCACGGTCAGGCCGCCATTGGTCAATAACTCGTTCCCATAGGTCTTTTCGAGCTGGGCCGCCACCCAGTGGACGAAGCCGGGCGCCTTCACGTCGTCCGCCGATGTCGCCGGACGCAGCGCGAGCTTCTGCGCCGCCGCGGTCTTCGCCTGGCTGGCGTTGATCTCGCGGGCCCGGACCATGGCGTCGAGGACCACCCGCTGCCGCGCTTTCGCGCCGGCCATGTTGGTATAGGGGTCGAGGACGGTTGGGGCCTGTGGCAACCCGGCCAGCAGCGATGCTTCTGGCAGGGTCAGCTGGGTCGCCGGCTTGCCGAAGTAGGTCTCGGACGCCGCCTCGACTCCATACGACTGGTTTCCGTAGTAGATGCGATTGAGGTAGGCCTCGAGGATCTGGTTCTTCGAATACTGGTGCTCGACCTCGATCGCGAGGATCACCTCGTCGAGCTTGCGCAGGATCGACCGGTCCTCGGTGAGGTAGATATTCTTGACCAGTTGCTGGGTGATGGTGCTGCCGCCCTGGTCGAAGCGAAGATGGAGCAGGTCCTCCAGGCCGGCCTGCCCGGTGCGCAGCAGGTTCAAGGCGCCGTGCTGGTAAAACGTCCGATCCTCGACCGCGATGGTCGCGGCCCGCATGGTGGGGGAGACCTGAGCCAGGGACACGATGTGCCGCCGCTCAGACCCCTGGTGGATCTCGGCCAGGAGCACGGTCCCGGTGCGGTCGTAGATCCGCGTGGATAGTGGCAATCGCGCCGTGCTCAGGTTGGAGGTCGAGGGAAGCCCGGCCCAGACATAGAGGCCGGTGGGCAGCAGCACCAGCAACGCCGCCAGGGCCGCGGCCGGCGCCATCATCCAGGGCTTGAATGGGAGCCGCGTCTGGCGCCGCAGAGTGAGCTTCCGGCCGCACTGCGAGCAGAAGCGGCTATCGACCTTCAGCGGAGAGCCGCAGCCCTGGCAGTACGAGGACGCTGAATGGGCCATACTAGTTCAAACGCAAGCGGCCACCGGCACTGTCCGGGTATGACCGCTTTGCATTGACGGCTTACATTATAGTCAGGCGCTCAGGATCGGCCTTCGCGGGTCGGGGGCGCTCGGGTGACGGTGGCGCCGAGGACACCGGTGAGGTGCGCCAGCGACCAGCGTTGGACCTCGTCGCCCGGATGGCCGGGCCCGTCGAACGTCGCGACCGCGCCAGCCGGCACCACCACGCGATAGTCCCGATTCCGCAGGTCGGCGATGGTGTGCATCACGCAGATGTCGGTGCAGACGCCGACGACCGTCACCTGCCCCGGGTGGGCGGCTTTGAGGCGATCCTCCAGGTCAGTCTCGAAGAACCCAGAGTAGCGCCGTTTGCGGATCAGGGTGGCGTCCTTCAGCAACGGCTGGAGCTCCGCAACCACCTCGGCCTCGGTCGTGCCACGCACGCAGTGCTCGGGGAAGACCTCGAATTCGCGGTCGTCGGGATCGTGGGTGTCAGCGAGAAAGATCACCTGATCGCCGGCGTCCCGGCGCGCCTCGATCACGTCCTTGATGGCCGGGATGGCGGCGTCGCACCGTGGCGAGGCCAGGTTTCCTTGCTTGCAGAAGCCGTTGAGGACGTCGACCACGATGGTGACGTCCGGCATCAGGAGACGAGCTCGAGACGCGGGTTGGGACGGTAGCGGCGGCCGACCTTGGCCGTCGGCCGGCCTTCCAGCATGACGACGTCCGCCGTGAAGTCGTAGCTGCCCTGGAAGAACGCGCTGCCGATGCCATAGGCATCGACCGGCACTCGCTCCCGCTCGAAGCGCTCGATCTTCTCGACGTTGAAGCCACCGCTGGCGACGATCTTCACGTGCTCGAAGCCTTCGCGATCGAGCGCGCGCCGGACCAGGTGGCAGAGCTGCGGATTGACGCCGCGCGGATCGAAGTCGCCCATCAGCGGTTGCAGGCTCACGTCGACCATCGTCTCCGAGGTATCGAGGCGCACACCCCAGAGCCGGTCCTTGAGCGCGCGTGCCACCTCGAGCGAGGTCCGGACGCAGTCATTCTCGAAGTCGACCAGGACCACGACGTTGACGTCGGGATCGACATGCTCGGCGTATTTTTGTGCCGCGACCACGCTGTTGCCGCCGTAGGCGGCGATCAGTGCATGGGGAACCGTTCCCTGGCCTTTGCCGCCCCACCACGACGCCTGCGCGTCGGTCGAGACGCCGATCGCGCCCGCCACGTGCGCCGCATAGCCGTCGCCGGTCTGCACCAGGTGATGGTCGTGACGCGCGGGAAAGAAGATGATCTGCTTTCCCTGCGCCGCCTCGACGACCCGCTTGACGTTGGTGGCCACCTTGGTTCGTCGCGAGAGGACGCCAAGATAGACCGTCTCGAGGCGAGCAAACAGCGTGTAATCGCCCTCGATCGTCATCGCGGTCTCCCAGGGCGAGGTGGGATCGCCATCGTAGAGCGCATGGACGCGGAGCTGCGAAAAATCCTCTGAGCAGAGCTTGAGGATGGCAATCGCCTCGTCCATGCCGCCGATGACCGCCTGCCGCTTCTGAAACACCTGCATCAGAACGTGCGGGTGGCGATGGTCGGCGCGCAGCACGTCGACGGCGCGATTGAAATAGACGTCGCTGTAGTAGCCCTCGCGAATGCGCTCGACCGGGAGCCGGAAGACCGCGGGGTCGAGCCGCTCGCGTCGCCGCGCGGGGGCCTGCGGTGCGGCCTGTGCCACGTCGTGATGTTAGTCGTGAATGGCGTCAGACGCCGATCTTGCGATAGCGGGCGTAGCGCTCGTCGACCAGGCGATCGGTTTCGATTTCGTCGAGCTGATCGAGCTGCCGGCGCAACGCGGCGGCGGCGGCGTCGGCCGCCAGGCCGTAATCCGTCTGTGCGCCGCCAGGCGGTTCCGGCACGATCTCGTCCGCCAGGCCGAGTCGCTTGAGGTCAGCGGCGGTCAGCTTGAGGGCCTCGGCCGCCTCCACCTTCTTGGCGATATCGCGCCAGAGGATCGAGGCGCACGCCTCCGGCATGGCGACGCTATAGATCGAGTGCTCCATCATCAACAGGCGATCGCCGACCCCAATCCCGAGCGCGCCGCCGCTGCCGCCCTCGCCGATCACGAGGGTCACGATCGGGACGCGCGCCTGGGCCAGCGCCACCAGGTTCTCCGCGATCGCCCAGGCAATCCCGCGTTCCTCGGCGCCGGCCCCGGGAAAGGCCCCGGAGGTATCGACGAAGGCGAGGATGGGGAACCCAAAACGCTCGGCCTGCCGGATCAAGCGCAGCGCCTTCCGATAGCCCTCCGGGTTCGCCATCCCGAAGTTGCGCATCGCCCGTTCGGCTGTCGTTCGGCCTTTCTGTTGGGCGATGACCATGACCGTGCGCTGATCGAACGCGGCCGGCCCGCCGATGATGGCATGGTCGTCGCCGAACACCCGATCGCCGTGCAGCTCGAAGAAATTCGGAAAGATCGCGTGGATATAGTCGAGCGCGTAGGGCCGGTCGGGGTGACGGGCTAGCTCGACCTGCTGCCAGGTCGCGCTGGCGACGCTGCCATTGCTCGCGCTCATCAGGGCACGGGTTGGACGCGTGCCGGCCGCGCCGCCGCGGCCGGTGCCTCGAGCTGTAGGTCGCCGACTGGATGACGCGGGCACCGGCGAAGCCGATCATCGCGCCCGGCTCGGCGAGGATTACGTCGGCGAGCGTCGCGAAGCTGGCCGTGACGCCGCCCATGGTGGGATCGGTCAGCAGCGAGATATAGGGCAGCCCCGCGGCGCCGAGGCGGCCGATCGCGGCGGAGGTCTTCGCCATCTGCATCAGCGAGAGCATGCCTTCCTGCATGCGGGCGCCGCCCGAGGCGCAGACGATCAGCAGCGGCAGCCGGCTGTGCAGCGCATGCTCGATCCCGTTCGTGATCTTCTCGCCGGTGGCGGCGCCCATGCTGCCGCCCATGAACGCGAAGTCGAAGCACACGATGACGAGCTCGTGGCCGGCCAGCGCGCCTTCGCCCCAGGTGACCGCCTCCTCGACGCCGGTGTTCGTGCGGCTCTGCTCGATCCGCTTGCTATATGGCTGGGAATCCTTGAAGCCGAGCACATCGTGGGCGGTGATGGCGCGGTCGTGCTCGTTGAAGGATCCGGGCTCGAGCAGCATCCCGATCCGCTCCGACGCTCGCAGCCGGAAGTGATAGCCGCAGCGGTAGCAGACGCGTTGCGCCGCGGCCAATCGTGCCGGCTCCAGCGAGGTGTCACATTTCGGGCAGGTGAGCCGGTCGATCTCCTCGCCGACCCCGGCGCGTGGGGACGGGAGGGCGACGTATCGAGTCTTGGGACGGAACACAGGTCAGGCCGCGACCCTGACGGGTGCGCCTTCCCACTGGAGGACACAGGCTCCCCAGGTGAGCCCGGCGCCGAAGCCGACCAGCACGACATGGTCGCCACGCTTGAGGCGCTGCGCTCCGACCGCTTCTTTCAACGCGAGCGGGATGGAGGCGGTCGAGGTGTTGCCGTAGTTCGCGATGTTGTTGACCATCACATCGCCGTTGACGCCGAGCCGCTTAGCGGCCGCCTCGATGATCCGAGCATTCGCCTGGTGGGGGATGATCATGCGGACGTCCTCGAGCCGCAGGTTGGCGTTCTCGAGGACCTGGAGGGTTGCCTGCGCCAGGATCTCGGTCGCGAAGCGAAATACCCGACGGCCGTCCATCCGGATCTCGGGTCGCCCGGGACCTTCGGGGCCATCGGCGCCCGGGGCGACGTAGATCAGATCGCCCCCCGAGCCGTCGGAGCCGAGCACGCAGGCCTTGATCCCGGCGCCGTCCGATGCCGGGCCGAGCACGACGGCCCCGGCACCGTCGCCGAAGACGACGCAGGTGCCGCGGTCTTTGAAGTTCACGATCTTGGTCAGCGTTTCGGTGCCGATCACGATGGCCTGCTTCGCCTCGCCGGCGCTCACAAAACGATCCGCCACGCTGATGGCGTAGAGAAAGCCGGTGCACGCGGCCTGGACGTCGAAAGCCGGGCCGTGAGCCCCGAGGCGCTCCTGCACGCGCGATGCGACCGACGGAAACATCGAGTCCGGCGTCGAAGTGCTGCAGACGATCAGGTCGGTGTCCTCAGGGGCGAACCCGCCGGCGAGCAGCGCGTCGCGTGCGGCATCCGCCGCGAGGTCGGTGGCGGTCTCGTCCACCGCCGCGATCCGTCGCTCGACGATCCCGGTCCGCTCGCGGATCCAGGTGTCGGACGTGTCGACCATGCGCTCCAAATCGGCGTTGGTCAGGATGCCGGACGGAACGTGGCTGCCGACCGACTTGATGCTGGTAAGCATGCGTCTCCCCGGCTAAGAGTTTGACCAGTATATACCGGCATCTGGGCGCCGGTTACGGGCCTTGACGCAGCGTGAACGCGTTTAAATCCCGCCCTCCCTCGGGTATATCGCCGACCGGAAGAGCATTCTCACTCGAGGAGGTCATCCGATGAGCAGCGTAATTCGTTGGTCACCAATCAGCGATCTGATGTCCCTGCACAGCGCGATGGATCGCCTGTTCAGTGACAGTTTCGGGGTTCCCGGCCAGTCCAGGACCGTTGGGGCTGCCGGCGAGGGCTACCTGCCGCTCGACATCTATCAGACGGACAAGGAGTGGGTGATCCGGGCGGCGGTTCCCGGCGCTGACCCGAGCACGGTCGATGTCACCGTTGACGGCGGCCAGATCAGCATCAAGGGCGAGATCAAGCCGGCGGCCGATGCCAGGCCGGAGACCTACTGGCTTCGGGAGAACTTCTACGGCAACTTCAGCCGCCAGGTGACGCTGCCCGAGGATGCGCTCGGGGATCAGGCCAGGGCGCAGTTCATGAACGGGGTCCTGACCCTGACCGTCCCCAAGGCGCAGCCCGCGAAGCCGAAGTCTGTCAAGATTCCGATCAGCGGCGCGACCAGCACCAACAGCGAGCCGAAGCAGCTGGAGACGGCCGCCAAGAAGTAAGTCGTGCAGGCGAGGCAACAAGCCGCCCCCTAAGGGCGGCTTCTTTGTGTTAGCCGAGCAGCGTCACCTGCACCTGCCGCTGGCGCGGACCGTCGAACTCGGCGAAGTAGATTCCCTGCCAGCGGCCGAGCGCCAGGCGTCCCTCGTCGACTGGCAGGGTTTGCGCGCTCCCCACCAGGATCGCCTTGATGTGGGCGGCGGCGTTCCCCTCCGCATGCCGGTAGTCGTTCTCCCAGGGCACGAGCCGGTCGAGGGTCGCGAGCAGGTCGTGCATGACGTCGGGGTCCGCGTTCTCGTTGATGAAGACGCCCGCCGTCGTATGGGCAACGTAGACATGGCAGAGCCCCTTGCTCACCGAGCTTTTCGCAACGATCCGCTGGACCTGCTCGGTGATGTCGATGACGTCGGCCTTCTTGCGGGAGGTAACGGTCAGGGTCTGGTTCAAGATCGACGCGATCGTAACAATCCATGCGGGGAATCCCCGCAAACCCCCGAACAACAGGATAATGGCCCACGATGTCACGCGACCTTCCCATCGGCAATGGAACCCTGCTGGTCAATTTCGACCACAACTACGACCTGCGCGACATCTATTACCCCCGGGTGGGCCAGGAGAATCACACCAGCGGCGGCCCGTGCCGCGTCGGCATCTGGATCGATGGTCGCTTCGCCTGGCTCGACGACTCGGGCTGGTCGCGGAAAGTCGTCTACCTCGACGACACGCTGATGACCGACGTGACGCTGCGCCATGGTGAGCTGCAGGTCAGCGTGAACTTCAACGACTGCGTCGACCTCGGCCGTGACGCCCTCTTTCGCCGCGTCAGGGTCGTCAACGAGGGCCCGCCTCGCGACGTCCGGCTCTTCTTTCACTTCGACTGGGACATCTATGGCACCGAGGTAGGCGATACGGTGATGTATTACCCCGCCGTCAGGGGGCTGGTGGCCTACAAAGGCCAGCGCTGCTTTGCCGCCTGCGGGCAGGTCGGTAATCGGGTCGGCCTCGACGGCTACGCCTGCGGCAAAAAGGATGTCAACGGCGCACAGGGCACCTGGCGCGATGCCGAAGACGGCGTGCTGGGCAACAACCCGATCGAGCAGGGGTCGGTCGACATGACGCTGGCGCTCGACCTCGGCCGGATGGAGCAGGGCGCGACGCAGGTGGCGCATCAGTGGCTGATCGCGGCCCGCAACCTGAGCGAGCTCCAGTCGGTTGCGGACGTGATCAACCTGCGCGGCCCGGAAGCGTTCCTCGAACGCACCCGCTCCTACTGGAGCGCGTGGGTCAACAAGGAAGAGCGCGCGTTCGCCGACCTCTCGCCCAGGGTCTCCCAGCTCTACCGGCGATCCCTGCTGGTGGTCCGAACCCAGGTCGACGCCGGCGGGGCGGTCCTGGCGGCCAACGACGCCGACATCATCAAGTTCGCGCGCGATACCTATAGCTATATGTGGCCCCGCGACGGGGCGCTGACCGTCTATGCGATGGACCAGGCCGGCTACGTCGACCTGCCGCGGCGCTTCTTCGAGCTCTGCGCGCGGATCGTCACCAAGGACGGGTATTTCCGCCACAAGTACACCGCCGCCGGGGATCCTGGAAGTAGCTGGCATCCCTGGGTCGATCAAGCGGGCAAGCCGCAGTATCCAATCCAGGAGGACGAAACCGGGCTCGTGCTCTTCTCGCTCTGGCAGCACTATGACCGCCATCGCGACTTCGAGTTCTTCAAGGCGTACTATCGGCCGCTGATCATCCTTTGCGCCGAGTTCATGGCCAGCTACATCGATCCGCTCACCGGCCTTCCCGAGCCAAGCTATGACCTCTGGGAAGAGCGGCGGGGCGTGATGAGCTTTACCAATGCCGCGGTCTGGGCGGGGCTGCAGGCGGCGGCGAACTTCGCTCAGCTGTACGGCGAGATCGGGCTGGCGGACAAATATCGAGGCGTGGCGGACGGGATCAAGGCCGGAACGCAACGCTTTCTGTTCGATCACGAGCTCAACCGGTTCATCCGCAGGCTCTACGTTCGTCCGGATGGCACCACCGCGAAAGATTCGACCATCGACTCGAGTGTCTATGGCCTCTGGTATTTCGGGATGTTCGAGGCGGACGATCCGCAGATCGTCAGCACGATGGAGGCGGTGTACGACCGCCTCTGGTGCAAGACCAACGTCGGGGGGATCGCTCGCTATGAGAACGACTGGTATTACCAGGTGAGCCAGGACATCGCAAACGTCCCCGGCAATCCATGGTTCATCTGCACCATGTGGTACGCCCAGTGGGTCGTCAGCCGCGCTCGCTCGCTCGAGGAGCTGCAGACGGCCCGCGAGATGCTGGAATGGGTCGCGCAGGCGGCGCTGCCGAGCGGCATCCTCGCCGAGCAGCTCGATCCCTACACCAAGGGGCCCATCTCGGTGTCGCCGCTCACCTGGAGCCATGCGACGGTGGTGTCGCTGGTCCACGAATACGTGCGCAAGCGGGAGCGCCTGGCCGCGAATGCGCCGGCGATGGCGCGACCGACCACCTTGCCACGCGCCGGCTAAGTCGGGCGCTCACCCGATGTCTTGGTCAGCGACCGCTTTGCTATTCTCGACCTCGTGCACGGCGTCCTCGAGGCGATCAAGGCTGACTTTGGCTGCCTGTTAGTCGCCGCGCTCTTCATCATCATCATGGCGTCGACCATCGTCTTCGCCACGATTTTCACGCCGCCCGCGCACAACGCGTTCGTGTAATGGCGTCCGATTTTCGCCGCCTGGTGCAAGACAGCCGCGAGATGACGCGGCGCAGCTTCCTTGCCATGGCCGGCTGGGCCGGCTTCACGGTGGCTTCGCTGATCGCCCTCTTCCAGAGCGTGAAGTTCATCCAGCCGAACGCGACCTATGAGGATCCTCCCGCCTTCAAGGCCGACGCGCCGAGCGCCTATCCGGTCGGGTCGACGACCGTGATCATCGACAAGCGTGTGGTGATCAACCGCGATCCCAACGGCTTTTACGCGATCAGCTTGATCTGCACCCACCTGGGATGCACTCCGCGCTACTTCCAGGATGTGACCAGCGACCTGATCGCCGCGGGGACCGCGATCTCAAAGGATCCCGACACCGGCCAGGAAGCCACCAAGGCGAATCCCGCCTTGCCCGGCTTCAAGTGTCCCTGCCATGGCAGTCGCTATTTCCGCGACGCCGATAATTTCTTCGGGCCGGCGCCGCGGCCGATGGACCGGGTGCACGTGGAACTCGCCAAAGATGGCAAGCTCTTTATCGATCGCTCGATCGTCGTCGATCATCACTATCGCTTGAAGGTCTAATGTCGGCTTAGCGGGCCGGGGAAAGGAGAGTTCATGAGGGTCATTCGGGCGGCGATCGACGAGGCGTACTCGGTAATGGCGCAGATGGTCGGCTCCGTCTTCCGCCATGGGCTGCCCCTGACCGACAAGATCGCGGCGCGCACGGCGCTTACCAACTTCGTGCTGCACATTCACCCGGTTCGGGTGCGCCGGTCGTGGATCCGCATGTCCTACACGCTCTGCCTCGGCGGCCTCTCGTTCTTTCTTTTCATCGTGCTGACGGTGACCGGGCTCTACCTGATGTTCTATTACGTGCCCTCGACGCAGCATGCCTATCAGGACATGCGCGACCTCCAGTTCGTGGTAACGTTCGGCGGCTTCATCCGCAACATGCACCGTTGGGCGGCGCACGCGATGGTGATCACGGTCTGGCTGCACATGGCGCGGGTCTTTCTGACCGGCGCCTACAAGAAGCCGCGTGAGTTCAACTGGGGAATCGGCACGGTCTTACTGCTGATCACGCTGCTGCTGAGCTTCACCGGGTATCTGCTTCCCTGGGACCAGCTCTCCATCTGGGCGGTCACGGTCGGGACGAACATGGCGAAGTACGCGCCGATCGCCGGCCCGTACACGCGCTACCTGATGCTGGGCGGGCGCGCCGTCGGCGACGCCACCCTGTTGCGCTTCTACGTCATGCACGTGGTGGGGTTGCCGCTGATCGGCTTCCTGCTGATGGTGATTCACTTCTGGCGAGTGCGAAAAGATGGCTTTTCGGGAGGCCTCTAGCTAAGCGATGGCGACCGAGGCTCGCGACCGGATCGCCGCCCGCGACCGAATCGCCGCCCAACGGCGCACCGTCGACGCTCCGTCCTCGGTCCGCGACGACAGCGACGACGAGATGATCGTCTCCTTCCCGGAATTCATCTTCAAAGAGTTCATCGCCTCGGTCGCGATGACGGTCTTCCTGATCATCGTTTCCTTCATCCCGGCGCCGCTGCTCGGCCAGGCGAACCCGGGTGTGACGCCTAACCCGTCGAAGGCTCCCTGGTACTTCCTCGGCCTGCAGGAGCTGCTCTCTCGTTTCCCGCCGCTGATGGCGGGCGTCGCCTTTCCGACGTTCGTCATCGTGCTGATGATCCTGGTGCCGTTCCTCGATCGCAACCCGAGCCGGCGCCCCTCCGAACGCAAAGTCGCGATCATTCTGTTCGCGCTCTACATGGTGATCGTGGTCGCGCTCGTGTTGATCGGCGTCTTCTTCCGCGGGCATGAGTTCATCTGGAACTGGGGCTGGGTGCTCGGCAGTCCGCAAAGCTGCGGCGGCGCTGCATGCTAGGACGCGCCTTCCTGGTGGTCAGCGTGCTCTTCCTGGCGCTGCTCGCCTTTGCCTTTTATCAGGATTTCAGCCGGCCCTGGGTGCCGATCCAGCAGAGCTACGCGCAGAAATACGGCCAGGACTTCCCGCTCCAGGTGCAGCAGCTGTTTCCAAAAGTCAAGGTGAACAACCAGTTTGTCGTGGAGCGCTGCATTACCTGCCATGTGCCGGACATCGCGAAGGTCGGTCCCCAGGAGGCGGCCTCCCGGCTCGGCCCCAACCACCCCGCCGTCATCAACGACGCGATCTTCGCCAAGTACGGGCAGGACACGCTGATCTGCCGGCCGGCGAGCGCGACCACCAGCGCGTCGGCAAGCCCCTCGGCCAGCGCTAGCGCCTCCCCGAAGGCTTCGTCATCCGCGAAGCCGACGGCGTCCGCCAAGCCATCCTCGTCGGCGGCGCCGGGCGCGGCGGCCTCCGCCTCGGCATCGCCCTCAGCGTCCGCGTCACCGGCCGCGGGAACGCCGGCGACATTGACCGCCGCGAATTGCGCTAAGCCCGGCTCCCAGCCGTACTACGTGTTGGACGCCAATGGCAAGGTCGTCAACGACCCAACAACCAACCAGCCGGTGGTCGCCCAGCTGACCGGCTTCATCCCCAGCCAGTACAAGGGGCTCGGCATCGACGAGACCGGCTGCATCATCTGCCATAACGGCAACCGGCAGGCGACCACCGAGTCCGGCGCGCACCAGAACCTGGTGCCGAATCCCTTTGGCGTGTACGACAAGGCGCCGCAGCTGTACGAGGCCAACTGCGCCCAATGCCACGGGGCCACGGGTGAGGGCGGCAAGGGCCCGCCGCTCAACGATCAGAACCGCCTGGGCTTCTTCAACGACGACTATTACTACCGCTGCATCTACCTGGGCAACCAGGGAGAAGAGCACTCCGGAACCATCATGCCCGCCTGGGGTGTCCTCAAGGCCCTGCCGCAGCCGATCGACCAGAACATCAACCTGCTCATCCACTGGATTCGGATGTGGCAGCAGTACGCGAGCCTCCCATGAGACGCCAGCAGCTCAAGAACCTGATCGGGACCCTGATCGCCTTCGTCGTACTGGCGGGATTCACGGCGCTGGTGATCATCTCCGAGAACCTGCTGGACGTCACCAAGGCGCACAAGGCGGGCGGCTGATGGTCAGCGCCATCGTCGAGCTCCTCAACCTGACCCGCGACCCCGGACCGGGCGATTTCCTCTTCGTCTTGATCTGGGCGATCTGCAGCCTGGGGCTGGTGGCCTTTTACTGCTATCGGATGTTCCAGCGCTAGGACGCCGGTACAGGGTGGTCGAGCGGCAAACCGGTCCAGTGTTGAGGCAGCCCCCACCCTACCCTCCCCCAGAGGCGGAGGGAAAATTCGCGCAGCGGGCGAGCGTCCGGCTGGCGACCTGGCTTTCGGCGATCCCCGGCCTCGGCCAGCTCTATAACCGGCAGCCGCGGAAGGCCGGGATCTTCCTGGGTGCCGTGCTTTTGCTGTTCGTCGTGACCTTGAATATTCCAGGGGCGACGGCCGAGCTGCTCGCGATTTGGAAGCCGCGAGGCAGCGCGATGGTGCTGCTCTCGCTCTTTGTCGAGATGCTCTCGTTGCTGGTCTTCATGACGACGTTCCTACTGGCGCTGACCGTCTGGTACGACGCGATGCATGACGCCCGACGAACCGCGCAGGAGATCAACGGGCAACGCCAACCTGGAGGACGCTGGTGGCTCTTTCATCGATAGGCGCGCAAGCGGTGATTACACTGTCGTGAGCGTGAAGCGTCGCCGACTGCTGCTTGGGCTGCTTCCCGGTGTGGGCGTGGCTGCTGCGCTGATCCCGGTCAGCGTCGGCGCCGTCGACGTCAGTCCGTTGGACTGCGCCGGCCCGAACGCCTGCGACATCGTCTCGATTTACACCGGCATCTTCTTGATCGCGATGGCCGTGCTGGTCATCGTCGGCGGCCTGATCATCTATGCCGCGCTCCGGTTTCGGCGCCGCGACGACCGCGAGCCCTCCCAGGTCCATGGCAATGCCCGGCTCGAGATCGTCTGGACCGCGATCCCGGTGTTGATCCTGTCCCTCTTCTTCATCCGCACGACGCTGCGGATGGATTACGTCCGCAATGGGCCGCCGCCGAATATCACCATCCAGGTCACCGGGGTGCAATGGGCGTGGCTCTTCAAATATCCCAACGGGAAGTCATCCAGCACACTGACCATTCCCGTTAACCAGGTGATTCAGCTGAAGGTCACCAGTAAGGACGTGCTGCATTCCTTCTGGGTGCCGCGCCTGGGCGGCCAGATCTATGCCATCCCGGGCCAGCAGAACCACGGCTGGATCGAGGCCAGCCAGGCGGGTCAATACTTTGGCGAGTGCAACGAGCTTTGCGGCATCGGGCACGCGACCATGTCGCTCCAAGTCGACGCGGTCTCCAATGCCAATTATCAAGCCTTCCTGGCCGGCAAGCCGATCGGCGGCGGGCCGGTGCTGGCGCAGAAGGTGAGCGGCGCGACGCCGGCGAGCAAGGTCTCAGAAAACGACCAGCTGAAATTCGCGCCGACGAGCCTGAGTGTCAAGGTCGGCGACGTCATCCAGTGGAGCAACGACGGCAGCTCGGTCCACAACGTGACCTTTGACAACAAAGCCGTTCCCAGCTCGGACACGATGAACGCGAACGACAAATACGAGCTCAAGTTTTCGAAGGCCGGCACCTACCGATATGTCTGCACCTTTCACGTCTCGGTCGGCATGACGGGCACCATCACGGTTACAGGAGGATAGGAAGACAGCAGCATGGCGAGCATTGCCCTCCCGCGCCACGAGGCGCGGACTTACAGCGGCGTGATGGCGTGGCTGACGACGGTCGACCACAAGAAGATCGGGATCATGTATCTCTACACGACCTTCTTTTTCTTCCTGGTCGGCGGCACCCTCGCGCTGCTGATGCGCACCCAGCTGGCGGTGGGCGACAACACGTTTCTCAGCGCCAATACCTACAACCAGCTGATGACGCTGCACGGGACGACCATGATCTTCCTCTGGATCATTCCCGTCTTCTCCGGCTTCGGCAATTATTTCGTGCCGCTGATGATCGGCGCGCGCGACATGGCCTTCCCCCGGATCAACGCCTTCGCGTTCTGGCTGATTCCGCTCGGCGGGCTGGTGATGTACAGCGGCTTGCTGACCCAAACCGGCGCGGCGGCCGCCGGCTGGACCGGCTACGTGCCGTTGACCGAGCGGCAGTTCGCCGCCGGGATGGGCCAGGACCTCTGGATCCTCGGGCTCCACATCCTCGGGATCTCGTCGATCATGGGCGCGGTCAACTTCCTCGTCACGATCCACAACATGCGCGCGCCCGGCATGACCTGGTTCCGGCTGCCGCTCTTCGTCTGGTCGATGGAGATCACCGCCGGCCTGACGTTACTGGCGAGCCCTTTCCTGGCGGGCGTGCTGGCGATGGTGCTGATGGATCGCCAGCTCGGGACCCACTTCTTCATCCACGGATCTGACCCGCTGCTCTACCAGTTCATCTTCTGGTTCTACTCGCACCCGGCCGTCTACATCATGATCCTGCCGGCCTTCGGCATCGTCTCCGAGGTCATCCCGGTCTTCTCCCGAAAACCGATCTTCGGCTACCGTGCGATGGCCTTTTCGATGGCGGCGATCGGCGTCCTTGGGTTCATGGTGTTCGCCCACCACATGTTCACGACCGGCCTGCCGCTCGGCCTCCAGGAATTCTTCATGGCGACGACGGCGGCCATCGGCGTACCGTCCGGCGTCAAGGTGCTCAACTGGCTGGCGACCCTCTGGGGCGGCTCGATCAGGTACACGACGGCGATGCTCTTCTCCGTTGCCTTCGTGCTGATGTTCCTGATGGGCGGCGTCGACGGGGTCTTCATGGCGTCGCTCGCGGTCGACTATCAGATCCACGCGACCTATTGGGTCGTCTCGCATATCCATTACGTCCTCTTCGGCGGGAGCGTCTTCGGCGTCTTCTCGGCGTTCTTCTACTGGTTCCCGAAGATGACCGGTCGCTACCTGAACGAACGCCTGGGCAAGATCCAGTTCTGGCTGCAGCTGCTCGCCTTCAACGTCACCTTCATGCCGATGCACTTCCTCGGGCTCGAGGGCATGCCGCGCCGAATCGCGATGTGGTATTCGAACCGGACCGATTGGGCGCCCTGGAACCTGCTGGCGACCTTCGGGGCGTTCATGATCGCGCTCGCCATCCTGACCTTCATCGTGAACTTCGCGCTCAGCGTCCGCGGCGGCCGGCAGGCGCCCCGGGACCCCTGGGAAGGCAACACGCTGGAATGGGCGACGTGGACCCTGGCGGTCGCGACCGCCGTGGTGACGTATGCCCTGGTCGTGCTCGGCGGCGTGGTGCGCGTCTCCGGGTCGGGGCTCGGTTGTCCTGACTGGCCGCTCTGCCACGGCCATCTGCTGCCGCCGCTCAACGTGCATGCGATCATCGAGTACTCGCACCGGACCACCGCGTCGCTGACGAGCCTGCTGGTGGTCCTGACGGCGGTGCTCGCCTGGCTTGGTTGGCGCCATCGACGCGACGTCCTCGTCCCGGCCACGGCGGCGTTTGGCCTGCTGATCCTGCAGGTGGCGCTGGGCGCGATCACCGTTCGCTTCGAGTTGCCGCCCATGATCGTCCTGGCGCATCTCGCGACCGCCATGGCGCTGCTCGGCACCGTTTGCGCTACCGCCGTCGCGGGCTGGATGCCGGTGCGAAGCGGCGAGATCGACGCACGCTCAGCGCGACGGGCGCGCTGGGCGGCGACCGGGACCTTTGTTTTGATCTTGAGCGGCTCGCTGGTCGTCGGCAGCGGCGCGAGCGCCGCCTGCAACGCGTGGCCGCTCTGCGGCGGGGGCTTCAGTTTTTCGTTCGATCAGCTGGCCTCGGTTCAGCTGCTGCATCGAGCGCTCGCCGGACTGATCGGTCTGCTCGTGATTGGCAGCGTGCTCTCGGTGCTGCGCCGGCTGCGCCATCAGCCGGCCGTGCGCACCACGGTCGCGCTCACGCTGGCGGCGCTCGCCTTTCAAGTCGCGGTCGGCGCCGCCGTCGTGACGTTGCATCTTCCGGCGCCGCTTCGCGCCCTGCACCTGGCGCTGGCGGCCGCGGTCTGGGCCGGGACCGTGGTCCTGGCGGTGATTGTCCAGCGGCTGAGCCCCCACCCTGCCCTCCCCCAGAGGGGGAGAGAAACCGACGTCGTGCGGCGTCCGGCCCGGGACGTCGTGCTCGATTACGTCAGCCTGGCCAAGCCGAGAATCATCCCGCTGCTGCTCATCACCGCCCTGGGCGGCATGATGATGGCGCAGCGTGGTTGGCCGCAGACGGGCCTCGTCGTGCTGACGTTGCTGGGCGGCGCGCTGGCGGCGGCGGGAGCCGGCGCCATCAACTGCTGGATCGATCGGGACCTGGACCGCGCGATGTTGCGAACCCGACGCCGGCCGCTGCCGGACGGGCGGATCGCGCCGCGACCCGCGCTGCTTTATGGAATCGGCCTGGGCGTCGCGGCGTTTCTGGTGCTCGCTTTTTGGGTCAACCCGCTGGCGGCGACGCTCGCGATCAGCGGGCTCTTGTTTTACGTCCTGATCTACAGCCTCTGGCTCAAGCGCTCGACGGTGCAAAACATCGTCATCGGCGGTGCGGCGGGCGCCGTCCCCCCAATGGTGGGCTGGGCCGCCGTCACCCACCGGCTTGACCTCACCGCGATCTATTTGTTCGCCGTGATCTTCCTCTGGACCCCGCCACATTTCTGGGCGCTCGCGCTCAGGCTACGCGGCGATTACGCCCGCGCCCAGGTGCCGATGCTCCCGGTCGTGCATGGCGAGGCGGCGGCACGGCGCCAGATCGTCGTCTACACGCTCGTCCTGGTCGGGCTGACGCTGGGCGTGGTGGCGACCGGAATCCTCGGCATCGTCTATCTCGCCGGCGCCGTCCTGCTCGGCGGCATGTTCATCGGGCTGGCGCTCGCAACCTGGCGCTCGCGCCGCCAGCGGTGGTCGCGCTGGCTCTTTGATTACTCGATCGCCTATCTCGGATTACTGTTCGCGGTCATGGTTGTGGATCGCATGGTCGGGAGGCTATAGTTGCCGGTGGCCGATGCATAGGGACGAAGCGCGCAAGAACGTTCGACTCGGCATTCTGCTTACCGTGACGGCGGTCATCATGTTCGGGCTGGCGTTTGCCTGGGCCCTGATCTACAACAATTTCGGCTGATGGCAAGCACGCCCCAGCCCGAGTCACACGAGGATGCGCACGGCGCGTTTCATCTTCCGCCGCCGAGCATCTGGCCGGTCGTGCTGGCGATCGGCATCGCGCTCGTTCTCACCGGGCTCATCCTTAATCTGATCATCGTCGCCGTCGGAGCGCTGCTCGTCGTGGTCTCGACCGCGCTCTGGGTCCGCGACGCCCGCCGCGAATTCCGCGAGCTCCCGGAGTAGGGTAGGCACCTGATTCTGGGCTGACGGCCACGATTTGATTGCGATGACTCGAGACCGCCTTCTAGACTCGTGGGCGGGAAAACCATCGTTTTGAAGGAGGCATCGCGTGAAGTTCTGGACGATCACCCTCGCGGGCACCGCCATGGCCCTCGTGCTGGCGGCTTGCGGTGGAGGCACGGCCAACACCGGCAATAGTAGCGGCGGAAGCTGCACCCAAAAAGGCGCTGCCACCGGGGCGACGGCAGCCCAGACCGTGAAACTGAACTCCGACCCCAACACGATCGGGCGCTTCGATCCGCAGACGACCACCGTGAAAGTCGGGGACACGGTGGAATGGGACTGGGTCGACACCTCAGCCCCGCATACCGTGACCGCGCTGGATGGCAGCTTCGAGTCCTGCACGCAGAACGCCGGCTTCAAGTTCATGGTGACCTTCAGCAAGGCGGGCGACGTCCAGTATCACTGCACGATTCACTCCGGCATGACCGGAGACGTGAAAGTCAGCTAGCCGGAAGGTCCGGAAGTCAGCATCCGGTGCTCGCGCGCCTTTTGGCCTGGGGCGCGAGCCTGCTGCTGGTCGGGTGCGGCGCTGCGACTGGCACCGCGGCGCCGTCGATGGCGGCCGATGATGCGGCCATCGCTGCCGATTTTCAGAATCAGCGGTCGCAGGTCGAAGTCACCGCCGACGGCATCGTCGTCGGAACCTTCCCTGACCGAAGCAGCAGCACCGGCCGGCACGAGCAGTTCATCATCCGGCTGACCTCGCAGAACCTGACGGTCGAGGTGGAACACAACATCTCGATTGGCAAGCGGGTGCCGGTCAAAGAGGGCGATCGCGTCGTGGTCCACGGCGAGTACATCTGGAATGGGCAGGGTGGCCTGATCCATTTCACCCATCACGATCCCCAGGGCACGCACCAAAACGGCTACATCATCGACAACGGCACGACGTACGACTGCGTCAACCCCGTCGCGGGTAAAGCGAATTGGCCGGCCGAGCATCGAGCTGCGGCTGCGCCAGGCGGGCACAATCCACTGCACGCCCTCGCGATCGGCGCGCTCATAGGCATTGCCGAGGTCGTTGAGGATTCCCGCCAGCAGCACCTCTCGGTCGACCGTCCGGCCAAGCTCGACGGCGAGCGAGGTGGCGCCCGCCGGCAGGTCGGTCGCAGCCTGGTTGACGTTGACGCCCATGCCCGCCACCACCGCCGAGTCGGGCGGCCGTTCGAGCAAGATTCCGGCCAGCTTCTTGTCGCCGAGCAGGACATCATTGGGCCACTTGAGGTCGGGCGCGGCCCCGGTAACGACCTCGATGCCGCCGGCGACGGCCAGGCCAATCAGCAGCGGTAGCTTGGGCACGACGTCGATTGGCGGACGGAGCACGACCGAAACCAGGAGTGCCTCGCCGGTTGGAGCCAGCCAGGACCGGCCCTGACGGCCACGGCCCTCGCGCTGGAGATCGGTGATCAGCGTCCAGCCCTCGGCGGCTCCCTCGACGGCGGCCGTCCGGGCCAGGTCCTGGGTGCTGTCGCAGGCTGCCTCGTAGTGCAGCGACCAGGTGATTTCGCCGGTCACCAGATGCGTGGCGAGACGGTCGAGCTCGAAGCGGCTCATTGCAGGACCGCCTCAGCCATCACCGGCTCCCGAGCGCTGAGTTGGACGGTGACGATGCCGCTGATGACAATCGCCGCGCCGACCAGCTGGAGCGGCTCGAGCCGATCCCCAAGGACAGCGAACGCGATCAGGCCGGCGAAGATCGGCTCGGCGGTCGCAACGATGCCGGCCGCCGACGGGCGAATCGTCCGCACCGCGATCACGAACAGCGCATGGCCCACCAGGGTGCCGACCAGGCCAACCAGCGCCATCACCGCCCAGATGCGCCAATCGGTTGGCAGCGCCGTTCGCGTCGCCAGGTCATAACCGGCCCAGAGCACCCCGCCGGTGCCGAAACCATAGATCAGGATGGTCCAGGTATTCAGCCGGCGGGCGAGCGTTGAGGCGCGCAGCATGTAGAAGGCGAAAAATCCGGCCGAAACCAGCCCCAGGCCGACGCCCGGCAGATTGACCCGAAGCAATGACGGCCGGTAGGCGCCGACCGCGAAGAACGCGCCGACGAGGACCAGCATCAGGGCTCCCCAGATCTCCCGGCCAACCGGCTGGCTGCGATGGAAACGTTCCCAGGCCACGATCCCGACGAGCCCGAGGTACTGGACGAGCAGGGCAATGGCGATGTTGATCCGCGCGATCGTGAGGTAGTAGCTGAATTGCACGCCCGCGAGCCCGATGCCACCAAACACCGCCAGCGTTGGCAGCTCGCTGGAACGCACCCGCAGCAGGCTGGGGCTGAACAGCAACAACGCCACCAGGAGCCAGCCGAAGGCCCACCAGACTCGAAGCTGAGACAGCGTCGCCGGTGAGTATCCGAGCTTGAAGAGGGCCTTGACGACGTTGCCGCCGGCGGCGAAACAGAAGGCCGAGATCAAGACCAGCAGGTACCCAGGGCGCCACCGGCTCAATCGGGCTCGCGCCCGGTGCAGTTCTTGACCAATTCCAGCTTTGAAAGTAATGTAATCGCTCGGGAAGCATGGCTCGAACCGTCGGTACTGGGCGCATGATCGAGCAGACCTCGGTCCAGATCTCGGCGCTCCGCGAGCGCTGGCATGCGGAGCGAGAGCTTCGTGATGCCCGCCGGAACCGCATCCGCAACATGGACCGGCTCCTGGATGAGCTCGAGATGCTCAATATTGCCGAAGAAACCCAACTCCCGACGGAACTCGCGCTTCGGGTGCAGCGCCTGGCCGTGGAGATGGACCATCCGCTGGCCAACCGGGCCTTCGAGGACGTGACGATCGCGGAGTCGATGGACGCCCTCTACGACCTCCAGGACGGACTGATGCCCACGCTCGACGGCGTCGAGGACGAGGAAGAGCCCTAATCCGATAGCCCCTGGCGGCTATTTGTGCTTGCCGTTACCCTGGCCCTGAGCCGCCTGGCCGTGGCCATTGTTGGAAGCCTTGCCATGGTCCGCGCCCGCCCCCGACCCGATCCCGTTCAGCGATTTGTGGTTCGCGAGCGTGCTCGTTTGCAGATCGGCGTCCGCCAGGAGTGACGCGACGCCATCTTCGGGAGCGGATACCTGCCGCACCTGCGTCAGGAAATCGGCCTCGCGCGTCGTGTTGCTGCTGAGGAGCGGGTCGTAGACGTTGTCCGTCCTGGCATCGAGATCGCGGACCGCCGCCGCCTGCTTGGCGCGGTAGTCCTGCAGGAGGGCACGCACCAGATCGCTGGTCGAGCCGCGGCCTTCGAGGCTCAGCAAACCGTGATTGATGCCGCTGAACAACGAACCGAGCGGCGCCTTGACGTTCGAGCCGGTGATGGCGTTGTACGTAGTCGAGAGCAGCGGATCGATCACGGCGACCGGCTGCGGCGCCGCGTGCGCGTGCTGCATCAGGATATAGGCGTTGAGCAGGTCCGCATTCGCCTGGCTGAGCTCGTCGAGGCCGCGCTTGGTCGGATCGCTGGAGATCTTTCGGTTGTGGCCATCCCACCAGCTCTGGATCACATACAGGGGGCTATCCATCGACACGCCCTGGGGCCAGTTCCAGAGGCTGTCGACATTGGGCACGCCGCTGGCGCCGACGGTCAATGGCGCCAGGGCCACCATCGAGGCGGCCGCAGGAGCAAGGAGTCGTCGCATGGCACGACGCAGGACACGCATGGCGGGTACGTCACGATCATCCGGCACCGCGCATGGCGACCGGGTGAGGGCCCGTCGCAGCATGCTGACGGATCAGAACGGCGGCGTCATTGTCCTTCGGTTGGCTCGTTAGCGACGGAGGTTTTCGATCACGATGGCGATCCCCTGTCCGACGCCGATGCACATGGTCGCAAGCCCGTACCGACCCCCGGTGCGTACGAGCTCGTGCGCGAGCGTGGCGACCAGGCGAGCGCCGCTGGCGCCGAGGGGATGGCCCAACGCAATCGCGCCCCCGTTGACATTGACCCGCCCGGGGTCGAGCCCCAGGTCGCGAATGCAGGCGATCACCTGCGAGGCGAACGCCTCGTTGAGCTCGACACGATCCAGGTCGCCGACGCGCAATCCAGCTCGCTTCAGCGCTTTGCGCGATGCCGGGATCGGTCCCAGGCCCATGACCGAGGGATCGACGCCCGCGGTCGCGGCCGAAACCACGCACGCCAGCGGCTGGGCGTTGATCCGCTGCGCCTGGGACTCCGACATCAGGACCAGGCAGGCGGCGCCGTCGTTCAGCGAAGACGAATTTCCGGCGGTGACCGTCCCATCGGTTTCGAATGCCGGCTTGAGAGCCCCGAGCTTCTCGAGCGTCGTGTCCGGACGGGGGCCTTCGTCGGTTTCGACCCGGCCGCCGCGGGGCAGAGGCACGGGAACCAGCTCGTCGCGGAAATGGCACGCTTGTTGCGCCGCCACGGCTTTCCCGTGGCTATCGAGCGCCCAGCGATCCTGCTCGTCACGGCTGATTTGGTAGCGCCGAGCGACGACCTCGGCCGTCTGCCCCATGCTCAGAGGTGGATACTTCTCGGCCAGCCGCGGATTGACCATCCGCCAGCCGAGCGTGCTGTCGTGCAGCGTTTGCGCGCCGCGGGCGAACTCATGGCCGGGCTTCTCCAGGATGTACGGCGCGCGGGTCATGCTTTCGACGCCGCCGGCGAGCAGGCAGTCGGCGTTCCCGGTTTCGATCTCGCGCGTCGCCGAGATGACCGCCTGCATGCCGGATCCGCAGAGCCGGTTGACGGTCGCCCCGGGGACGTCGACGGGGAGCCCAGCGAGCAAGAGCGCCATGCGCGCGACGTTGCGGTTGTCCTCGCCCGACTGGTTGGCATCGCCGAAGTACACGTCCTCGATGCTCGCCGGCTCGAGCTTGGCGCGGTTGACCACCTCGGAGATCACGAGCGCGGCGAGATCGTCGGGCCGAAGCTCTTTCAGCGCGCCACCGTACCGCCCTATCGGCGTGCGCAAGGCATCGACGATGAGGGCCCGCTCCATCGACCTCATGCTATTAGAATCGTGCCGAACTCGTGAGCGATCTGGCCCGGCAATATGACGCGGTCAACCTGGTCGCTGATCCGCTGCACGGCTACATCAAGATCACCAAACGCCTGCATGGGTCGAGCGCGGCTGCGGAACAGGACCTGCTGGACGATCCCTGGCTGCAGCGGCTCCGCCGCATTCATCAGCTGCAATCCGCCTGGTGGGTGTTTCCCGGCGGCGAGCATTCACGATTCCAGCACGCGCTCGGCGCGATGCATCTGAGCGGCGACTGGGCGCGCCGGCTCTATCCCAACCTGGCGGAGCTCGTGCCCGAGGTGCCGTCGTTGCCATGCGTGGAAGAGACGCTTCGGGTCGCCGGCCTGCTCCACGACGTCGGCCACGGGCCGTTCGGGCATTTCTTCGACCAGAACTATCTCGATCGCTTTCGCATCGACCACGAGGTGATCGGCCGCGCGCTCATCCTCGGCGAGCTCAGCCCGACGATCACCGCGCTCGATGCCAGTCCAAGCGGCCGTTTCGCGCCGGGCGAGCGCGTCGATCCGCGCTGGGTCGCGGAGCTGATCGCCGAAGCGCCGCTGGCGGCGCCGCCGGTCCCGCTCTGGGTCACCGCGCTCAAGCCAATCCTGAACGGCATGTACACAGCGGACAACCTCGACTACGTGCCGCGCGATGCCTACATGTGCGGCGTCAAGATTGGCCCGGTCGATATCGAGCGGCTGTTGCACTACAGCTTCCTGGCGCCGGAAGGCATGCTGCTCCATCAGCACGGCGCCCAGGCGCTGCTGCTGTTTTTGAACGCCCGGCTTTACCTGTACAACAACATCTACTATCACCGCACCGTTCGGCGGATCGACCTGCACATGCGCGAGATCTTCGGCGAGACGATCGAGCGCATCCTCCCCGGAAATCCGCTGGATCACCTGTCCGCCTACCAGGGGCTCACCGACTGGTCGTTGATCGATACCGTCGACGGCTGGCGGCGCCAGGAAGGACGCCCGGCCGAGCTCGCCCGTGAATGGGGCCGGATCGTGCGGCGGGAACTCAAGTGGCGGCTGATCTTCGAGGATTACTACGAGTTCTCCAGCCTGGAAGACGCGATCTTCTATCCAGATCCATCGGAGTACGTGCGCCGGATTCGCGAAGCCCTGCCCGCCGACCTGGCCCAGGCCTCGCTCGAGGTCGACGTCGCCTCGGTCGACCCCCGGCCGCAGAATCCATTCAACGATCCCTTTCCGGTCAGTATTTTCAATCCGGTCAGCCAGGCGGTCGAGCGCAGCGCCGTCGCCGAGCTGTTTCGCCGGCTGCCGATTCGGACCACGCTGGTCCGCGTTTTCACCGACGAGCGCCAGCACCTGGAGGCCCTGCGTGCCGCCGCCGAGCGGGCGCTCTACCGGCCCGACTCGCGATTGGCCGAGGCGCTGCCCTGATGGCGGTCCAGCCGCAGCCCGCGATCCGGCCGCTGACCGTCCTCGAGCTCAATACCCGGATCCACGACCTGCTCGCGGCCCGCCTGCAGTACGTCCTGGTCAAGGGCGAGGTCAGTGGCGTCACGCTGCGCGGCGGTCACGTCTGGTTCACGCTCAAGGATGCGTCCGCCGGCATCAATGCCGTCGTATTCAGTGGCACGGCGCGCCGGATGCCGTTCCTCCCCGACAACGGCCAGGAGCTGGTCGTGACCGGTCAGGTCGACTATCACAGGCAGTACGGACGCATCAACCTGGTCGTCAGCAAGCTCGACTACGATGGGGCCGGCAAGCTGCGCGCGGCGATCGAGCAGCTCAAGCGCAAGCTCGACGCCGAAGGCGCCTTTGCCGCCGGCCGCAAGCGAGCTCTGCCATTCATCCCGCGCTCCATCGCGCTCATCACGTCGCCCAGCGGCGCCGTCATTCACGACCTGCAGCAGACAATCTGGGAAAGGTTTCCCAACATGCAGCTGGTGCTCTATCCGGCGCTGGTGCAGGGCATGGCATCGCAACGCAGCCTGGTCGCGGCGCTTCGCCAGTGCGACCAGGATCAGCGGGCCGACGTCGTGATCGTCGCCCGGGGCGGGGGCAGCTTCGAAGAGTTGATGGCCTTCAACCTGGAGGCGGTAGTGCGGGCGATCCAGGCGATGCGCGTCCCGGTAATCACGGCCCTGGGTCACACCTCGGACCGGACGCTTGCCGACCTGGTAGCCGACCGCGAGGCCCGCACGCCAACGGCGGCGGCCGAGATCGTGGTGCCGAAAAAGGCCGACCTGCTTCGCCAGCTCGACGACCGCCGCCAGCGACTGCAGCGCGCCGGGTTGGGGAGCTTGATCGGGCCGCAGCACCAGCTAGAACAGCGGCGGACGACCCTGACGCGGCTGGCGCAGGACGCCACCCGCCGACGGCGCGAGCGGCTCTCGGCGATCATGGCCATGCTGCAGCAGCGCGAGCCGCGTGAGGTCCTTCGGCAGCGGGAGCGCTCGCTCGAGGATTGCCGCCGACGGCTGGTTCGTGATCAGGCGTTGGTCCAAACGCGGATCCTTGCCGGGCGTCAGCAGGCTGAGCAGTTGCGTGAACGTCTGGCCGCGCTGACCCATCGGGGACTGCGAGAGCGAGCCAGCAGCCTGGAAAGCCGATCGGCGCGCTTGACCGCGCTTGGCCCCGAGCAGACGCTGCGCCGCGGGTACAGCATCACCCTCGATGGCACCGATGGCGCGATCATCCGCGAGACCTCGCAGACCGAACCCGGAAAGCCGATCACGGTGATGCTCTCCTCCGGCCGGTTGGCCGCCACCGTCGACGAGGTGATGCCGTGAGCATCGACGGATCGGTGACCTACGAGCAGGCGCTGATGCAGCTGGATGCGACGTTACGCTCGCTCGAGGAGGGGAAGCTCAGCCTCGAAGAGGCGATCGCCGCGGTCGCCCGCGGCCGCGAGTATCTCGAGCTCTGTGAGCGGAAGCTCGAAGAAGCTCGCCATCGAATCGAAAGTCTTCCGGTCCGTGAAGAACCGGCGGCAGACGACGAGCCGCCCCACCCGGCGACGGTGGCGGAGCTGCGCGCCCAGCGGAGCAACCCACCCGGGACCCCGCAGGGCGAGATCCCCTTTTAGCGGTCTGCTTCGGCCTCGGGCTCGGGCGGCTGCGGCTCGATCTCCGGCCGTTCTCCCTGCGGCGCCTGCCCGCTCCGGAACACGCCCCATTCCTGCAGCGAGCGGCGCAGCATCTCGGGCGTTGTCTTATAGGCGGCGGCCAGCTGCTCGAGGTCGTCCTGGCGGAAGGTAAGCACCGGCGTGTTGAAGTCCTTGCGCTGCTGCTGGAGCCGGGTTACGTGCCGGCTCAGAATCGAGCCCTGGCGCTCGGGCAATCCCTGGAGCTGGTTGAGGTCGATCGCCATCTTGGGCGGGAGCGCGGGTTCGCCGGCGCCTTCGAGATCCTCGGGCAGCAGCTGGTTGACCGGGACGCTGTAGAGGGTCGCGATCTGGTGCAGCCGGGTCACCGAGATATTCCGGTCGCCGCGCTCGTAGGCCGCCAGCAGCGAACCTTTGAGGCGCTTGTTCGACAGCACCTCAACCTGTTGCAGGGTCAGGCCGCGCTGCTTGCGCAGGCTCCGTAGCCTCGCGCCAACTTTTCTGGAGTATCCGTCCATCAATCCCCCTTGACTGTGTGTGACCAGTCTAGCGCAGAATGCGATCTTCACCAGCGACTTCGTTGTCCGAAAATCGGAGGGTGGCGGGGGGATCGTTGTTGCCAACGACACCACCTTCCGTGGCCGTCATTATGGCGTCATCCAATCGCGTCTGTCAAGTAGGGCTTACTTAGATAAACGCTTGGCTTGACGGGTGAGCGGTGCCGGTGCCACGTCCAGCCTCGTAGGCCTGCCGAAAGCGCAGCGCGGCCGATGCGGTATCGCCCTCCCGTTCCAACGCTCGGGCGAAATCGTAGGTGATCCGCGCACGGAGATCGGGGTTTTCCAATGTAGCGGCGATCTCGAGTGCACGTTCGA
>VBHQ01000017.1 GCA_005880395.1 Chloroflexota bacterium
ACTTCAGCCGGCTCTTCGCGAACAATCGCTAATCGAGCTGAGAGCGCACCTGCCAGAGCTCGGGGAAGAAGCGCTTGTCAAGCGTCGATTGCAGGTACCTGACGCCGGTCGAGCCGCCCGTGCCCGGCTTGTCGCCGATCTGGCGCTCGACCATCTGGACGTGCCGCAACCGCCAGATGCGAAACCCCTCATCGTGGTCGAGCAGCGCTTCGGCGAGGTCCAGGACATCGGCGTGCTGGGTGCCATCTTGATAAAGCTGGGCGACGCTGAGGCCGCGCCGCCCGAGCAGCGCGGCAAAGGCATCGGCAAGCGACGGCTCGGCAAGGCGCCGCTCGAGCCGCACTCGCGCCCCCGGCTCATCGTCGAGCGCTTTCAGGTAGCCGCGGTCTTTCAAGCCCGACAGATACTCGACCTCGCGAAACTGGATCGACTGAAAACCGCTGGCGGGCGCCAGTTCCGAGCGAAACGTCAAGAAATCCTGGGGCGCCATCGTTTCCAGGACGGCGACCTGCTCGACCAGCAGCGCCTCGATGACTTTCACCCGCGCGAGGTAGTGCCGTGCCGCGCGCAGCTCGTCAGCCTGGATCGCATCGCGCGTCGCCTCGAGCTCATCGAGCAGCACCTTGAACCAGAGCTCGTAGACCTGGTGCACGACGATGAAAAGTAACTCGTCGTGCGCGTCAGTCAGGCCGTGTTGAAGATCGAGCAGTTCGGGAATCTTCAGATACGATCCGTAACTCAGCCGGCGACCGGTCGCATCTTGATAGCCCATGCCGCCCAGGCGATACGGCGGCTTATCGGCTCCAGCCTGCCCTCCGCCGGAGGGAGAAGGAGCGTTCGCCTCGGCGGGTTGTTGGGCGCTGGCCAAACTGGGTCCAGCTTACCCCCGAAAGTGCTACAACGAGGGCGAGCATCATGAAGGAATCGCCCTACTGGAATCCACGGCACGAGACCATGCCGCGCGACCAGATCGAGGCGCTGCAGCTGCGCAAGCTCAAGAACCTGGTCGGCTGGGCCGAAGCGAAGGTCCCCTGGCAGGCCAAACGACTCAAGGCCGCCGGCGTGAGCCCGGACTCGATCAAGAGCCTCAAGGACCTGCGCCGCATTCCGATGATGACCCGCGACGAATGGATGCAGGCGCAGCTCGAGAGACCGCCATACGGGCCGCTGCTCGCCGCGCCCGAGGAGGCGGCGATTCGTTACCACCTGACCTCGGGGACGACCGGCCGCATTCCCCTCCAGGTGCTGGACAGCATGAAGGACTGGGAGTGGATCGCGGAGATGTGGTGCTATGGCTTCTGGGGTTTCGGCGTCCGCCCTGCGGACGTCGTGTTCTTCGCCTTCAGCTACGGCACCTTCGTCGGCTTCTGGGGGGCGCACTATGCCAGCGAAAAAATTGGTTGCCTCGTGCTGCCGGGAGGCAACATGACGACGGAGGCCCGCGTCAAGCAGATCATGACGATGAAGGCGACCGTCGTCTGCTCGACGCCGACCTACGCTCTCCGGATGGCGCAGGAGGCAAAAACGATGGGCGTCGATCTGGCCGCCGGGCCGGTCAAGCGACTCATCCTCTCGGGCGAGCCGGCTGGATCGATTCCCGCGACTAAGCGGCTAATTCAGGACGAATGGGGCGCTAAGGCGGCCGACACCGCCGGCATGACCGAAGTGGGCACCATCATGATCTTCGAATGCGCCAACCAGCCTGGCGGGACGCACATCATCGAGGACCACTACATCGAGGAGGTCGTCGATCCCGAGACCGGAGAACCGGTTGGTTATGGCGAGCTTGGTGAACGCCTGATCACCTCGTTTGGCCGGGGCTTCATCCCGGTGCTCCGCTATCGCACGCGCGACCTGGTCGTCCGCGTGCCGGCCAACAGCTGCAGCTGCGGCCGCACGTTCGACCTCTACGAAGGTGGCATCCAGGGCCGCGTCGACGACATGAAGCTGGTGCGGGGGACCAACGTCTATCCGCGCGCGGTCGAGTCGATCGTGCGCGAATTCAAAGAGATCGACGAGTTTCGCATCCATCTGTACACGGTCCAGGGCCGGCAGGACGAGATCGAGGTACTGGTCGAGATCCCCAGCAACGACGGGGCCGAATGCGATCGCATTTGCGCCGCGCTTGCCAAAGGCCTGGCGGAAGCCCATGAGGGTCTTCGCTTCGGGGTGCAAAAAGTCGAAAGCGGCAGCCTGCCGCGCTTCGAGCTCAAGGCCAAGCGGCTCCAGGATGATCGCATCGTGATCGGCACCGCCGGCGAGCGGAGGGTCACGGCATGAAGAACACGATGGGTGTCGAGCTCAGCTCGTCCGAGCGCACGCTGGTCGAGTGCTACCAATCCCTGGTGCGATTGCTCAAAGAAAGTCAAGAGCTCGCGCCGTTCGAACGGCGAAACGCGCTCAAGGCCGTGGCCGCTCTCTGGCAGGTCGTCAACGGTCTCGATCTCGACCCGGGCAATCTTTACGACATCGGCGCCTGAGCCAGCGTCCATCCGGCTGCAATGCTGATTCGAGGCGGCACCATCGTGACCGGTGCCGGCGAGCAAGAGGCCGACATCCTGGTGCGCGACGGCAAGGTGGTGCGCGTTGCCCCCGGCATCGCCGGCGATCAGGACACGATCGACGCCTCCGGCTTGCTCGTCCTGCCGGGCGTCGTCGATCCGCACACGCACCTGCTGCTGGACACCGGAACCGCGCGGACCGCCGATGACTTTGAAAGCGGGTCGGCCTCCGCCGCCGCCGGCGGGGTGACGACGTACCTGGAATTTGCCCCGCAACTGAAAGGCCAGACGTTTCTCCAGGCGCTCGCCGCACGACGGCGGTTGATGGACGGGCATTCGCACGTCGACTACGGCGTGCACATGACGATCGCCCATCTTGGCGACGGCTGGGAACGGGACCTCGACGCGCTCGTCGAGGCCGGGGTGACGAGCGCCAAGATCTACACGACATACCGTGACACGATTTTTTACGCGGACGATTGGACCTGGTACCGGCTGATGGAGCGGTCGGGCGGCGGCGGACTGCTGGTGCAGGTCCACGCCGAAAACGACGCCATCGTCGAGGGCATGACGCGGCAATTGCTCGCGGCGGGCAAACGCTCGCTGCGCTACCACGGCGTGGCTCGCCCAGCCGTCGCCGAGGCCGAGGCGGTCGCCCGAGGATTGCTCTTCAGCCGCACGACCGGTAGCCCGGTCTACTTCGTGCACCTATCGACGCCCGAGCCAGTCGCGTTGATTGCGCAGGCCCGGCGCGACGGCGTGCAGGCGATCGCCGAGACGTGCCCGCACTACCTCGTGCTCGACGAGTCGGTCTACGCCGGCCCCGACGCGGCGCGGTACCTGATGATGCCGCCTTTACGCGGCGCCGATGGCCAGGCGAAGCTCTGGCAGTATCTCGCCGGCGCCGCGATCCACACCATCGGCAGCGACCATTGCGGCTTCGCCCTGCGCGATCGTCTTGGCATCGATGATTTCTCCGCCGTCAGTCCGGGCATCCCCGGCGTCGAGACGTCGCTGCTCTTGCTCTACTCGTTCGGCGTGACCACGGGCCGGCTGCGGCTGACCGACGTCGTACGCTTGCTCAGCGAGCAGCCGGCCAGAGTCTTCGGGCTCTGGCCCCGCAAGGGCTCGCTCATGCCCGGGGCCGATGCCGACATCGTGCTGTACGATCCGCGGCCGCAGCGACGGCTGGCTGCCTCGGAGCTGCATTCGCGCGCCGGTTTCTCGCCGTACGAGGGCATGACCGTGACCGGTAGGGTCAAAACGACCGTCGTTCGCGGCCGGGTGGTGTATCGCGACGGATCGATCGTCGGCAAGCCGGGCGACGGGATCTACCAGCGATGTGATCCATTCGACTGGCAGCGAGCATCGACGTGAACGACATCAACGGCGATCGGCTGCTCGCGGATCTAAGAGCCCTTTCCGATATTGGCGGTCTGCCCAACGGCGGGATCGATCGGCTGGCATGGTCCGAGGCAGATCTAAAAGGCCGTCGTTGGTTCGCCCGGCGCATTCGCGAGGCCGGCCTCGAGGCGCGCGAGGATTCGGCGCTGAACGTCTTCGGGCGGCTGCCGGAGGCAAGCGGACCGTTTATCCTGACTGGCTCGCACCTCGACTCGGTGCCGAACGGCAGGCGCCTGGACGGCGCCTACGGCGCCGTCGCCGCGCTCGAAGTCCTGCGGACCCTCGTCGAAGCCAGGGACCCGCTCGCGGAGCGGGTCGAGATCGTCGGGTTTTCCGACGAGGAGGGCGTGCGCTTCTCGATCGGCTTACTCGGAAGCCTGGCGCTGTGCGGCGAGCTGCCACTCGAGCGGCTCCGCGACGCCCGCGATCTTGACGGGGTTCGCTCGGACGAGGTCCTGGTGCAGGCTGGGACGTCGCTCGATCGTCTCGCGGAGGCCGGAGCCCATCTCGCCTCGCTCGCGGCATTTCTCGAGCTGCACATCGAACAGGGCCCGCGCATGGAAGCCGCCAGCATGGACCTGGCCGTCGTGACGGGCATCGTCGGCGTTCATCGCCAGCAGTTCCGGGTTATCGGCACCCAGAACCACGCCGGCACGACACCCTTCGCCCTGCGCCATGACGCCGGCCGAGCGGCGGCGCGGGCGATTGCCGGAGTTGAGGAACTGGTCCAGTCGATCGACGCCGAGGCCGTCGCCAACGTGGGGATCGTCAGGTTCTATCCGGGCGGGGTCAACGTGATCCCGGGCGAAGCCTCGTTCAGCCTCGAGGTGCGGCACTGGGATGAGCGCGTCGTTCGCCGAATCGTGGATGCGTTTAGCCGCCGGCTCGAGGAGACCTGCAGGGAAGAGGGCTGCAACGCGAGCGCCGAGCTGCTCTCCTGGGTTCCCCCCGCGCGGATGGACGAAGCAACGATGCGCAATCTCGAGATGGCTTGCCAGGAGCTGGGGCAGACGGCAGGCCGGCTCTGGAGCGGCGCCGGCCACGACGCCGCGGTGCTCTCGCGGCATGTCCCGACGGGCATGCTGTTCGTGCCGAGTGCTGGCGGCGTCAGCCACGCCCCGGCCGAGGCGACCGACGACCAGCATCTCGTGCTCGGCGCCCGCGCCCTGCTCCGCGCTGTTCGAGTCAGCGCGTCGCGGATAAAGTAGGTTCAGAAGCCATGGATGTCCTGCTGCCGCGCTCGCTCGACGAAGCGCTGGCAATGAAGGCGCAGCGGCCGGAGGCGATGCCGATTGCGGGCGGGACCGACCTCATGGTCGAAGTCAATTTCGGCAGGCTTCGCCCGCCGGCCTTCATCGACGTCAGCCGGGTTCCCGAGCTCTCGGTGGTTCAGCAGGAAAACGGGCATATCTTTCTCGGCGCCGGCGTGACCTACGCGGCCGTGGTCGTGGGGCTGACGGTATGCCGGCCGCTGGTCCAGGCATCGCGCTCGGTTGGATCGCCGCAGATCCGCAATCGGGGGACGGTCGGCGGCAATCTGGGCACCGGCTCCCCGGCCGGAGACGCGCTGCCCGTGCTCGCGGCGTACGACGCTGATGTTGTCTTGCGCAGCCAGGCGCGTGGCGAGCGCTCCATGCCCTGCGGCACGCGGAATGCGATGGTGATTGCGGTCGCGGGACTCTGCCTGCAGGTCGATGAAGATTCGCGCCGGGTCAAGATCGCGCTCGGCTCGGTCGGCCCCACAATCATTCGCGCCCGTGAGGCTGAAGACCAGGTTTCCGAGGCGATGGAATCGGCCGGAGTGTGGCAGGACCGGACCAAGCGACCCGATGATGCCGTCATCGAAGAATTCGCCGGCCGCGTTGCCGCCGCCGCCCGCCCGCTCGACGATGTTCGCGGGACCGCGGCCTATCGACGACATGCGTGTCAGGTACTGGCTCGACGCGCGCTCTCGTGGGCCCTGGATGAACGAGCATTGCCGTCATGGTTGTAAGAACGCGGGTCAACGGCGAGTGGCGCGAGGCCGAAGTCTGGCCGGGTAGCAGCCTGCTGAGCTTGCTGCGTGACGGCTTCGGACTGTACGGGGCAAAGAATGCCTGCGAGCAGGGAGAGTGCGGTTCCTGCTCCGTGTGGCTCGACGGCGCGCTCGTCTGCAGCTGTCTCGTGCTCGCCGGCCAGGCCCAGGAACGGGAAGTGCGGACGGTCGAGGGCCTGCGTGACGGGACGCAGCTTCACAACGTCCAGCAGGCATTTGTCGACGCCGGTGCCGTCCAGTGTGGATTCTGTACCCCAGGCTTCGTCGTCGCAGTCGCCGACTTGCTGGAGAAAGATCGAAATCCAAGTTCCGTGACGATCAGGGAAGCGCTGAGCGGAAACCTCTGCCGTTGCACCGGCTACCAGAAGATCGTCGACGCCGTCAACCTGGCGGCGACGCGCTTGCAGGCGCGGACATGATCCTGATCGACGGCTTGCGCGCCGTCGCCACGATGGACGACGCCGGAACTGAGCTCGAGGACGCCTCCATCCTGATCGACGCGGGCGTCATCCGCTGGATCGGCGTCGGCCGGGCGCCGGTAAGCCAGCCACCCGAGGTCCTCGACGGCCATGGGCTGGTTGCGATCCCCGGGCTGGTGAACACGCACCATCATCTGTATCAGACCCTCACGCGCGTCCGCGCGCAGCAGGGCGGACTCTTCGAATGGCTGCGCGAGCTGTATCCGGTCTGGGCCACGATCGACGCCGACTGGGAGCGCTCCGCGGCCGAGGTCGGGCTGGCCGAGCTCGCGCTAAGTGGCTGCTCGACGACGACGGATCATCATTACGTTTTTCCGTCCGGCGTGCTTGGCTTGCTCGAGACCGAGATCGAAGTCGCGGCGCAGCTCGGCATGCGTTTTCATCCATGCCGAGGATCGATGGATCTCGGCCAGTCCCAAGGGGGGCTCCCGCCGGACAGCGTGGTTGAAAATCGCGACGCGATCCTGGCCGCGACCGACGACGCGATTGCGCGATTTCACAAGCCGGAGTCCGGGTCGATGGTGCGGATCGCGGTCGGTCCCTGCTCACCGTTTTCCGTCTCGCCGGAACTGATGCGTGAGTCGGCCGCGCTGGCGAGGCGCCACGGCGTGCGGTTGCACACGCACATTGCCGAGACCCTGGACGAAGAAAAATATTGTCAAAAAACGTTCGGGCGTCGCCCGGTGGAATTCCTTGACGATCTCGGCTTTCTCGGTCCGGACGTCTGGCTGGCACATTGCGTGCATCTGGGCGCGCCGGACATCGCGCGCCTCGCGGAGACCAAAACCGGTGTGGCCTGGTGCCCAACGTCGAATATGCGCCTGGGTTCCGGCTTTGCTCCCGGGCGTGAGCTCCTCGACGCCGGCGTCACGGTCGGGCTCGCGGTCGACGGCTCGGCCTCGAACGACAGCGGGAACCTGCTGGGTGAAGCCCGCCAGGCGCTTCTGACGACCCGCGCGCGCAGAGGTGCCGCGGCCATGACGGCGCGCGACGCGCTGCGGCTGGCGACCCGAGGCGGCGCCGCTTGCCTCGGGCGCGATGACATCGGGTCGCTCCAGGTCGGCAAGCGCGCGGACATCGCGCTCTTCGCCGTCGACGGCCTGGCATTCCGCGGCGCGGAGAGTGATCCGATCGCCGCGCTGATTCTTTGCAATCCCGGACCGGTTCACCACCTCTTCGTCGAGGGGAAGCTCGTGGTTCACGACGGGCATCTCGTGAACGTCAGCGAAGCGAGCCTGATCTGGGCATGAGGGCATTGAATTTCTAATGAGCATCGAGGTTGGCCGTAAGGCCGGCGTCGGCCAGTCGGTGCCGCGGATCGATGGCGTGCCGAAAGTCAGAGGCGAATTCGAATATGCCAGCGACTTGCATCGCGACGGCATGCTCTTCGGGGCAACGGTTCGAAGCCCGCACGCGAGCGCGCGAATCACCGGCATCGACGTCGCAGCCGCGGCACAGATGCCCGGCGTTCACGCGGTCATGACGCACGCTGACGTGCCGGGTAAAAAGACGTTCGGCCTCGACGTCCAGGACCAGCCGGTTCTCGCCAGCGAGGTCGTTCGCTATGCCGGCGAAGCCGTCGCGATCGTCGCCGCCGAGAGTGCCGAGGTCGCCCGTCAGGCGGCGAACGCCATCACAGTCCAGTACGAGCCGCTGCCCCCGGTGACGG
>VBHQ01000018.1 GCA_005880395.1 Chloroflexota bacterium
CTATCCCGCAATGCCATCTGAGGATGATCCTAGCGATGCAATATGGCATCGCGAAATCCAGCGGGAGCTTGAAAAGATGGGTGACGAGGTTGTCCTAGTTGGGCACTCGGTGGGCGCTTATCTTCTCCTGAAGTTCGTTGTGAGTGATCGAGGTAGAAGACCATTAGCCGGAATCTTCTTAATAGCCACACCGTTCGTAGGTAGGGGCGGTTGGGAGCTGAATGAAATAGCTATGTCAGAAGATTTTGCTGAGAACCTTCCTTCGGATACCCCAATCGTTCTTTACCACGCTCGCGATGACGAGGTTGTCCCGTTCGGTCATCTCGGGATCTATCGTCAGAAAATCCCGCAGGCCACCGTACGGGAGTTTGAGACCGGTGGACACCAACTTAACAATGATTTGTCGGTTGTCGCAGCAGACATCAGGCGAGTTGCAGATCGCATTAGTCCAGGAAGCTGAGCACCGCGTCGAGGAACAGCTGCGGGCCGGTGTCCATGGCCACGTGTTGCTGGCCGGGCATGACAACAACCCGTGAGCCCGAAATCACCTGATGTACCTGCTCAACGCCTGCTTTTAGGAACTGGGGGCTGGCCCCGCCCAGGAGCAGCAGCGTGGGCACGTGGATCTGGCTGACGTGCTCCGCTTCGAACCGAAAGGTCCGGCCGGACTCGAGTTCGCGCACCAGCGTATGCGCGGCTGCCAACCGGCCCTGCCAGGCGGGCAGCGACCTCAGCAGTTGCACTTGCTCCTGGGGCAGGCCAGGGACCTCACGCATAAAGGTCTGCACCAGCACGTCGCGGTCCCCGTCCTCGAGGAGAGCGCGGAGGCGTGGCAAGATGCCGTCGAGGAAGTCGGCCGGCATCACTACCAATGCGGGCTCGTACAAGACGAGCCGCCGAATCGCCGAGGTTCGAGTTGCGGCCACCATCGATAGTGCCGCGCCCATCGAGTGGCCGAGGACGTCGACCGGGCCACCAATGCCCTCGATCACGGTGACGATATCCTCGGCCTCGCGGTCGAATGACCAGTCCGGCGCATCGCCGGTCGCACCCTGCCCACGGCGGTCGTACGCGTAGGTGGTGAAGCGCTTTTGGAGTTCGGGCAGCACCGGCTTCCAGCGCTGGTGATCAGCGGCCGTGCCGTGGACCAGAAGCAGCGGAGCTCCCTGACCTCCGACAAAGCAGCCCAGCTGCACGCCGTCACTGGCGATAAAGTGTCGAACGGTCTGGTCAGGTTCAACGGTGATCATCTGGCTTCCTCCTTGAGTGAGAATCTTGCCGTGACTCCCTGAGCTGCGTTCGCTCCGACAATCGCTTCAGCCTCTCCGGGATCCACGCGATATGTCATCGTCCGGTCGTAATAACCCAGGTCGTCGGGAGTCACGACGAAGGTCGCTGTCCCGCGGGATCCTGCCTCGAGGTCGAGCGCCCGCCAATCGGCTAGCTGCCTCAACGGTCGAGTGACGTCGGCCACCAGATCACGCAGATAGAGCTGCACGACCTCTCGACCCGGTCGCGGCCCCGTATTGGTCACATCGACGGAAATCCTGATGGAACCGCCTACAAGTGGCATCTCGTTCGCTGATAGCCTGATCGCCCCGTAGCGGAACGTGGTGTAGCTAAGGCCAAAGCCGAAAGGCAAGCGCGGCTGGGCAAGGGCGTCGATGTAGCCTCCGCTGGGTACGTCGCCGCGCGCTTCGAGGGGACGGCCGGTCGGCCGCTGATGCGAGCTCGACGGGAGATGGCCCACACTCCGCGGAAAGGTCATTGGCAAGCGACCGCGGGGAGGCACCTTGCCGAGGATCGCGTCAGCCAGGGCCGGCCCAGCCTCGATCCCGGGATGCCAGGCGAGCAACACGGCGCCGGCATGCTCGAGAAGGTCGCCGATGTCAAGTGGCCGTCCGGTAAAGAGGACGACGATGAGCGGTTTGCCGAGCGCGGCCAGTTGCCTGACGCCGTCGAGCTGGCCGACTGGTAGGTCGAGCTTGCTGATCGAGCTTGCTTCGCCGGAGCGCGATGGATGCTCTCCAAGGAGACTGATGATGACGTCGGCCTGGCGGCCAAGCTTCAGCGTCCGATCGCTGAGACGACCATCGTCCACCGTGAGGTTGTCCAGGCGTTCCGTAAACGCGGTCGCCGGCGTGACCACATCTTCTCCGCGGCCATCGAGGGTCCATGTTCCTAGCAGCGCCTCGCCGTTATCAACGAATGGCCCGGTCAACAGTACCCGCGAACGCGTCGACGGATTTAACGGAAGGACGTCGCGGTTCGACAGTAGTACAAAGGACGATGTGGCGGCCAGGCGCGCCAGCGTTCGTGAGGCTGAGGTCGGCGCGCGGTCGGTCGACCGAGGAGGGTAAGGCTGCTCGAAGACTCCACGGCGCAGCTTCATCCGGAGGATCCGACGAACGGCGTCGTCGAGCAGTTCCGCGTCGACCTCGCCCGACTCGACGAGTTCGGCGAGGTGAGCCGCGTAGGCGCCCGAGACCATGTCGATGTCGATACCTGCGCGGATCGCTTGCGCGGCCGCCTCGCGCAAATCGGCCGCGACGCCATGCTCGACGAGCTCTCCAATCCCTCGCCAATCGCTGACCACGACACCGTCGAAGCCCCACTCCTGCTTCAGGATCTCCCGTAGCAGCCGGCGATTCGCGTGCATCGGCACGCCGTCCACATCGACGAACGCCGCCATGACCGCCGCGCATCCCGCCTCGACAGCGGCGCGGAACGGGCGCAGGTGCAGATTACGCAGCGTGTTCTCACCCACGGACACGCTGTCGTAATCGCGTCCGCCCCGGACGAGGCCGTAGCCGACGTAGTGCTTGGCGCAGCTGGCCAGGCTGGACGCGGATTCTTGAAAACCGCGTACCGCGGCCGCACCGAGGCGTGAGGCAAGTGCTGGAGCCTCGCCAAACGACTCTGCAACCCGGCCCCATCGGGGATCCTCCGAGATGTCGATCATGGGTGCAAACGTCCAGGCGATGCCGTTCGCGGCGGCTTCATCGGCCGCCATCCGCGCGGCACGCTCGACCAGATCCTCATCCCATGCGGCAGCCAGGCCGAGCGGGATCGGAAAGATCGTGCGGTGGCCGTGGATAACGTCTCGCGCGAAGAGCAGCGGAATGCCGAGCCGCGACTCTTCGACCGCGATGCGTTGCACCGCTTCAATCGTGGACAGCATCAGTCCCCGGTCTTTGATGTTGCCCGCTGTTGGGCCGCTGGCATACAGGCTGGAGCCGATCAGCCCGAGCCGAAGCGTCTCGGCGTCGCCGACGGCGTCGACATTGGCGGGTTGATTGGTCTGCCCGACCTTCTCAGACAGCGTCATTGCCCCGAGCAGCGCTTCGATGCGCTGCTCTATTGGCAGATCCGACTTTAGCCAGGGTCGCGCGACCTCGGCCGAGGGCGGTCGCAGCTCAGGCGACCTCGACGGCGAGCGTGTTGCGCTCCGCCCGAAGCTGTCGACGCAACGTCGTCATGTCAACCGCACCGCCTGGTTGCCGGTAGGGATTGGCCAGCGGTTCGGCCGGGAGGCGAACCCCGTTGAGGCTGACCTTCCGCAGCCCAACGCCGCGCGAAGCCACGCGGAACGTCACCTCCATGGGCACGCCTGCGACCGGCAGGTGCGCGCGCAGGCCGTCGAGCGCAGGATCGAGAACGGGATCGACCTCGAGGTGATGCACGCGGCGGCGAAGGCCGAGGAGGCACTCGACCACCAGGCGCAAGAAGATGCCGGGGCCCGAAGAATAGACCCGCCAGCCGGCTTCGAGCGGGATTTCACCGCGGAGCACTTGGTCATATTGTCTGGCTGCCTCATAGCGGTCGGCAACGACGGCGTCGGAGGACGTGAAGTAGCTCGTGGACTGACGCGGCCGTGCAGCGTGAGTCCGCTGATGCAGGCCGATGGGATTGGTGAGCATCAGCGCCCTGAGAAGCCGCACGCCGTCGCCGTAACGAGCGAGCGCCTCGGCGTAGCGAAGATGCGCATGCGTGTACATCAATCCGATCTCGCGGCCGAAAAAGGTTGCGGCCTCGGCGCGTTGAAAGATCTCCATCGGTCCGCCGCGATAGGAGGCGGGCCGGTCAAAAAGGCGCGCGCCGTCCGGGCCAATCAGACGCTCATCGACCAGCGCCAGGTGTCTCTTGGCCTCGTCCAGCGAGAACAGGTCTGAAGAAATGGCGCTGCTGATGTGCAGCAGGCCATAACGCAGACCCGTGCGCGTATCAGCCGGATGCACGAGGGGCGCGATCGAGCCGTCGTCCTGGAAAAGTCCGTAGCCGGCGAGAATGCCGTCGAAAACCAGGCGGGTGCCCAGCGCCTTGCGCGCCTCCTCCGCCATTTGTTCCGCAGCATCGGCCACGGACGTGATCTCCCGATCGCCGGCATCGACGAACGCTCGGAGGGTACCCGCCAGCGTTCGCAGCGCCTCAATGTGGAGCGCGACGGTCCAGGTGGAGCAGAGGCCGGCAGCCAGTTCGGGGTGCGCCGGCCGCAGGGAGTCGTTCCAATCGCCGAGGCCGTACGACGGTAGCTTCGTACCAGGGATGACGCTTGCCGCGATCCGAGCGAGCGCCCGCCGCACGTGCTCGAGCACAGGAGCGGCACTATGCGCGGCATCATGCCCGGCAAAGGGGACCGATTCTCGAATGAGGCTTGTATCGCCGCTGGCACGGAGGTATTCGGCAAGCGCGAGCAGAGGCCAATAAATGACGTCGCCGTGGGCGTCGCGCGTCTCGGACCCTTCTTCCGATGGGAAGAACTCGAACCACTGCGGCCAGTCGCCGCGCGAATGTTGAGCGCGAAATACCCGCGTGAGCAGGTCGCGCAGCGGCCTCATCCGGTCGAGTGCAATCAGCAAGCCGACCGGCCCCTGGCATACGTCGCGCGTGCCCCACGCTCCACCGCTGAACTGTTCCAGACCACGCGGGGACAAGTAATGCACCAACGCGTTGTGGGCGAACCAGGGAAGGATGGCGTCCAAACGGTCGACCTCCTCACCGACCGGCGAGCCTTTGGGCGGGATCAGGCGCAAGGATGCACGAACGCCCGGCCAGAAGTCGCGCCAGGTCGTTTCGCCGGAAACCTGATCGGCGCGATCGGCTTCCGGCACCAAGCCGGCGGTCAGGCGGAGGCCGAAGTCGCTGGTCGGTGTCGTGCGGATTGTGACCCAGGGCAGGTTTCGAGTTTGCTCGTCCACGAACAGCGGCTCGTCGCGCTGGACCTGCTCGACTGAGCCTGCTGCCCACGAGAGACGGAAGGAACCGCCGGGGAAGCGACCGGCAATCCGAGACCCAACCGGCGGCCGGACCGTCACCCCGGTGGCCTCGATCGACAACGGCGGAGGTTCCAGTTCTTGACCATCATCGTCATCAAGGGCGACATTGGCCGACACGAGGAAACGGCGGGGCCCACCTTCGAGCACGTGAAGCCGCAACGTGAGCTCGTGCTTCGCCGCTGGCGCTCCCGCAGTCACCTCGATCAACCCGTCCTCGTACCGGTACCACCACGTGCAACCGTCGGTAGTGATCGCCCAGGCGCTAGTGCGAATGGAAGATGCCGGCCATCCACGCGGTCGAGGTCAAGCTGCCTGGGTCCGGCACCAGGTTATCGCCGGTCCGCAGAATGTGGCCGTGAGGTCGGAGAACCGCGCGTTCCTTTGCCGCAAGGACGATATGCGTGCCGTTGGGGATGAAAAAAGCCAATGGTTGTGATGCGTTGCTCTCGGCGTGGCGACTTTCGGGTCCGACCAGTGCCCTGAGCTGGTCGTTGGTCAGGTCAACGCAGGCGATGGATGGAAACGAGAACAACGATCGAATCACCGGCGTGCCGTTGTCTGGTTCGACCGCCGCCGACGGCCTGGCCTCCGGCTGACGCAACACCACCGCCGCCTCAGTTGCATCCTCTTGTGATGTGGCCAAGGAATGGTGGGATCGATAGATACCGAAGAAGCCGGTTGTTAGCCGCTCCTGCGAAGCGAGCGATGCGCTCCGATCCTGGATGAGGACCAGCGTGTGCTCGTGTTGCAGGCGGGCGTTCGGGAGCCGGTCGGCAAGCAGCCCGGGAAACGGATCGCCGGGGCGGGCTGGACGTCCAAGCTGGAGCCCGTCGGTGGCCCAGCCGACCCCCTCGCGCAAACAGCCGATCAGGACCCAGGGAGCTTCCGAACCCGGCATGTTCTGGCGGACGGCCACGGCCGTGCCAACTTCGTCGGTTGCGATCGGGGTGAGGTCGAGATACTGGCTGAGGTAGTACTCGTTCGTGCGGACCGCCTGATACGGAGCCAGGGCGATGTCTTGTGCATAGATGAGGTCGACCTGACAAGGGTCTGCCATGCGGTTGACGACCTCGACGTGCCAGAACCAGGCCGGGACTGCGGCCGCCAGACGAAAGGCCGCCCGGTACTCCAGGTCTCGCCAACGGCCATAGACGACGGGCCCTTCGGGCGTCCACCTTATGCGTCCATCGGAACCCGGGCCCAGGAGCGCTTTGACGACGATGGCCTTGCCCGTGATCCGGAGATAGAGGTTTGCGGGGCCGGATTCAAGCTCGCTGGCCGGATACAGCAGGACGCTTCGGCCGTCGACCTCGAGCCGGCGTAAGGCGCCGCTGAGGGTGAACTGGGCCGCCATCCCAGCTTTGCTCCTGAGGTCGGGGGCCGACGTCGACCGCTTCTCCGCTGCCGTGGCGGCCATTAGGAGATCCTACCCCGGCCCCGGGCGGGCAGGGCCTGGCAGCGCGAAGGCGGAATCGTCAATGTTGCCCCATGGCCGTTGTCGGATATAAGCTGAAGTTTGCTGTAACTCTTCCAGCAGCTTCGGCTGTTGCTAGAGGAAAGGGGAGAACTGTAATGAATGGTGGCGGCGGCGCGTTCGGCCACGACAGTGATCAATCAGGAGACGAGGTGAATTAACCCATGAGTCGAGTTTCACGTGCCCGCTCGATGATCCTCAGCGCCGGCGCAACGCTTTGCCTGCTTGCCCTGAGTTCGTGTGGGACCAATCCCAGTACCGGCGGCGGAAGTGGCACGCTGACTATCCAGGGAGATGCGGGAAATCCCACCTTGGTCCAGAACTTCAACCCGTTTGCCGGCTCCTCGCTGCACGGCACCTTTCTGATCTATGAGCCTTTGGAAATTCCGAGCCCGATCGATGGCAGCTATACGCCATTCCTGGCAACTGGATACAAGTTCACCGACCCGAAGACGCTCGTCTATACCATCCGGCAGGGCGTCAAGTGGAGCGACGGCAAGGACTTCAGCCCTGCCGATGTCGTCTTCACCTTCAATCTTTTGAAGAAGTTCCCGGCACTGGACACGAAGGCGGTATGGCAACAGATCACCAGCATCTCCGCCAGTGGCAACGACGTCACGATGAATTTCTCTGCCGCCAACGTCCCCTTCGCGATTTCGATCGCGCAAACACCGATCGTGCCGCAGCACCTGTGGTCGAGCATGAGCGATCCGGTGAAGGATGCCAACACGCATCCGGTCGGCACGGGCCCCTTCATGCTCGACAGCTTCGCGCCAACCCAGTACTCGCTGAAGAAGAACACCAACTACTGGCAGGCCGACAAGGTCGCGCCGTCCGAGGTGCTGTTCCCGGCGCAGGCGAGCAACCAGAGCACCAACCAGCTCGACGTCGTCAGCGGCAAGTTCGACTGGTCATACAACTTCCTGCCCGATGTCAAGACGACCTACGTCAATCGTGACCCGGCGCACAACCAGTACTGGTTCCCGCCCGGCGGCACTATCGGCCTCTACCTGAACCTGACCAAGGCACCGTTCAGCGACGTCAATTTCCGAAAGGGCCTGTCAATGTCCTTGAACCGGACGACGATCGCCACCAAAGCGGTCAACGGGTACATGGACCAGGCGAGCATGTCGGGGCTGATCCTCCCCAATCTGAAGAAATGGCTCGACCCAAGCCTGCCCAATCAGGGTGTGGTCGCGCAGGATACCGCCGGGGCCCAGACCGCCTTCGCCCAAGCGGGCTACAGCATGCAAGCCGGGAAGCTGGTCGGCCGCAACGGCAAGCAAGCGACGATGACGATCGTGATGCCCGGTAACTTCAGCGATTGGGTCGCAGCCGCGAAGGAGGTTGTTCAGGAGGTGGCGTCGGTCGGCATCGCGGCCACACTCGATCTACCGCAATACCCGCAATACTCGCAGGGCATCCAGGCGGGAACCTTCGATGCGGCGATCGGCGGTTACGGCGGGAATGGCGATCCCTATACCGACTTCAGCCTTGCGCTGAGCAGCACGTTCGCCACGCCGGTCAACACGCCGACGGCCAACAACTTTGAGCGCTTCAAGGACCCGTCGGTCGACCAGGCGCTAACGACGCTGGCCTCGGCGACGGATACTTCGGCTCGAACCCAGGCGACGTACACGCTCGAGCAGGCGCCAATTACAACAACTCGCTGTTGACCGTGGTGACGCACATCACCAAGGCATGAGGTGACACGGAGCTAGGTCATGAGATACATCGGCCGCAAGGTGGCGCTGTTCGTGATCACGCTCTGGGGGGCGATCACGCTCAACTTCCTCCTGCCCAGGCTCATGCCAGGTTCGCCGGTTGACGCGGCGTTGGGAAGGCTTGCGTCGAGTGGCGTTCCCATCACGAACGCCGAGCGCAGAGCCGTCGAGGTTCAGCTCGGCGTGCCGCACGGCAGCCTGATCAGCCAGTACGGGGACTACCTGAACAGCATCCTCCACTTCAATTTCGGTAGCTCCTACTCCTTTCCGAGCGAGACCGTAGCGCACACCATCGGCAAGGCGGCGCCCTGGACGCTCGCGCTCATCGGTGTGACGACGATTGTCGCCTTCATCATCGGGACGCTGCTGGGTGTCTACGCCGGGTGGCGGCGCGGCAAGACGGCCGACACGACGGTCACGCTGGGTGCGACCTTTTTCGCTGCCTTTCCCCCGTTCTGGCTCGGCCTGCTGCTGCTCTTCGTGTTCGCCTTCAAGTTCTCGTTGTTCCCGATCAAGGGCGGATATAGCCCGGGCGAGACGCCGAGCCTGAGCCCGTCGTTCCTCGCCGACGCCGTGTATCACAGCGTCATCCCGGCGGTGACCCTTGCCATCACGACGCTCTCTGGCTGGGTCTTCGGAATGCGCAACAACATGATCAACACCCTGGGCGAGGACTACGTGACATTCGCCGAAGCCAACGGCCTGCGCACCCGCACCGTGGCGCTGCTCTACGCCGCTCGCAACGCGCTTCTGCCGAACGTCACCGCCTTCGGGCTCTCGCTTGGAGCGGTGGTCGGCGGGTCGGTGCTGGTCGAGGGCGTGTTCAGTTACCCGGGCCTTGGCAACCTCCTCTATATCGCCGTCTCGAACCACGACTTTCCGCTGATGCAGGCCCTGTTCCTCGTGATCACGGTGAGCATGCTGGTTGCCATCTTCATCGTGGACCTGATCTACGTACGCCTCGATCCGCGGGTGCGGCAGGCATGAGCATCGTCACTCCGGTTCCACCGCCGACTGTCCCCGGCGCCGCGGTCGAGGTCCCACGGGGTCCGGCCGCCCGCCAGGTTCCGGGACCGCTGCTCTTCCTCGCACGGTCGCTTCGCACGCTGTGGAGCAACGGCAAGGCCCGCATCGGCCTGGTCATCCTCGGGATCGACATCCTGGTCGCGATCCTTGCCCCGCTGCTCGCCCCGCATTCCCCAACGGCGACCACCTTTGTGCCCTATCAAAGCCCGAGCGCGACCAATTGGTTCGGGACG
>VBHQ01000019.1 GCA_005880395.1 Chloroflexota bacterium
GTCATCGCCGGCGTGATGGCCGAAGGAGTCGTTGATCTCTTTGAACCGGTCCAGGTCCATGACGAGCAGCGCGAGCGGATGCTGCTCCCGCTTGCCGATCAGGATCGCCTGCTGCAGCCGGTCGTAGAGGAGGGTGCGGTTTGGCAGGTCCGTGAGCGCGTCATGGAGCGCCTGGTGCTCGAGGATGCGCTCCTGCGCTTTGCGAGCGCTGATATTGTCCGCCATGACGATCACGAACAGCGGCTCGTTCGACGGCCCGCGCACCAGGGAGGCGATCGCACGGGACCAGACGATCCCTCCGCCTTTGTGGACGTAGCGCAGCTCCTGTTGCAGTTCCTGCCGCGCGCCTTCGGCCAGCTCGCCAAGCTCGGGGAGATGGCCATCGCGCAGGTGGTCCGGGTGGATATAGCTGGCCAGCGGGTTGTGGGTCAGTTCTTCGGCGGTGTAACCCAGCATCTGGACAAGCGCCGGGTTCGCTTCGATGATGCGGCCGCTCAAATCGATGCGGGCGATACCCAACGCGGCGCGATCGAAGACCGCTCGAAACCGCTCCTCGCTCTCGCGCAACGCCTCCTCGACGCGCTTGCGATCGGTCATGTCGACAAAGCTGGCCACGACCTGCACCGCCTTACCTTCCGCGTCGAACACCGGAATCGCATCGATCAGCAGCCAGAGCACGCGGTCATTCGAGAGGACGGTTTTCTGGATGAAGCCGTGCACCGGACGGCCACCGCGAAGCACGACCGGCCCCAGCCGATCGGTGGGCGCAATCTCGGTGCCGTCCTCTCGATAGCCCCGCCATAGCTGCTCAGGGGTTTTTCCCCGCATCGCTTCGCCGCTGAGGCCGAGAATCCGCTCGCCCGCGGGATTGACCTGCAGCACCACCCCTGAAGCGCTCAGCACCAGCACACCGCAAGCGACCGTCCCGTAGAGGGAGCGGAATCGCTGCTCCGAGGCCGCCAGGTCGACGTCGAGGCGTCCCGCCTCCAGGGACGGCGCCACCTGGGCGGCGAGCAGGTTGAGGAGGCGAAGGTCATCGTCATCGAAGCGGCGTGGCTCGTGCGTCAAGATGGCCATGGCGCCGACGGGACGACCACGCGCAACGAGGGGAATCCCGACGGCCGCCTGGACACCGTGCTCGAGCGCCCATCCGACGGCGCCCTCCCACTTGGGATATTCGTCGATCAAGATCGGAGCAACCCGCTGAAAGGCAACTCCCGCCACCCCTTTGCCGGGTTGGAGCGTCCGCGACATGCCTTCCTGATACTTACGGTTGTCGGCGAGGCTGTGCAGGAGCGCGTCCGTGGAAACCCACCAGTAGAGGGCGGCCGAGTCAACGCCGAGCAGGTCGCAGGCAAGGTCGACCGCCATTTTGGCCAGCGCCTGCGGCTCGAGTTGTCCGCTGGCGGCGATCGCCAGCTCATGGAGAGCCGCCAGGGCCTTGGTTCCCACAGGCATCCGGCCTCCGGCGTCGGCGGCCGGATGAGTCGATTCGGGCGTTGAATGGACGTCGGAAGGCATGGTGACAGGCGGTCCCAGAACGGTTAACGAGAAGGGGGGTCACGTCCTGCGACGAACTCGCCAACGGCCTTGGCGGCTTGGGAGTACCTACTTAGAAGACTGACGGCTCATGCTGCGGGCAAACGACTCCTGCAGCGTCCAGGAATTGCCATCAGGGTCCGTGAAATAGACGTGTTTCCCCCATGGCTGCGGCTCGATATCGCTGGTTTCAACGCCTCGCTTGTCCAGCTCGGCTTTGGCAGCCTCAGCGCTGTCCACCACCAGGATCAATCCCTTGACCGTGCCCGGATCCAAGGTTGACATGCCCTCGCCAATGTGGATCGAACAGCCAGAGCCCGGCGGGGTGAGTTGAACGAAACGCAACTCATCACTCATGCGCTGATCCATGTCGACGTTGAACCCCACCTTTTTATAGAAGGCGATGGCTCGATCCGTGTCACTGACCGGAACGGGAATCACTTCGAGTGTCATGTTCATGACCACATGTTAGATCGCCTGGGCGTAGCGGACCAGGCCGCCGTCGACGTAGTAGGTCGAGCCGGTCACGTAGGAGGAGCGGTCAGAGGCGAGGAAGAGCGCGACCTGCGCCACCTCGTCCGGATTGCCCATCCGCCCCAGGGGCACGATGTGCTTGATCGCCATCAGCTTCTCCGGGTCGTGAAGCGTCGCTTCGTTGATCGGTGTGACGATCGCTCCGGGCGCGATGTTGTTGACGCGGATCTTGTACGGCGCCAGTTCCAGCGCCGCGTTGCGCATCAGCATGCGCAGGCCGCCCTTCGCGGCGCAGTAGTGGGTGAAGCCGGGAAACGGATAATCCTCGTGGATCGACGAGATGTTCACGATCGAGCCGCCACCGTGGTCCCGCATCACCCGGCCGCAGGCCTGGGCGCAGATGAAGGGGCCGCGCAGGTCCACCGCCAGTGTCTTGTCCCAGACCGCGTCCGGAATATCGAGGAACGGATGCGAGCTCTCGATGCCGGCGTTGTTGACCAGCACGTCGATGCGACCGAATTCCTTCACCGCCTGCTCGACCATCCGCCGGACGTCGGTCGACTTCGAGACATCGGCCTGAACCGCGATCGACCGCTCGCAACTCTTGCTGAGCTCGCTGGCGAGCTGCTCGGCCTCGTGCTCGTAGCCAAAGTAGTTGACGACCACCGACGCTCCCTCGCGCCCAAAGCGCTGGGCGATCGCGTGACCGATGCCGCTGCCGGCGCCGGTCACCAGCGCGACCTTGCCTTCGAGATCCTTTGCCAATCGGCTCACCTCGCTCCTAAATTCCCACTCAACGATACGTTTCACCCGCCGTAGTCCGGATGATAAAATTGATAGTCTCACTATCAAATTCGAACCAGGAGGTTGCGATGAGCGAGCTGAATGAGAAGAAGCGCGACAAGCTGCCGAAGCAAGAGTTCGCGTTCCCGAAGGAACGCAAGGAGCCACTGAACGACGCAAGCCACGTGCGCAACGCGGTGGCGCGTTTTGATCAGGTCAAGGGCGTGAGCGACGAGGAACGCGACGAGGCCTGGAAGCGGATCAAGTCGGCGGCAAAGGAGCACGGCGTCGAGCTGCAGGAGAAAAGCTGGCGCGAGCTCGGAAAAGCGGACTGACTACCGAAACTCAGTCGCCGTGAAACGCGGCTAGGCGCTGGGCCTCGACGTCGACGGCGCGCCGGGCACGAGCCGGTAGGGGGTCAAACGATTCGATGATGATGCGTTTGCCCTCGTACCGCCAGGCGCCTGCGACCTGGCCATCCACCAGGAACGTCGGCCTCGAGTGTGGCGTCTTCGTGTTGAAGACCAGCGGGCGAAAGCGTTCCGGAAGAATTTGCGTCCGGCGGGCATGAACCAGCAGGGTCGCGTCCCAGGTGGGGAGAAAGCGCACGGGTGCCGGTGTGGATGGGTCGGGAAGTGGCGCCCGAGGCAGGTCGAAAAGCTCTCTCCCCTGTTCGTCGCGAAAGCGGCGTAAGGAGATGCGCTCGGCAATTAGGACGAGCCTGGTGGGCGGAATGCCGGCCCAATCTGCGGCGTCGCGCAGCAACGCCGGGCCAAATGCGGCGAGGTAGCGGGTCAGGATGTGCTGAAGCCCCTGGGCTTCTGAGCAGGCGACGGGCCTGGTCCAGTGTTCGGCCAGTGCAAAGAGGTCGGCGCGGCGTTGCTCCCAGGTGCCGGACGGCGGCACGCGGACCATGTCCAACCAGCCACTCAGGCCCGCCCAGGAGATCTGTTCAAAGCCACGAACGAGCAGAGCCTGTTTCAGTTCGTCGGCGCGACGCGGCCCCGTGGGCAAGTGCTCCCGAAGCGCTGCGGCCGCCGCGTCCATGGGCAACTCGCCGTATTCCTTCTTGGTAATTCGCCGAAACCATTCCTGCCGCGAGGCGCGCGTGCCAGCCAGGAAGAGCCAGTAGTCACGCGGCGAAACCATGTGAATCGTGTTGCGTAACAGCGTCCCCTGGATAATGCGGCGGTGCTCGAGCGCGGTCGTCAGGTCATTGCGCCGAAACGCCTTCATCCGCGACCAGATGCCGATATATCCGGAAGGGGCGTATTGCGTCTGCAAGCCGCCGATCCGCTCGATGGTATCGACGACCGAATGCGACGAAGGCTGGAGGAGGAATTGTCGGGCGAGCAGAGCGCGGTTGAGCTCGCGAGTTGTCAGCGTCCGCTCAGCTGCCACCTACAACTCTGGTAAGAGCTCGAATGGCTGCCCCACCATGCTGCGGGTAACTCGAAAGTGACGCCGGTCGGTGGTCAGGATCAGTCTCGTGCGAAAACGATCCGCGAGGACGATCACGGAAGCGTCGGCTGCTCCGAGCGGGAGATCAGCGTATTTTTCGACCAGCCCGGATATCCGGTTCCAATCCTCAGGCTCCGGACACCGCACGTCGTAGTCACGAAGACTTGCGACGAACCGAACTTCCGCCCTCGCCCCGAGTCGCTGGCCTATCAAGTAAGCCACCTCGGCCACCACAAGAGCGGGAATGACAAGGCGTATGGAGCCGTCTTCGAGAACGGTCAGGCAACGGCGATGATTGGGATCGTCCTGATCAGCGGCCGCGTAAAGCGGCCCAGAATCAACGACTGCGACGCGCGGTGCCAGTTCGCTTCTTGGTAGGCGCGCGGCCGGTCAAATTCTCGACAGTCCATTCGCGGGCGAGAATCTCATCGATCCTCTCCGAGGTGTCGTGGTGCCCACTCCGGCCAAGGTTCGCAAATGCAAGACGCCTTGGACGCGGCTTTCCGCCCGCGAGATACTCGGTCAGCGCCTCCCGGACGATCGCCGTGGTCGATTGGTTCCGGCGCCGGCGCTCGTAGTCGAGCCGATCGGCGAGATCATCATCCAGGAGAACCGTGGTGCGGCGCATATGTGCATATTATCATACGCGCTTCTGCCAGCTCTTGCCGTCCCAGGTCCAGGTATCGCTATAGGCGGTGCCGGAAACGTCGATTCCGCCATAGAGAACCACCTGTTTGTGGCCGGCATCGTAGCTTATGCTCGACCCGTTGAGAAGGGGCGGCAGGCTCACTTTGATCTGTGTCCACGAACTCCCATTCCAGGACCACATCTGCTCGGGCTGTGGGCTCCCATAGTTCTCGTTGACTGACAGCATTAGCAGTATCGACGCTGCCGGATCGTCCACAATCAACGCCTGCGTGACGACCGGAGTCACGGCTTGCGAGCGCATCCACCCAGCTTGTCCGAGTACGAGAGTGTGACCAATGGCCGGCGCGGATTTTCCGCCGCTGAAGGCGAGTG
>VBHQ01000158.1 GCA_005880395.1 Chloroflexota bacterium
GACGTGCGCTCGGGTACGCGCCAGCAGCCGGCGCACCGTCGGATCGTCAGAGGAGGCAATCAGCCGGTCCTCGGCGTCGAGGTCCTCGACGAACTGGCGGAAGACCGCCTCGTAGGCGGCGGGATCGGGAAAGACGTCCGGGTGATCCCAGTCGATGTTGGTCAGCACCGCGAGCTGCGGGGCGAAATGCAGGAATTTTGGTCGCGGATCGAACACGGCCGACGTGTACTCGTCGCCCTCGAAAACGAATTCCCGACCGGTTCCCCAGGCGGCCGATGCCCCCAGGTCCTTGACCGCCATCCCGAGCCGGAACCCCGGATTGCGGCCCGCGCTTCGAAGGATCCAAGCGATCAAACTGGCCGTGGTGGTTTTTCCAGCGCTGCCCGCCACCACGATCCGAAAGCGCTCGGCAGTGAGCTCACCCCAGTACTCGGCTTCGCTGACCAGGCGGATGCCGAGGCGCCGCGCCGCCGCCGTCTCGGGATTGTCCTGGCGGACCTGGTTGCCCTGCACCACGAGGTCGGGCTTGCCCCAGCGGGACACATTGCCCGCCGTGTGGCCGTCGACCCACTTGATGCCTGCGTTGGTCAGGATGTCGGTGGTCGGTGGGTACGCGTCCTCGTCCGACCCGGTGACCTCGTTGCCGAGCTGCTTGGCGACAAGCGCCAGTCCGGAAACCGCGTAGCCGCAGATTCCGATGAAGTGAATCCGCATCAGGGCTGCGCCGCCGCGCGTAGCAGCGAAACCACCTCGTCGGCGGCTCGCGGCCGGCCCAGGGTCCGCATGGCGTCGACCATCGTCCGGTAGCGCGCCGGATCGTCGAGGATGGCGGCGATCTCCTGGATCACCCGTGGACCATCGCACATTTCGTTCGGGATCACCACTGCCGCGCCCGCCCGAGCGAACGGCTCGGCGTTCAGACGTTGATGCCCGCCGGCAAACGGGCCGGGGACCAACAGCATCGGAACCCCGACGGCGCTGACCTCACTGATGGCGCTGGCGCCGGCACGACTGAGGACCAGGTCAGCCATCTGGATTTTGTCTCCGAGATCATCCGCGAACCCGAACGGCAGATAGGCGCCGGCATTTGGTCCAAGCTGGGAGCGCACCTGCTGTAGCTCGGGCAGGTCCCGTTCGCCGGTTTGGTGCCATACGGTCAGTCTCAGGCCTCCGGTCAGCTCAGCGACCGAGCTTGCGATCGCCTGGTTGATGCGATGCGCGCCCTGGCTACCGCCGAGAACCAGCAACGTGCGCGGACGTGAAGGAAATTCCTGCCTCCGCACGGTGAACTCCTGGCGCACCGGGGTTCCCGTCACCACCGCACGAGCGTGCAGGTACGGTGCCGACTCCTCGTAGCCGGTCGCCACGACACGGGCCACGCGTGAGAGCCATCGCGTCGTCCGGCCCGGCAAGAGGTTCTGCTCCTGCAGGACCACCGGGATTCTGCGAATCGCCGCAGCCAGGATCAGCGGGGCGCTCACGTATCCCCCGGTCCCCAGGACGACGTTCGGCCGGAAGCGGCTAACGATACGCGACGCCTGCCAGAAGGCTCGCGGCGCAATCAACGGGAATGACCAGTTCCTCCACAGCTGCTCCATGTCGAGCTTGGCTGCGACGATGGTCTCCAGGGGCAAGCCATAGCGCGGAACCGCCTGCTCTTCGATGCCGCCTCGACGCCCTACATATAGAAGGATGCTGTCAGGTGCGCTCCGCGAGAGCGCCTGCGCGACGGCGATCGCCGGGAACAAGTGTCCGCCCGTACCGCCGCCCGAGATCAATACTCGCATGTCGAATCCATCCCACCTTCTGGCTCTGCGTCGAGACGTTCAACAGTATGCCGACGGCGCCCAGCGCGATGGCCAGCGACGAGCCACCATAACTGATGAAGGGCAGGGGAACGCCGGTCGTGGGCAGCGTCACCGTGACAGCCGCGATGTTGACCAGCGCCTGGACCGCGATCCAGGTGGTGACGCCGCAGGCGAGGAGCGAGCCGAACGCATCCGGGGCCTTGAGCGCGATCCGGTAACCGCGATAGGCAAAAAGGCCGAAGAGGGCGAGCACCGCGGAGGTGCCGATCAGCCCGGTCTCCTCGCCGACGATCGCGAAGATGAAATCGGTGTGGGCAAAGGGCAGCCATTGATATTTCTGAATACTCTGGCCCAGTCCGACGCCCACGATGCCTCCCGATCCGAGCGCGACCACCGACTGGATTGCCTGGAAGCCGGTGTTGAGCGGGTCGGCCCATGGGTTGAAGAAGGCCATCAGTCGTTGCAGGCGGTAAGGCTCGACCCGGATGAAGAGGTAGAGGCAGAGCAGCATGATGATCGCCAGTAGAAGCACGTGACGCTTGCGGCCGCCGGCCACCAGGAATTGCGCCAGCAGGATGGCGGCCAGGATCATCGTCGTGCCGAGGTCGCGCTCGAGGATGACGAGCAAGGTCACGAGTCCAAGCAGCGCAAGAAATGGCACGACCCCGTCTTCAAGCGAGCCGAGCCGTTCGCGGTGACGCTCCAGCCAGAGGGCCATGAAGATAATGGCCGCGACTTTAGCGAGCTCGGCCGGCTGCATTTGCAAGGGCCCGAACTTGAGCCAGCGACGAGCGCCGTTGACCTCGACCCCAAAATGAGGCAGCAGCACGATGACCATCAGCGCGATGGCCAGGATCCCCAGCGGCCAGGCGAGCAGGCGCAAGCGATGGTAATCGATGTGGGCTGCGGTCCAGAGCAGGACAAGGCCCAGCGCCAGCCAGATCAACTGCCGCTCGAAGTAATAGGCGGCGTTGTGGAACCAGAGCCAGCCCTGCACCTCGGAGGCGGAGAACACCATCACCAGGCCGAAGGCGCTCAAGGTGCCAACCGCCAGCAGCAGGGCGCGGTCGCCTCGGCGCCAGAGCATGGTCGACGTGAGCCGCCGGCGTACCGCCGGCGTCTCGAGCGTTGCCAGTGCTCTCACCCGCCGAGCTCCTGCAGCACCGTTGACTTGAAACGGCGCCCGCGATCCTCGTAGTTCTCGAACATGTCGTAGCTGGTGAAGGCCGGCGATAGCAACACAACGGAGCCAGGTGCAGCGAGGGCAGCGGCCTTGCGGATGGCGTCGCGCAAGTCGGCGGCGCGCTCCACCTGCTCGAGCCCCGCGTCACGAACGCGACGGGCCAACTCCTCCCCCGTCTCCCCCATCGCGACCAGCGCCGTGGCGCGCTTGGCAATGGCCTGCGCGAGCGGCTCGAGGTCAATCCCTTTGTTACGGCCGCCCGCGATCAAGACGATGGGTTCGCTGAACGCCGCCAGGGCCTTGTAGGTCGAATCCGGATTGGTCGCTTTTGAGTCGTTATACCAGCGAACGCCGCTGAAGCGCCCAACCAGTTCCAGGCGGTGCTCGACCGCCTTGAATTGGCGGATGGCTTGTGCCATCGGCTCGGGCGCAAGTCCCGCCGCCTCACCGGCGCCGATTGCGGCCAGCACGTTGCTGAGGTTGTGCTCGCCCGGTAGCGGGACATCCCGTACCGGCATCACCCGCTCATCGCCAGCTTCGTTCCTGATGACGAGCCAGTCATTCTCGACCGTCGTGCCGCGGTCGATTGGGCTGCGGACGGCAAAGGCCAGCACCTCGCCCCTGGTCCTCTCGCGCATGGCCAGGCAAACCGAATCGTCGGCATTGAGTAACGCATGGTCCTGAGGCTGCATGAAGGCGACAGCCCGGGCCTTGATCGCCGCATATCGTTCGAATGACTTGTGGCGATCGAGGTGGTCGGGCGTGACGTTGAGGACGGCGCCAATATGCAGGCGAGGCGACGTGATCGACTCGAGCTGGAAGCTGCTCAGCTCGAGCACCACCCAGGCGTCAGGCCGCAGCTGATCGACGCGATCGAGGACCGGCTCGCCGATATTTCCGCCGCGCATCACGTTCAGGCCGCCGGCCGCCAGGACCTCGGCCACCAGGGCGGTCGTCGTCGTCTTGCCATTGGTTCCCGTGATGCCGACGATCGGACTCGGACAGGTCCTGAAGAACAGGTCGATCTCGCTGCTGACCTCGATGCCTCGCTGCCTTGCGGTTTCAACCAGCGGTTCATCCCAGGCGACGCCCGGACTCACGACCAGCAAATCGGTACCGTTCAGGTCGCTCGGCCCGTAGCCGCCGAGATGCGCGGCAATGCCGGCGGCATCGAGCTCGCGACGCAGGTCCGGCGTGTCGGCACGGTCGACGACGCGGACGCTGCTACCGCGATGCTGGAGAAATGCCGTTGCCGCGCGACCGCTCCGGCCGTAGCCCAGGATCAGGGCGTGCCGCCCAGCAAAGGACGCGTCGATCGGCTTTGCCGTGCTCATACCCCGGGCCGCGCAATCGCTACGGCGAGCGCGGCCGCCACCAGCGAGCCTGCCCAGAACCACAGCGCGAGCGGCGTTTCCTTCCAGCCCGCCACGATGAAGTGGTTATGCAGCGGTGACATCCGGATGATCCGCTTTCCCGTCATCTTGAAACTCGCGACTTGCAGGATGACCGATACGGTCTCAATTACGAAGACGAGGGCGAGCAGCGGCAGGTACCACAGAAAACCAGTCGTGATCGCGGCCGCAACCATGGCCGTCCCAAGCGCCAGGCTGCCGGTATCGCCCATGAAGATCCGTGCCGGAAACACGTTGTAGAACAGGAATCCAACAAGGGCGCCGGCCAGCACCGCCGGCAGCAGGCCCGCGCCGGGGTCGTGCTCGAGCAGCGCGATCAACGCCAGTCCCCCAAAACTGATCGCTCCCGTGCCCGCGGCCAGCCCGTCGCTGCCATCGGTCAGGTTGAAGGCATTCGAGCCGGCCGCAACCGCCAGCGCACTGACAACGATGATCCAACCGCCAAGCGCCTTGCGGCCGTCGAAGGGCACGAGCTGCGCCGTCAAGTTCCACGCCAGCGCCAGCAGGCCCAGCAACGCTCCGGTGGCGAGCTGGATCACGATCTTGTGGCGTGCCTTGAGCCCCAGGTTGCGGCCGCCGCTGAACTTGGCGAAGTCGTCCCAAAATCCCAAGGCGCCACCGAAGATGAGCGCCAGCAGGACGAACGCCCCCGCCTTCGATCGGTCGGCAATCAGGAAGAAAACCAGCCCGACCAGCAAGAACACCAGCCCGCCGGCGGTCGGCGTTCCGGCCTTCGCGTGGTGCGCCTGTGGTCCCTCTTCCCGAATCTGCTGGCCCATACGAGCCCGGACCAGCCAGCCGATCGCTGCCGGATAAATCAGGACGCTGATCACCAGCGCAGCCAGAAAGAGCGCCGGCACGATCACGATGGTTCTCGAATCCTTTCGACCACGCGCTCGAGGCGCATTCCACGCGATCCTTTGACCAGCACGCGCGCCTTTTCGCTGAGAAGCGGATCAAGGGCCTGGACGGCTTGATCGGCGCTCTCGACGACGAAGGCGCGATCGTGGGCAAGCCCGGCGCGGCGCGCGGCCTCGACGACCGTCGCCGCATGCTCGCCGATCGCCATGACAATGTCGGCACTCTCAGCCGCCAGCGATCCGATCGCGGCGTGAGCGCGCTGGGCATGGTCACCGAGCTCCAGCATGTCCCCCAGCACGGCAACCCGCAGCGCGCCCCCGGGGGCGAGCCGTAAAACCTCGAGCGCCGCTTCCATCGACCCGGGGCTCGCGTTGTACGAATCGTCGATCACCGTCGCGCCATTGCGACCGCTGACGACATTCATCCGCCGCGATGGCGGCAGGAACCCGTGCAGGGCGGAGGCGACCGCCGCGGCGTCGAATCCAAACTCGATCGCCACCGCAGCTGCGGCCAGCGCGTTAGAAATGCTGTGTTGGCCCGGGATTCGCAGGAAGACCTCGCTTCGTCCGCGCGGACTGTGCAGCATAAAGGTGCTGCCTTCGAGCCCATGCAGGCGAACCTTGTCGGCCCGGACCTGCGCCCCCTGCGCCAGCCCGTAGAAGGTGACTCGGCGGGCGGCCGACGCCATCGCCCGAACCCTGGGATCGTCCGCATTCAGCACCGCGAGCCCGCCTGCGGCCAGTCCCTCAACCAGTTCCCGCTTGGCGGCCGCGACCCCTTCGATCGATCCGAGGAACCCGACATGGGCGAGGCCGACGTTGAGAACCACGCCGATGTTCGGCGGGGCGGCTCTCGTCAGCTCTCGAATCTCACCGGCGCGTGACATCGCGTACTCGACGACCAGCGCGCGATCGCGCGGGTCCATCTGAAAGACGGTCATGGGGATGCCGGTATAGGTATTGAGATTGCCCTCGCTCTTGTGGACGCGGAGCCGGCGCCCGAGAACATGCGCGATCAACTCCTTCGTCGTCGTCTTGCCCGCGCTCCCGGTGATCGCGACGATTGGCACCGGTTGGCGGCGCAGCCGGTCGGCGGTCAGGTCCGCGAGCGCCTGGCGCGTGTCCGCAACCTCGACGACCGCGGGACCCTGGACGTCCAGCGGTGGCCGCTCGCAGAGGATCCCGGTGGCGCCGCGGTCAACCGCCTGTCCGATGTAGGCATGACCATCCTGCTGCTCGCCCTTCAGGGCGACGAAGAGCCCGCCCGCCGTCACCTCGCGCGAGTCAATGACCAGCCGAACAAAGGCCGCCTCATGCGGGCCCGAAACCAGGCGGCCATGCGTCGCCTGGAGCACTTCCGTCAGGGACATCCCCACAGCCCTATTGTCGCGGGCCGCCAATGCCCGGAATGCTCAAAGCTGCTCACGGGGCGATCTGCCACTGGCTGATGAGCGCGGTCGCGACCGATTTCCAGATCGGGGCGGCGACGTAGGCGCCCTCGAAGAGGATCTTGGGCTTGCGCGTGATCACCAGCATGATGAACTGCGGGTGGCTGGCGGGAAGGAAACCGACGAAAGATCCGATTGTCTGGTCCTTCGAGTACGTGCCGTTCTCCGGGATGCTGGCCGTCCCCGTCTTACCGGCGACCTGGTTCTTGAAGCCATCGATCTTCGCGGCAAATCCTGAGCCGTGCTCGACGACGGCGATCATCATCTGGTTCATCTGCTGCGCGGTCTTGGCGCTGATCACCTGGCGAACGACCTTTGGTTGGACCGGGTGATGAACACCGTTGGCGTCGACCATCGCGTCGACGACGTGGGGCCAGACCAGGTTTCCGCCGGTGGCGACCGCGTCAACCGCGGCCAGCATCTCGATCGGCGTGGCATCGACGCCCTGGCCGAAGGCGGCGGTGGCGAGCTGCGACGGTTTCCATTGCGCCAGCGGCGCCAGCGGCGCGGACGCCTCGCCGGCCACGTCGATGCCGGTGCGGGTGCCGATGCCGAAGCGCTGCAAATACTGGTAGAAGTTCGTCGAGCCTTCGAGCTGCTCGGCCTTGATGGCGCCGACGTTCAAGGAGTTCTCCAGGACCTGAGTCATCGTCACCATGCCGTGCGCGCGTCCGTCCCAGTTATGGATCGCATATCCACCGACGACCGCCGTTCCGGTTTCGTTGAACCGGTAGTCGGGCGTGATGGCGTGGTCGTCGATCGCGCCCGAGAGCGTGGGAACCTTCATGATCGAGCCCGGCTCGTAAAGGTCGGAGACGATCGGGTCGCGGAAGAGCGCGGTGTCCGTGCTCGCGAACTGGTTGGCGTTGTAACTCGGCACGTCGGCCCAGGCGACGATGCGTCCGGTGGTGGGCTCCATGATGATCAGCGAGCCGCTTTCCGCCTGATATTTCTGGACGCCGTCCGCGAGGGCGCGTTCTGCCTGCACCTGGATGGTGCCGTCGAGTGAAAGCTGCAACGTCATCCCGTTCACGGGGTCTCGCCGCTGGCGGTCGCTCAACACGATCGGCTGGTTGGCCAGGTCTCGCACCGTCGCCTCGAACCCATCCTGGCCGTGCAGGATCTTGTTGTAGTAGCCCTCGAGGCCATAGTTGCCGGCGCCAGCGTCGTTGGCAAACCCAAGAAGGTTTGCCGCCAGGCTGCTGCCCGCGATGCCACCGTCGACGTAGGCACGCTGCGTCTCGGCAATCTTGCCGATCCCGGGAAGCCGAAGGTTGTCGAGCTGCTGGCTTACCGATGCCGGCATCCGGCGCGCCAGGTAGACGAACTGTCGCGTCGTCGCCAGCTTGGTCATGATGTCGTCCGGCGTCAGCTGCAGGATTGGGGCCAGCGCCTGGGCGACGTGCTGGCGGTCGGCGGGGGCGATCTGATCCGGCGACGCGAAGACCGAGACCACCGGCGTGTTGGTGACCAGCAGCGCGCCGTTGCGGTCGATGATGTCGCCACGCACCGCCGGCAGGGTGATCGTGTCGTCGTGGTAGGCGGCCGCCAGTCGCGACATGTCGCCGTGCCGCAGCACCTGCCAGTAGGCGAGGCGGCCAAGCAGCACCAGGTAGGCGCCCAGGACGACCGAAAGCAGGATCACAATCCGCGACCGGGGCTCGAGCCCCTGAACTCGCCCGGCCCTCATCGGTGTCCTAGCGCGGCGGTCGGGGATGCGCGGCGAGCGGCCGGCCGGTGATAGCGCCGAGGACGGCCATGACGTGGTCCCAGACGCCGCTGCGGCCCCGCGTTCCCGGCAATGGACCGAGCGCGATCGGCGAGTCGGCCGCCTTCACGAATTGCCAGCGGCTGGGATGGGACAAGCCGAGTTGCTGGGCGGCGATGGCGACGCGATTGGCGGCGCGGTCCGCGGCGAGCTGGGCCTGGAGCTGGTCGTGCTCGCCGCTGAGCTGGGCCTGTTCCTGCTTGAGGGTCGCGATCTGGTAGCTCGCCTGGGTGGCGGCGGCTGACTGAGCCACGAGCAGGAGAGCCGCCGCCACCAGCGAGATCGCGCCGACGATAGGTGAGATCGAAGGCCGGCCGCGACTCCGGCGCGCGCGCGAAGGGGATAACGCGCGCGCCGGAGGGGTCGGATCGGGCCGGCGGGGCCGCAAAACCAGTAGATGCCCAGGAGGGAGAGGCTCCACCATGCGGCCGCTCAGGTATTGACTTGTGGAATGACATGGACGAGGTTCATAGCTTCTCCGCAATTCGCAATTTCGCTGACCGGGCCCGGGGATTCTCCCGAACCTCGGCTTCCGAGGGTGTGATCGGCTTTCGAGTGATCACGCGTACCGAACGCTGGTGCCCACAAAGACAGACGGGCGCTTGGGGCGGACAGATACAGTCTGTTGCTTCGATGTGGAATAGGTTCTTTGCAATCCTGTCCTCGAGGGAGTGGAAGGAGACGACCCCTACGCGCCCACCGCTTGCGAGCACCGTGATGGCAGCCTTCAATCCCTTTTCGATCGCCTCGAGTTCGCGGTTGACCGCGATCCGCAGCGCCTGAAACGTCCGTGTGGCCACGTGGATGTCATGTGGCCAGGCGCCACGGGGGATAGCGCCGGCCACGACGTCGACCAGATCTTCCGTCGTCTTCAGCGGCGCCCGCCGTCGCCGCTCCACGATTCGTTGGGCGATGCGCGCCGCCCACCGTTCCTGGCCGTAGTCCTTGAGGATGCGCCGTAACTCGCTCTCCGGTTCGCGGTTGAGCAGGTCGGCGGCGGTCCATGGCTGACTGCGGTCCATCCGCATGTCGAGTGGCCCCTCCCGCTGGAAGCTGAAGCCCCGCTCAGGGTCATCCAGCTGGATCGACGAGAGGCCGAGGTCGAAGACGACGCCGTTCACCGGCTGCCCGATTCGTTCGGCAGCGCGGTCGAGCTGGGCGAAATTGGTGTGCTCCAGGATGACCGTGACGTCTGGAGGCACCGGTTCCCGGTTGAACCGTTCGAGGGCTGTGGCGTCCCGGTCGATGCCGAGCAACACACCCCCTGGTCGAATCTGATCGATCAAGGGACGCGCATAGCCACCGCCGCCGAGCGTGGCGTCGACGAACGCCTGCCCCGGGGCTGGTTGAAGGCTGCTTATTACTTCTTGTAAAAGTACGGGTCGGTGTCCGGCCGGGCCGGACGGTCGGTCGGGTCGAGGGCGGCCGCCGCGGTCACGTGCTCGGGGCACGTCGCCGCTCGGCCACCTGGTCCTGAATGCGCGTGTACTCTTCCGGCGTCGCCTCGCCGATGTGCCGCCAGTTGTCGTCGTTCCAGATCTCGATCAAGTTGTTGACGCCCACCACCCAGGCGACGTTCGCGATCCCGGCATACTGCCGCTGGTCGGCGGAGAGGACGATCCGTCCTTGGGCGTCGAACTCGCACTCCCGGGCGGCGCCGAACATCATGCGGGCGAGCCGCCGTTCCTCCGCCGGCGTGGTCGAGCCGAGCCGCAGGCCCTGCTCCCTCGCCCATTCCTGGGGCGGATACAACTGCAGGCATCCCTCGGCGCCCTTGGAGATGACGGTTCCGGTTGGAAGCTGCTCTCGGAAGCGAGCCGGGACTGCGACGCGCCCCTTGCTGTCCACGGCGTGGCGATACGTTCCCAGGAACATCAGGAATCGCCACCGGCTGTCTCACCGTCCCCACTTTTCCCCACTTTGTGCCACCAGCAAGCCGCAACGTACCACTGCGACAGCTGCCTGTCAATAAATTCGGCCTAAATCTTGTGGCCTTGTGGGCGCATAGAAAAGGCGGCCCTACATGTTGTATCCGGCCCGTAAACACGCCTCGGCCAGTCGCGAAACGCAGTTATTAGGGTAGTGAGTCCGCCGTAAGCCGAGTTCTGTTCCCCGCTTCAGCCGGACTAGCCGGCGCGCCGTGGGGCGGCAGTCATCCGTCTCGGTCGCCGGTTACCCGGCGACTCTAGCGACCTGACCCGAGGACCGGCCGAGCCAGCCGTTCGGTCCTCCTATTCGGTCTTGCTCCGGGTGGGGTTTACCGAGCCAGCCGGTCTCCCGGCTGCTGGTGGGCTCTTACCCACACCATTTCACCTTCGCCGCCGCTTACGCGACGGCTGTGTCTTTTCTGTGGCACTCTCCTTCGGGTTGCCCCGACCGGGTGTTACCCGGCACCCTGCTCTGTGGAGCTCGGACTTTCCTCGACGGGACGATCCCGGCGCGACTGCCTGGCGGACTCGGAAGCGATTGTACCCAGCGTTGAAGCTACGAAGCGAGGACCTTCGCCATCGTTTTGAACGACACCTTCGCGTATTCCTTGAGAAGGTCCGGGCCGTCGCGCCCAACCAGGACACGCGCCGTCTCGATCACCTTGGTCGAGGCGCCCTTTGGCAGCGTGACGCCAAGTCTGGTCGAGGCCTGCTCCAGCCAGCGAAGGAAGGCATCGCGAGCCAGGATCGAGGCGGCGGCCACGGCGACGTCCGCCTCGGCGCGGTGCATCTGGAGCACCGGCACACCGCTCAGCCGGGTGTCGATGAGCAGCCGGCTTTCGATATAGCGCTTATCGCCGAACTGGTCGCTGAGGATGAAATGCGGCCGCAAGCCGGCCTTGATCAAGTCCTCGATGACGCGGGTATGCGTCCAGGCCAGCATGCTGTTGAGATTCTTCCCCTCGCTCCGCATCTGCTTGTACAGCTCGTTGTAGCGCGTCGGCGCCAGGACCAGTACCGCGCGCTTCTCCTCGGTTATGACCTGCCGGATGTTGGTCGCAAGGCGACGGAGCTCGCGGTCCGAGACGAGCTTGCTGTCACGAACGTCGAGCGTGCGTAACAGCGGCGCCGTCCGCTCGTCAACGAAGACGCCGGCCGTCACCATCGGGCCGAAGAAGTCGCCCTTGCCGGCCTCGTCGCTGCCAATATGCGGTTCGGTCTCCGGCGGAACGACCGGCTGTGTCGAGCTGGCAGGGTCGAGGGACCGACGCTTCGGTGGCACCTCGCTGCTGGCCGCGCCGATCAGCTCGGTCGCCCGGTCGTAAGCCGGCGATTGCCCGGAGAGCACCAGCTTGCCCGAGCGGTAGAGGATGGCCAACGCCTGGCTGCCGGCATCGGCCAGCCGGAGCCGCCATGCCTCATAGGGGCCGGCCGCGGCGTCAACGCCGCCGGCATCGCGAAGCTCCGCCGCCAGCCGGTCCCGATCCTTCGGCGCAATGACGTAGGTGGTGGTCGGCTGCGTTTCCCGGGCTGACAAGCGCTACTTGGCCGGAGAACGCCGGCGCAGCAGGCGTGCCTCTTCCGATGTCATGAACTTGATCGCCGCTTGCAACTCGCGGATCACCTGCTTCCAGAACCGGTCGGCCGCGTAATAGAGGCCGAGCAGGGCCGCCACAACAATGGCGGCGTCGATGCTGATCCGGCCCTGCTGCAGCCAGTACACGTCGCGCAGGTTCAGCCAGAGCGCAAATTCGTCCAGGACGAGGGCAGCACCGATGCCAAAGAACGTCGCCAACCAGACGTGTAGCCGTGGCGATTCGATCGTGATCCCAAGGAAGCCGACGATGAGCAGGATCAAAATGCCCCACACGAAATGATGAATATGCAGACCGCCGCTCGTCACGATGTTTCGCGCCGGCAGGAAGTGGTAGCGAATGCCGTAGGTGAGGAAGCGCAAGAAGGCGAAGGTGAGAATGAAGGCCAGCCACATGCGCAGCGCGGCTTCGCGTCGGTATTCGACGTGCTCCTGGTAGGCGGCGACGATGCGCTTTCGCAGATGAAAACCGGGATGGATCAGATTCGAGATGTTCACCTTTCCGCCAGACCGTCGCGAGTATAACGCCGGTATACGATAGGTTCGGCAATGGCGGACGTGGTGGAAGTCGTCGCGACGGACGACCCGGTTCGCCCCTTGTTCTCGCCGGCGGGTGAGCTGACCGCTGCTGCCAGAAGCCGGCTCGGCCTGAGCCAGGATGCGCTGCGCGACCTCTACCGACAGATGGTGCTCATCCGTCGCGCCGACCAGGAGGCACTCAACCTCCAGCGGCAGGGTGAGCTCGGATTGTGGGGGCAGTTCCTGGGGCAGGAAGCGATCCACGTCGGCGCGGTCGCGGCACTGCAGCCCGACGACTGGATTTTCCCCAGCTATCGGGAGTTCGGGATGGCGATGTGCCGCGGGATCGATCCCGCCGACATGCTGACCTGGTTTCGCGGTCTCTCCGCCGGCCCCTGGGACCCGCGGGAATTCCATTTCGCGCCGCTGGCGGTCCCGGTCGCGTCGCAGGTGCCGCATGCGGTCGGCTTCGCGATGGGCTCACGCTTCAAGAAGAGTAAGGATGTCGTCCTCGGGACCTTCGGCGATGGCGCGACGTCCAAGGGCGATTGGCATGAAGCGATGAACTTTGCCGGCGTCTTCAAGGCGCCGGTGATCTTTCTCTGCCAGAACAACCACTGGGCGATCTCGGTGCCCCTTGCCAAGCAAACCGCCGGATCGATCGCCGAACGGGCCCAGGGCTACGGATTTCCAGGGATCCGCATCGATGGCAACGACGTCCTCGGCGTGTTGGCGGCCGTCCGCGGCGCCGCCGAGCGCGCCCGGCGCGGCGATGGGCCTTACCTGATCGAGGCGATGACCTACCGAATGGGTGCCCACACGACCTCCGATGATCCCAGCCGCTACCGGACGGAGACCGAGTTGCAGGCCTGGAGCGTGAAGGATCCGGTCGGCCGTTACCGCGCCTGGTTGGAGGGCCAGGGCATCATCGACGGCGCTGCCATCAAGACCATCGGGGACGAGGGCGAATCGATGGCGCACGCGATGCGGACTCGGTTGCTCGCGTTCACGCCCGCGCCGCCCGGCGAGGTGATCTTCGGCCGGGTCTACGCCCGCCCTCCCGACAGCTTCCTCGAGGAACGCGAGGAGTTCGAGGCGTCACTCGAGAGCAGCTGATGGAAGCCGTGACGATGGCCAAAGCGATCAACCTCTCCTTGCGTGATGCCCTGGCCCGTGATGAGGACGTCCTGGTGTTCGGTGAGGATGTTGGCGCGCTCGGCGGGGTGTTCCGGATCACCGATGGCCTGCAGGAAGCCTTCGGGGAGGAGCGTGTCTTCGATACGCCGCTCGCCGAGTCCACGATCATCGGCGTGGCCGTCGGACTCGCGCTGCGCGGCTTCAAGCCGGTGCCCGAGATCCAGTTCGACGGGTTTGTCTACTCCGGCTTCGACCAGATCGTCAGCCACGTCGCGAAGTACCGCAATCGATCCGGGATGTCGATGCCGATCACCATTCGCATTCCGTTCGGCGGTCACATCGGGGCCGTCGAGCACCATTCCGAAAGTCCCGAAGCGTACTTCACTCACACGGCCGGCCTGAAAGTCGTTGCGCCGGCGACGCCCGGCGACGCCTATGCGCTGCTACAATCGGCGATCGCCGATCCCGATCCGGTCATCTTCTTCGAGCCCAAGGCCCGCTACTACGTCAAAGAGGAAGTCGATCCGAAGCGTGAGGTCCTCATCGGTCGGGCCCGGCTGGCCCGGGAAGGAACCGGGGTATCGGTCATCGCCTATGGCCCGACGGTCAGCGTCGCCCTCGAGGCGGCGAAGGCCGCCGAGAAGGAGAACATTTCGCTCGAGGTCATCGACCTTCGCACCCTGTCGCCACTCGATATGGCAACCATCATCGAGTCGCTGCGCAAGACCCATCGGGCGATCATCGTCCACGAGGCCCCTGTCTTTGGCGGCTTTGGTGGCGAGATTGCCGCCCGCATCGCCGACGACGGCTTCGACCTGCTCGAGGCGCCGGTCACCCGGGTCGGTGCCATGAATACGCCCTATCCGCCGGCCCGCTTCGAGAAGTTGTACCTCCCGGACGTCGATCGAATCCTCGAGGCGGCGGACGTGGCGCTCGCCTATGGCTGAGCGGACCTTTCGCTTGCCGGACCTCGGTGAGGGCCTGACCGAGGCGCAGCTGGTTGCCTGGCGGGTGAGGGAGGGCGACCAGGTCGATGTCAACGCGCCGCTGGCCGACGTTGAGACCGCCAAGGCGGTCGTCGTCATCCCCTCGCCATACGCCGGAACGGTCCAAAAACTTCATGCCAAACCAGGGGAGACCGTCGCCGTAGGCGCAGCCCTGATCACGATCGCCGCGGAGAGCACCCCCCACCCTGACCCTCCCCCACAAAGGGGGAGGGAAACTGAGGCACCCGCAAATCTGGTTGGTTACGGCCCGGGATCGGGTCCACAGTCAACGATCCGACGTCGCGCTCGGGTGACGTCGGTTGCCAGCGAGCCCGCCGGTGATGTTCGAGCCGCACCTTTCGTGCGCCAGCTGGCGAGGGAACGAGGGATTGACCTGTCCACCGTGACGGGTACCGGTCCGGGTGGGCGTATCACGCGCGCCGACGTCGAAGCTGCTGCCGGGCCGGCGACCCCTACGAAGGTCGCCGCGGCGTCTACCGACGGCGAAAAGCGCATTAGCGTGGTTGGGATTCGCAAGGCGATCGCCAGGCAGATGGTTCGATCGGTGTCGACCATCCCACAGTTCACCGAATTCGCGATCTTCGACGCGACCAGGCTGATGGCAGCCCGCGAGCTGCAGAAGACGGCCGGCCGCTCGATGACTCCTCTCCCCTATTTCATCGAGGCGATGGTCAAGGCGGTCCGCGCCTATCCGATGCTGAACAGCTCCTGGGACGACAGCCGCGACGAAATCATCGTCAAGCAGCCGATCAACGTCGGGATCGCCGTCAATACCGCTCAGGGGCTGCTGGTCCCGGTGCTCCGCAACGCGCACACGCTCGATCTGGATGCGATTTCCCGAGAGAGCGCCCGGTTGATCGAGGGCGCCCGTGCAGGAAGCCTCGGTCCCGGCGACATGAGCGGAGGAAGCATCACGATCACCAACGTCGGCGCCAGCGGTCCGGTAGAAACAGGAACGCCGATCATTAGCCCGCCTGAGTGCTGCGTGGTCGCCTTTGGCGCGATCA
>VBHQ01000159.1 GCA_005880395.1 Chloroflexota bacterium
GAGCTCCATCCCGAGATCGAGCCTTACCTCACCACCAGCCCGTACGACGACCTGGCCGGCGCTCTCGTCACCCTCGGCGTCGACACCCGAGCCGAGCAGCGGATCGGCTCATTTTTTCGTCATCTCCCGGTGACGCTGCCCGGGATGCTGACGGTGGTTGTGGCGGCCCTCGGCGCCGCGATCGTAGCGTTGGTCGCGATCGCTCTCGGGAGTCCGCGCTGGGGAATCGCATCGGCGGCGGCCGCCGGCTTCATCGTGACCTACGTGCTGCTCGCGATCTCTGGACGCCGGGCGGTTCGGGACGTGCCTCCGAGCGTGCAGCCGCGCTTTCCGTCGCCGGGCGCACCGGCATCACGCTAAGGCCCCCACCCTACCCTCCCCCAGAGGGGGAGGGAGTCATACGAGCTGTTCTTTCAGCCAGTCCGCCATCAGCGGCCGGTACTTATAGGCGATGTTGTTGCAGACGTGGTTCCCGTCCGGGTACATCACGAGCATGGCGTGCGGCGCCTCTCGGGCGATTCGCTCAGCTTGCGCCGGTGGGAAGAGCCGGTCGCGGGCGCCGTGGATCACCAGCAACGGCTGGGTGACTCGATTGAGTACGCCTTCGAGGTTGAGCGTGTAGGCTTTTGCCCGCGCCTCGGCTTCATCTTTTGATTTTGTGTAGAAGATGTAGCCGCCTTTGGTCAACGGATTGAGCGCATCCCAGCAATCGCCGAGGTTGTAGGGACCCGCCAGCCCGACCACCGCCTTCACGCGCTTTTCGTGGGCGGCCGCCCGCGGCCCGTAAATCGCGCCCATGCTGATGCCCATCAGCCCAATGCGACCGAGATCGACGCCGAGCTGGCGTTGCGCCAGGTCGTCGATCACCGGGGTGATCACCGTTTCCCAGTTGGGGCGAATCGGAAAATGGACCGAGTTCTCCGACTGGCCCGGCCCGTCCATGGTGAGCGTCGCCATCCCGCGACGGAGGAATTCCTCCTCGATCGCGAACAGCTCTTCTTTGGAAGAGTCAAGGCCTGGCACGATCAAGATGAGGGGCGGCCGTCGGGGCTCGCGAGGCCGGCGGAGATTCGCCGGGATGATATGCCCTTCGAACGGGATCTCGAGCCGCAGCCCGCGCGGATTGAGGTCGGCGAGCGCCTTGCGATAGACCGCGACCGATCGGTCGCGGAGCTCTGCATGGACGGCGGCATCTTCGAACCAGAGGAACTTGCCCAGGTGATAACACCAGCTGGCGCGTTGATACGCCTCGGTCGCCGAGACGGTACGGGCGTGGGCTTCGGCATCGCGACCGAGCTGCTCGTGGACTTCGCCGACGGCGCGCCAGTTCGGCCCCCAGTCCTTCCATTCCGTCGTCTTCGTCACCGTCTCGTCGAAGTCGTTGACGTCGATGCCGTTGGCGACGAAGCGCGGCCGCCAATGATGCGCGGCGACCTGCACGCGGTTGCTCGTTTCGACGCTCATATCACGGTCTCCTTTTCGCGTGGATGGATCGCGTCTTGCAGGCTCGATCCGAGATCCTCCAGGAGGATCGCGGCGCAGTTTCGCCCGGGCAATCCCGAGACCGATCCGCCGGGATGGGTGCAGGCGCCGGTCTGATAGAGGCCGGCCACCGGCGTGCGGTAGGAGGACCAGCCTTCCACCGGGCGGTACCAGCCGCTCTGCTCCGGCGTGCTCGCGCCGCCATGGCAGGAGCCGCGCCAGTTTGCGGGATTTCGGCGCTCGAGGTCCAACGGGCTGTTGACGGTCCGCCCGAGCACGATGCGTTTCGACAGGTTGGTCGTCAGCGGCGCGATCGACTCGAAGAGCTGGTCCGCCACATCTTCCTTGACCGCGTCCCAGCGCTCGGGACCCTCGGCCAGCGCGTACGGCAGAAAGCTGATCAGCTTGAAGGTGTGCTTGCCTGCGGGCGCGCGCGACGGATCGATCACGGTCGGCGTCAATGCGAGGATCACGGGGTCTTCAAGTTCGAGCCGGCCGGCCCGAAACGCCGCCAGCATGCGTTGCAGCGCGCCGATCGATTCCAGGCCTGCCATGGTCACGCTCGCCATCGGGCCGGCCTCCGTCTTGAACCGCGGCGGCTCGTCCAGCGAGTAATGGGCGGCGAACATCGTGACGCTCGGCTTCCACCGGGCGATCCCGGCCAGATAGTCCGCCGGCAGATTCTCCGGGGTCGAGGTCATGATTTCGCCGCCCTGTTCCTGGATGATGCGGGCGAGCGCCAGTGGCAGGCGATTGGAACCGCCTTCGGGCAGGATCCAGCTGAATCGCTGCCGGCCTGCCACCAGGGAAAACGCGAGCATGCCGGTCTGCGGCTCATCAAGCGGATGCAGCGTCATAAAGGCGATCCAGGCGAAGAAGGCGCGGACGTGCTGCTCTTGAAAACGCTCGCAGATGATGTCGAGCGCGGTGGCTTGCCGGATCGCGACGCCGCGGTCGCCCAGGGCACCGGCCCGCGTTCGGGCGATGACCTCCGCCGGTGGCCGTGGCGGATGCTCCCGTTCGTCATTGACGATGGGCGCCAATCCCTGCCAGTCGCTCAGCAACGCGCGATACGCCTGCGCATCCGCCTGGGAAAATCGCGCCAGCTCGGCGCAGGTGCGATCGAGGTCGCGCCACATCGTGATGCTCCGGCCGTCGCGGAACGGCATCGCGAAGACCGGATCGGGGTAGAGGTACTTCAGGCCGTAACGATCGAGCTGCAACTCGTTCTCACGCATCAGCGGGTTGCTCTGGATGAGGTTGTGCGCGGTCGCACACGGGTCGTGGATGAAGCCGGGCAGGGTCATCTCCTCGCAGCTGGTATCGCCGCCGATCTCGCGCGCGCCTTCCAGGACCATGACCTTGAAGCCAGCGCGCGCCGCGTAGGCGGCGGTTAGCAGGCTGTTGTGGCCGGCGCCGGCCACGATGATGTCCCAGTCGCTCATGCGGTCGCTCCCAGGTAAAGCCGGCTGATCTCCGGGTTGTTCAGCACCGCCGGACCGTCGCCCTCCAGCCGCACCCGCCCGCTCTCGAGCACGACGCCGTGGCTGGCAAGCCCCAGTCCGGAGCGTGCGTTCTGCTCGACCAGCAGAATGGTGCGCCCGGCACGGTTCATCGCGCGGATCGTCTCGAACACGGTGCTGCGCGTTTTCGGGTCCAGTCCCATCGACGGCTCATCGAGGATGACGAGCGCCGGATCGAGCATCAGCGCCCGAGCGAACTCGACGATCTTCTGCTGCCCGCCGGAGAGCGAGGCCGCCGGCTCATCGCGGCGCTCCCGAACGACGGTGAATGCCTCACAGACTTCCTCGAGTCGGCGATCGATGAGCCGCTGGTCGCGTTCCGTGTAGGCGCCCATCCGAACGTTCTCCCAGACGGTCATGGTGGGAAAGAGGCTCCGCTCCTGGGGCACCTGGACGATGCCACGCTGCAGGATCGCTCGCGGAGTGAGACCCACGATCGAGGCGCCGCGAAAACGGATCGCCCCCAGCCGCGGCCGGAGCAGGCCACTGACCACCCGCAGGATGGTCGATTTTCCGGCGCCGTTCGGCCCAACGATGCAGGTGATGCCGCCGTCCTCGACCGAGAGATCGAGTTCGTGGAGAATGTCGCCGCCACCGTAGCCGGCGGTGACTCGTTCCAGCTCGAGCAGGCCTGCCATTCTCAAGCCCCCAGGTAGGCGTCGAGCACCGCAGGGTTCTGGCGGACCGTCTTAGGGTCGCCGCTGGCGATCGCCCGGCCCTGGTGGAGAACCACGACCTGATGGCAGAGGTTCATGACAAATCCCATGTTGTGCTCGACGATCAGAAAGGTCACGCCTTGTCGATTCAGCTCGTGGATGTGGCCGCCGATCTTCTCCAGCAACGCCGGGTTGACGCCCCCCGCCGGCTCATCGAGCAGGACCAGGTCCGGGCGAGCCATCATCACCGCGGCCAGCTCGAGCAGCTTGCGCTGGCCGTAGGAGAGGGCGCCGGCCAGGGTGCGAGCGACGTGGCTGATCTCCATGAACTCCAGCATCTGCATCGCCCGGTCACGCTCGTGCCCCCATTGTCCGTGCGAGAGCAGCGCCCGCAACCCCGCGCGCCGCACCGGAACCAGCATGTTTTCCAGCGTTGTGAGTCGTGGGAAGATGCGGGCCAGTTGAAAGGTGCGGCCGATGCCCCGGGCGTAGATGCGGTCAGGACCCATGCCGCCGATGGCCTGAGATTTGTATCGCACCTCACCGCTGTCCGGAGGAATGAAGCCGGTGACGAGGTTGAACACGGTCGTCTTGCCCGAGCCGTTTGGACCGATGAGCCCGGTGATGCTTTGCTCAGCAACCGAAAGCGAGCATCCGTCCACCGCCACCACTCCGCCGAACCGTTTTGAGAGGTGCGAAACCTCGAGCAGGCTCACGGCGATGCCAGCTCCTGACGGCGCCGTTGCAGGAGCTCCTGGACCGACGGCACGACGCCTCGTGGCAGGAACAACATGACCAGCAGAAACACGGCCGCGTAGAACACGAGATAGAGGCGGCTGGCCCCGAATCGATAGGCAAATTGCAATTGCGCCGGCTCCAGCAGGAGCGCGCCGAGCACCGGCCCGGCCAGCGTCCCGAGCCCGCCGAGAAACACCATGAGCACCATCGAAATGCCGATCAACGGATCAAAGACGAACTGCGGGTAGACGTACGTCACGTAATAGCCGTAGACCGCGCCGATCATCCCAACCGGGATGGCGCTGATCGTGAAGGCGGCCAGCTTGAAGCGTCGGGTGGGGACGCCGACGGCCAGCGCCTTGTCTTCATCGTCGCGGATCGCGAGCAGGCCGAGCCCGAATTTCGAGCGGCGGATCGTCCACGATGTCGCCAGGGCGAGAAAGGCCAGGGCCAGCATGGCGTAGTAGAAGGGCGTGTTGTAGAAGTCGCCCCCCCACTGTTGCGGGTAGGGGAAGCCCAGGCCTGCGCCACCGCCGGTGAGCTTGACGAGGTTCTCAGCCAGCAGCTGGCCCATGAACATGAAGGCGATCGTGACGATGACGAACGTGGCGGCCCGGGTGCGCAGCGCAATCCAGCCGATCAGCACCGCCACCAGCCCGCTGATCACGCCCGCTACCGGAACCAGGAGGAAGGGCGCATAGCCGGGAGCGACGTTCAGGTGATTGCTCAAGAGCCCTAGCGAGTAGGCGCCGAAGCCGAAGAACGCCGCATGTCCCAACGAGATGTAGCCGGTGTAGCCGCCCATGATGTTCCACGAGGTCGCCAGCCCGATGTACATCACGGTGAAGACGGCAAGGTTGGTCGTCGATGGATCCGGTGCGATCAGGGGCAGAATCAGCGCGATCACGATCGCTGCCAGCAGGCCGACTCGTTTGAGGACTCGCAACCGACTCATATCCGCTCCCGAACACGGACGCCGTACAGCCCCTGGGGACGCACGATCAGGACCAGCACCAGGATGATGAAGAAGACGAAGCTGGCCCAGACCGGCGAGATGACAACCGCGGCAATGTCGGTGGTGACGAGCATGATCAGCGCCGCGATGATGGCACCTCGAAGGCTGCCCAGCCCGCCGAGCACAATGATGCTGAGCAGGCGCGAGATCAGGTCGTAGTGGCTGCCCGGATTGAAGGCGTTCGTGACGCCGAACACCACACCGCCGGCGGCCGCGGTGGCGACGCCGATGCCGAAGGCGAGCGCGGAGACGCGGTCGACATCGACCCCGACGAGTTGCGCCGCCGTCCGGTTGAGCATGGTAGCCCGGAGTGCCGCGCCGAATGATGTCCGGTAGAGGAGGACGAACAGCGCGCCGAGAATGGCCAGGCAGAGCAGGAACCCAAACACGTAGACCCAGGTGACGTGGAAGCCGAAGATGGCGAAGCTGGCGGTCTCGTACCATGCGCGCAGCTCGATGTAGTTCGTGGTGAAGAAAAAGCCGAGCACGCCCTCGATGCCGAGCGCGATCGCGTAGGTGATCAGCACGGAAAGCGCTTCTCGATCGGTCTTCAACGGTCGGATGAACACGAACTGCAGGCCGATTCCGAGCAGGAACATGACCGGCATCGTGACGATCAGCGTCAGGAAGGGATCCAGGTGAATCGAGCGCGAGAGAGCAAAACTGAGATAGGCGCCCAGGATGACCAGCGCGCCCTGCCCCACATTGATGATCCGCATGACGCCGAAGATCAGGGTCAGGCCAGACGCCATCAGCGCATAGACACCGCCGGTCAAGACCCCGAGAACCGCGGCCTCGAGGACGATCCTCATCTCAGCTAGCCCTTTTACCCTCCCCCCGCCTGGGAGAGAAGGGTGGGGCTGCTAGGACCAGTTCGGCTTGGGGTATTCGGGCTTGGCCTTCGCCACCGACGACGGGTAGACGAAGACGGCGGACGCATGCTGCCACTGCTCGATGAAGACGCCAACCCCGTGCGGCCGGCCGATGCTGTCGAATGATATCGGGCCCTGCACCGTCTGGTAGGTGCCTGAGTGCAGTGCATTGATGAGGTCCTTGTTCGCGATGCTATTCGCCTTTTTTGCCGCCTGATCCACGACCTGGCCAACACTGTAGGCCTCGGCCGAGTCGGCACTGATGTCCCCCGCGCTGCCGCCGTACTTGGCGACCATCTCGCGGACGAACTGCTGGCTGCCGAACGCCGTCGAATCGGATGTCCACCCGGTCGGCACCATGATGCCTTCGGTATTCGCCGCCCCCACCTTATCCGCGTAATCCTTGCCCTGGTCGGGACCGGTGGTTTCGATGATGGACTTCGGGTTGTAGTGCTGTTGGATGAAGACCTTGACGAACGCGACGGCATCCGGCTCCTGGGTGCCGAGGATCACGACATCCGCCTTGGAGTTGACGACTTGCAGTGCCAGCGTGTCCCAGGACGGTGTCTCTGCCGGATAGACCTTGTACGACGCGGTCGTCACGCCGCCGGCTTCGAGCAGGCCCTTTGCCTTGTCCACCTGCGGCTGGGTGAAGGGATCATCCTGGGTGGCGTAGGCCGCGGTTTTCGGCCGCTGGCCCGGCGGGAGCGCGAGCAGCCATTGGGTGTAGCTCACCAGGTTGTCCTCGACGGTCGCAGGCTGGACGAAGAAGATCGAGTGCAGGCCTTTCTCGAAGACTTTGGGGCCGCCGCCGGCCGGCTCGGGAAACGCGTAGCCGTACCGGTCGGTCACGGCCGAAGCCGGGATCGTCAGCAGCGAGCTGAATGGCCCGAAAACCAGGGCGACGTGGTCCTGGTTGATCAAGGTCTGATAATTCGTGACGACCTGCTGCGTGCTGCTGGCGTCGTCGACGTATTTCATCGTGACCTTGTGGCCGAGCAAGCCGCCTTTTGCGTTGATATCCTGCGCCCACAGGTCGTAGCCCTGCTTGAGGGCTTTGCCGTCACCGGAAAAATCGCCGCTGAGTGAGAGCGAGACACCGATTGTGATCGGGCCCGCCGATTGCGCGGCCTGATTGTTATTGGTCCCGCAGGCGGCAAGCACGAGGCTCAATCCGGCGAGAATCCCCAATGCAGCCTTATGCATACTTCTCCCCTTCCTTCGAAATTCCACCATGATTGTGCCCCGTAGCAGCCGGAATCATTGCGCTGAACAAACGATTGCTTTATCGTAGGCATCGACAAAGGCCTTGTCAATGAGCGAGCGGGTATGCCGATCACACTGAAGCAGCTGGCCCAGAAGGCCGAGGTCCATCCCTCCACCATCTCGAGGGTCGCCAACAACGATCCCAGCCTGCGGATCGCGCCGGATACCCGCGAGCGGATCGAGGCGCTGCTGCGCGAAACCGAATACCGGCCGAACGGCGTCGCCCGTGGCTTGAAGCTGCGACAGACGTTCGTCCTGGCGGTCGTGATCCCCGATGTCACGAACCCCTTCTTCGCCGCGCTCTTTCGTGGGGTCGAGGACGGGGCGCTCAGCCGGGGCTACAACGTCCTGCTCTGCAATACGGACGGCAGCCCGGATCGGCAGCGCTCGCACCTGCAGAGCCTGCATGCGCGGCGGGTGGACGGCATCATCCTGGCGAGCAGCGTGCTCAAGGACCCGTCGGTCCGCTGGCTGCGCCACCAGCGGATCCCTCACGTGCTCGTCAACCGCTTCAGTGACGAGGGCCAGGATACGTTCGTGGGCGCCGACGACCTGCTCGGTGCCCGGGTTGCGACCCGCCACCTCGTCGAGCTCGGTCATCGCCGGATCGGCCACCTTGCCGGAAAGCTCACGGTCAGCACCGGTCTGATGCGCCGCCGCGGGTGTCTCGAGGAGCTCGAGGCTCGCGGCCTGCCAATCGATCCCGCCCTGGTCGTCGAGTCTGGTTATACCGAGGCCGGCGGCGCGAAGGCGGCCGAGCGGATCCTGTCGCTTCCAGATCGTCCCACAGCGATCTTCGCGGTGACCGATATGACGGCGATCGGCGCCTGTACCATGGCGCGCCGCCTCGGCCTCCGCGTCCCCGAAGACCTCGCCATCGTCGGCTACAACGACATTCCGCTGGCGAGTCGGCTCGTCCCCGGGCTGACCACGGTCAGGGTGCCCATTCACGAGTTCGGCGCGGCAGCCGCCCGCCTGCTGATCGACCAGATCGTCGTTGGCGACGCCTCTCGGCGGCGAGTGATCTTCAATCCGGAGCTCGTGGTCCGGGGCTCCACCGTCGCCGGCGCTGACGACGGTCCGCTCCGGGCCCAGCACGCCGCGGCATTCGCGACCGAGTAGCCGCTCCCGTTTGACAGTCGCGGCCGCGAACGGTATCGTAGACAAACGTTTGCGCAGCGCGGTGGAAGGGTATTCGACGAGGTCGTCTTCGCGTGAGGGGGTTCCATGAATCATCGTGATCACGTCGGCTGGATCGGTACCGGGCGGATGGGCTCGGTGCTTGCCGACCGCCTGCTGGCCCAGGGTGTCGATCTCACGGTCTATAACCGAACACGCAGCAAGGCCGAACCGCTCGCTCGCCGGGGAGCCCGCATTGTCGACCACCCGGCGGACCTTGCCGACCAGGACATCGTCATCATCTCGGTGGCGGGATCGAACGACTTCGCCGAGGTCATCGTCGGACCGCAGGGTTTGCTCCGCGATCCCGCTCGCATCCCCAAATTGATCGTCGACACGTCGACGGTGTCAATGGAGGTCTCGAGTGAGATCCGAAGGAAGGGCAGCGAGCTGGGCACCGCATTGCTGGCGGCGCCGGTCAGCGGAAATCCGAAGGTGGCGCGCGCCGGCAAGCTGAGCCTTGCCGTCTCCGGGCCGCGCGACGCCTACGAAGCGGCGCTGCCGTATCTACGAATGCTGGGCCGGAGCGTGACCTATGTCGGCGAAGGCGAGGCCGCCCGGCTGGTGAAGATCTGCCACAACCTGATTCTTGGCATCGTCGCCCAAGCCCTCGCCGAGACGACGGTGCTGGCCGAGCGGGGCGGCATCGCGCGCTCGGATTACCTCGATTTCATCAACGACAGTGTGATGGGATCGACGTTTACCAGATACAAGACGCCGGCGCTGGTCAACCTTGATTTCACGCCAACCTTCACGGGACACCTGCTGCGCAAAGACCTCGATCTGGGCCTGGATGCGGCCCGTCAGTCAAAGGTTCCCCTTCCCCTTTCGGCGCTAACGCATGAGATCGTCGACCGATTGATCCGCGAGGGACTCGGGGACCTCGATTTTGCCGCGCTGCTCGAGCTGGAAGCGCGAGGCGCGAAATTGCAACTCAAGCCGGAAGGGCGGGCGGTCTCGGATGGTCTGGACGAAGGGCGCCTCACCGCCCGTCCATGACGCCAAACGTTTGCCACCCCCACAGGTCCTAGCGACCGGATAAGGTTGCGCCAGAGGCCAACCTCTTGAAGGGGAGCCGGGCCGTGGGGGAGGGCGGACCTGCAGAAGGGACGCGGGAGCGTAACACTCGAGGACGTCGCCCGCGAGGCGGGCGTCCACTATTCCACGGTCTCACGGGCGCTGGATCCCAACAAGGCCTGGCGCGTCAACCTTGACACCCGCCAGCAGGTCCAGAAAGTCGCGCGCCGCTTGGGCTATCAACGCGATGTCATCGCCAGCGGGCTAAAACGCGGACGCAGCCAGACGGTGGCGGTGGTGGTCGGCGACTTGACCAACGTCAACGTCCCGCCGGTGCTTCGCGGCATCGCCAACGCGCTCGAGCCCGAGGGCTTGATGCCGCTCATCTGCGAGACCCAGGACGATTCAAAGCGGCTGCAGTGGATCGTCGACCAGCTGCTCAGCCGGCACATCGACGCGCTGCTCGTGATCGCCGCCCGGCTCGGCGACGCCCCGATCCTGCGGCGGCTGCGGCGCCAGGGCCTGCCCGTCGTGCTGGCAGTGCAGAACGTCCCCGGCGTGCGGCTTCCGATCTGCATGTACGACGACGAGCTTGGCGGGCGCCTCGCGGCCCAGCACCTGCTCGGCCTGGGACACCGGCGGCTGGCGCAGCTGCGCGGACCAGAGGACATCTATGCCTGCGCGCAACGGGCGACCGGCTTCAGCCGGGCGATCGCCGAGGCAAAGGCAACGGAGATCGCCGTAGCCGAGACGGCGCCGGTTGGATCACCGGATGACGGCCGTCGTTTGATGCACGATTTGCTGAGCCGCAAGCGGGGGCTGCCAACCGGCATCTTCGTCCATCACGACCTGATGGCCTTCGGCGTCCTGGCCGTCGCGGCCGAGCACGGCCTGGCGACGCCCGGCGATCTCTCGGTCGTGGGCTACCATGACCTGCCGCATACGGAACATATCGCTCCTCCGCTGACCTCCATCCGGTTGCCGCGTGAGGAGTTGGGACGGATCGCCGCCGAGATCATGCTCCAGGTGCTGCAGTCGCCGGACCGACCGCCAATCTCGCGCAAGCTTCCGCCAACGCTGGTGGTGCGTCAATCGACCGGGCCTCCGCCAACGGTCCGTTAACCTGAGCTCGGTGAGCCGAACGACCACCAACTTCACCGTGACCTCGGTGCCCGCTCCGGGTCGGATGGCGGTCGATTGGGAGGAGCGAGTCGACTACCGGCGGCTCCATCAATACCGTCTGGGGCGGGCCCGCCAGGCGATCGGGGAGCGCGGGCTCGGTGCCGTCCTGGTCTTCGACATGAACAACATCCGCTATCTCACCAGCACGACCATCGGCGAGTGGGCGCGTGACAAGGTGGCGCGCTTCGCGCTCCTGACGCGAAGCGGCGAGCCGATCCTCTGGGATTTCGGTTCGGCGGCCAAGGCGCATCGCTTGCATGCGCCATGGCTCAAGCAGGAAAACTCGCGGGCCGGCATGACCGGGTTGCGCGGCTCGGTCGCCCCCGAGGTCGGGTTGTCTGACGACGTAGCCCGAACCGTGCGCGACATCATGCGCGAGGATGGCGTCGCCGGCGAGCCGCTCGGGGTCGATATCGCCGAGATGCCGATGCTCTTTGCTCTGCAGAAGTGCGGCATCAAAACCGCCGATGCGCAGCAGGCGATGCTCGACGCCCGCATGATCAAGTCGCAGGACGAGATCGTGCTGCTCAGCATGTCGGCGGCGCTGGTCGACGGCGTCTACCAGACGATCTTCGAAGCACTCAAGCCCGGCATCCGCGAGAACGAATTGGTCGCCCTTGCGAACAAGCAGCTCTACGACATGGGCTCGGATGACGTCGAAGCGATCAATGCCGTGTCCGGCGAACGCTGCAGCCCCCATCCGCACGTCTTCTCGGACCGGCTGATCCGCCCGGGTGATCAGGCGTTCTTCGACATCATCCAGTCCTACAACGGCTATCGAACCTGCTACTACCGCACCTTCAATGTCGGCCGCGCCACCCAGAGCCAGCGCGACGCCTATAAAAAAGCGCGAGAATGGATCGACGCCGGAATCGACATGGTCAAGCCGGGGGTGACGACCGACATGATCGCGAAGCAATGGCCCAAGGCGCAGGATTTCGGCTTCGAGAGCGAGATGGAAGCCTTCGGCCTGCAGTTCGGCCACGGCCTCGGGCTGGCGCTGCATGAGCGGCCGATCATCAGCCGGCTCAATTCGCTCGAGCATCCGGTCGAGCTGAAGGAAGGCATGGTGTTTGCGCTGGAGACGTACTGCCCCGCGGACGACGGCCACTCCGCGGCGCGGATCGAGGAGGAAATCGTGGTGACGGCAAGGGGACACGAAGTGATCACCCTCTTCCCTGCCGAAGAGCTCGTCATCGCGAACCCCTATTGAGCACCCAGGTCAAGAAACCGGCGACCGCGGAGATCGATCGCGAGACGCGCCTGCGCCTCTACCAGTTGATGGTGGAGCTGCGCGACTTCGAGCAGCGGGCATACGAGCTGTTCCTGGAAAACCTGGTGCGCGGCACGAGCCATCTCGCGCTGGGGCAGGAAGCGATCTCGGCCGGCTACGCGGTTGCGATGCGACCGGACGACTACACCTTCTGTACCTATCGCGGCCACGGCCACACGCTGGCGCGAGGCGCGTCGATGGCCGGCGCCTTTGCCGAGCTAATGGGACGTGGCAACGGCATGCTGCACGGCAAGGGCGGATCGATGCATCTCACCGACGTCAAGCACGGTGCCATGGGGTCGTACGCGATTGTCGGCGCGCATCTGCCGATTGCGGCGGGCGCGGCCTGGTCGGCGCAGGTCCGCAAGTCGGGCCAGGTGGCGGTCTGCTTCTTCGGCGACGGGACGACGAACATCGGCGCCTTCCATGAGGCTTTGAACCTCGCTGTCGTCTGGAAGCTGCCCGTCGTCTTCGTCTGCGAGAACAACGGTTACATGGAATATACGCCGATCGAATCCGTTACCGCCGTCAAGCACCCGGCCGCCGATCGCGCGGCGGCCTACGGCCTGGAGCCGATCCTGGTCGATGGCAATGATGCCGACATCATGTACGAGACGGCGCAAACCACGATCGCCAAGGCGCGCAGCGGCGCCGGGCCCTCGCTGGTCGAGGCGCTCACCTACCGGCACGGGGGCCACTCGCGCGCGGATCCCGGGAAATACCGGCCTGACGCGGAACTTCGAGAATGGCTGGCGAAGGATCCGATCAAGCGCTACCGGGAGCGGCTGGTCGCGAACCGCGTCCCGGAAGCCGAGCTTGCGGGGATCGAAACGCGGGCGCAGGAAAAAGTCGATGAGGCTACCGAGGAAGCACGCAACGGCGCGCCGGCTCGGGTGGATGCCATCGAGCGGCAGGTCTGGAGCGATGGGAGCGCGCGATGGCGGAACTGAGCTTTCGTGAGGCGGTGGCCGCCGGCATCGCGCAGGAGATGGAACGCGACCCGCTGGTCTATTTCATCGGTGAGGATGTCGCCGCTGCCGGCGGGGTGTTCAAAGCCACGGTCGGGTTATTCGAGCGCTTCGGACCGGACCGCGTGCGCGATACGCCGATCTCCGAGCAAGCGATCATCGGGGCCGCGATGGGCGCCGCTATGACCGGCCTGCGGCCGATCGCCGAGATCATGTTTTCCGACTTCCTGGCCACCTGCTGGGACATGATCGCCAACCAGATCGCGAAGACCCGCTACATGACTGATGGCCAGGTCTCGCTGCCGCTCGTGATCCGGACCGCGAACGGCGGCGGCACCCGCTTCGGTGCCCAGCATTCGCAGAGCCTGGAGAACTGGGCGATGGCGGTGCCGGGCTTGAAGGTGGTCGCAGCATCCAATCCCGCCGATGCCAAGGGTCTGCTCGCCGCCGCCATTCGTGATCCTGACCCGGTGATCGTCTTCGAGCAGAAGTCGCTCTACGGAATCAAAGGCGAGGTCCCCGACGGTGAGCATGTCGAGCCACTGGGAGTAGCCAAGGTGGTGCGAGACGGCAAGGATTGCACCATCGTCGCGCTGGCCGCGATGGTGCCCAAAGCCATCGAGGCCGCCGAACAGCTATCGGCCGATGGAATCGAGGCGACGATCGTCGATCTTCGGAGCCTGGTGCCGCTCGACACGCAGACCATCCTGCGCGAGGTGAAGAAGACCGGCCGGCTGTTCACCGTCGAGGAGAACCCGCGGCTCTGCGGCTGGGGCGCCGAGATCGCCTCACTCGCCGCCGACGAGGCCTTTGACGACCTGGACGGCCCGATCATCCGGATCACGACGCCGCATGTCCCGCTGCCCGCTGCGGACGTCCTCGAGGACGCCGCCATGCCGTCGGCCCAGCGGATTGTCGACACCGTGAGAAAATCGATGTGATGACCCCTGTCAGTGAGCTGATCTCCGTCCGGCATACCGACCTGTACATCGACGGCGGCTGGCGGCCTGCGTCCGATCAACAGCGAATCGACGTGACCGACCCCGCCACCGGCGAGGTAATCACCAGCGTCGCAAGCGCCACCGTCCATGACGGCATCGCCGCGGTCGACGCGGCAGCCAGGGCGTTCCGCGCGTGGGCGGCCAAGCCGCCGCGCGAGCGAGCGGAGATTCTGCGCAAAACGTTCGAGCTGATGATCCGTGACCGCGACAAACTGGCCGAGCTGATGGTCCGCGAGAACGGCAAGCCGATGGCCGAGGCCACCGGTGAGGTCAGCTACGCCGCCGAGTTCTTCCGCTGGTTCTCCGAAGAGGCGGTACGCAACATCGGTTCCGTTTCGATTGCGCCGAGCGGAGCGAATCGCATCCTGGTCGAACACCAGCCGATCGGCGTTTCGATCCTGGTGACACCCTGGAATTTCCCGGCCGCGATGGCGACCCGAAAGATCGGCCCGGCGCTCGCCGCCGGCTGCACCGTCGTGCTGAAGCCGGCGTCAGAAACGCCGCTGACGGCGCTGGCCGTTGCCGACCTGCTCGAGCAGGCCGGCGTGCCGAAGGGTGTTGTCAACGTCATTCCCTCGAAGCGTTCGTCCGAGGTCGTCAAGGCGATGCTGAAGGACCAGCGCGTGCGCAAGCTTTCCTTCACCGGCTCGACCGAGGTCGGGCGCATCCTGCTCGCCCAGGCCGCCGAAAACGTCATCAGCTGCTCGATGGAGCTTGGCGGCAATGCGCCCTTCATTGTGCTCGACGACGCCGACCTCGATGCCGCGCTCGAGGGCGCGATGGTCGCCAAGATGCGCAACACCGGGCAGTCGTGCATCGCGGCTAACCGCTTCTACGCCGATGCAAAGGTCGCCGAGAAGTTCTCGACCATGCTGGCTCGGGCGATGGGATCGATGACGGTGGGATCCGGCCTGGATCCCCAGGTCAAGGTGGGCCCGGTCATCAACGACCCCGCGCGTCAGAAGATGCTCGGCCTGGTCGAGGAAGCGGCGGGCCACGGCGCCCGCATCCTAACTGGCGGCAAGGCGCCGAACCGCCCTGGCTATTTCGTCCCGCCGACCGTCATCAGCGAGGTACCGGCCGACGAGCACATCCTGAAGGAGGAGATCTTCGGCCCGATCGCGCCCGTTGTGACGTTCCGCGACGTCAACCAGGCGATCGAGTTTGCGAACAAGACCGACCGAGGCCTCGCCTCCTATGTCTATACGCGGGATCTGGCTAAGGGGCTGGCCGTGGCGGAAGCGATCGAGTCGGGCATGGTTGGCTTGAACCGCGGATTCATTTCGGATCCCGCCGCGCCCTTCGGTGGCGTCAAGCAAAGCGGCGTCGGCCGCGAGGGCTCGCACGAGGGGCTGATGGAGTTCCTCGAAACCAAGTACATCGCGACCAACTGGTAACGGTTGGAAGAGCGCGATATCGCGCTTCGCCGTCAGACGTACCGGTTATTCGTCGAACTCGGGCGAGCGCCGACCGTCGATGAGATCGCTGACATCACCAGGCTGAGGCCCATCGACGTCGCCAGTGGTTGGCGCCGCTTGCATGATGCGCACGCCCTGGTCCTTCAGCCAGACCGCCTCGAAATCCGCATGGCCAATCCTTTCTCCGGAATCCCAACGCGCTATCGAGTTCGGGCGGCTGAGCGCGAGTGGTACGCGAACTGCGCCTGGGACGCGTTCGGCATTTGCGCCGCGCTGCAGGTCGACGGCCGAATCGAGACGTCCTGTCCGGACTGCGGCATTGCTATCGGCGTCGACGTTCGCGAGCAACGACCGGACCCGGCCGAGTTCTGGTTCCATTGCCTGGTCCCCGCCGCCCGCTGGTGGGACGACATCGTCTTCACCTGAAGCACAATGAACCTCTTCCGGTCGGAGGGTCATATCAAGAAGTGGCTGAACGGACGCGAGCCTGGCGCTACCCTGACGGCCGTTAAGTTGAGTGAGCTAGCAGATGCATGGTGGCACGACCGTCTCGCAACGGACTGGGTTCCGCACACTCGGGATCAAAACCGGGCGATCCTCGACCACCTCGGTCTGATCGGCGACTTCTGGCGGCTGCCGTAACCGGCCACGGCCTATCGGCTCGGAATGATGCGCCAGCTTGACTGATAGATCCGATCGTGGACTTCGGCGGCAGCAATCGCCCATAGGAGTGGCTCGTACGCGCTTGCCTCCTGAGCAGTGGTGACCTGCATCGGCCAGGCAACGAGAGTATCGCTGCCGGCATTGATAGGTCCTCCAGCCACCAGGTGAGGGTGCACGAATCCCTCCGGGAAGACAGCGCTGATCATCACCGGCCGTAATCGTCCGCCCGAAAATCGATTGCTTGCCTCGCGCTGCCGCGGCCAGCTAAGCGTCCAAGAACCGATCAGTCCGTTGCGCCCGTCGGACTCAGGAGATTGCACAGCGACCTCGGCAGTACTGGCCAGCAGCGTGTTATTGATTTCCGACAGAACAGCCGTGGCCACCGGGGTGAGCAGGTCGAAGGCCTCCCGATATACCGGCTCGCGGGCCTTTCCCGACTCACCCTCGTAGCTGCCGGAGCGGAGGTCATCCAGGTGGCGCCCGATGCCGGCAAGCCAGAGGTGTCCGATCTCCGAAGCTGGTCTTACCTTTGACACCCCTCTACAGTAGCCGCACGCGACCGACTTATCGCGGGACTGCCAGCTGCTGAGTCCAGTGATAGCCGCCGTCGCTGGTGGCCATGAGCACAACCTGGTTGTTCGTATTCGCCTCCAGCACCCAGCCGACTGATGTGCTGATGAAGGCCGCATCGAAGGTCTGGCTCGGACCCGGGATCGACCCGGTTGTCTTCAGCGTCGCGCCGCCGTTCGTTGCGATCATGACAGTGGCGGCGTTGGCCGGTGGCGTGTCGCCCACGAAGACGGCATCGTTCGGATCGACCACGCTGAACGCGCCGGGATATGATCCAGGTCCATACGGTACCCCTGGGGCTGCCTGCTGCATCGTCATTTGCTCCTCCATCACGGCGCGCCAGGATTGGCCGTTGACGGTTGCGTAGACGATGTACGGGATATGGCCGGCAGCCGCGCCTCCCGGTGAGAATTGCACCCAGGCTGCCGATGGCGCGGCGCACTCCACCCGAGATGCGGCCGGCAGCTGCGGCTGTCCGCCGGCCATTTGCAGAGCACGACCCCAGGAGCGACCGCCGTCCGTGCTCCGGTATACGCCGCCCGGCTCGGTCGACAGCCATCCATGAGAGGCGTCGCTAAAACACACCGACTGAGGATCCGCGGGACTCGCCAGGTTGGTCCAGGTACGACCGCCGTCCGAGGTCGCGACCAGGCCGGCTCGTAACCAAGCGGCGGCCGGCGCCGTAAACATCTGGGAGCCGCCGTTCGTAATACAGGTGACAAGGAGGACACGCTGGCTGTCGTAGAGCGTCCGTGGTTCGAGGCGCACGTTCGGCTGCTGGCACGTCCCGCCTACCAATTCAGCCTGATGGTGACCCAAAATCCCGCAATCGCAGAAGAGATCTTGCACGCGGTCCCACCATCTGGATCGACGCGAGACCGTCGACATAGGCGGGCACCGCGCCCGATGGCGACGCGGTGGGTGTTGCGGTTGGCGTCGGCGTCACGGTTGGCGTCGCTGTCGCCGATGGGCTCGCGCTCGGTGTCGTGCTAGTAATCGCGACCGGCGGCGTTGCGGTTGGACGGCCGAGATTGCGAAGTTGCCACGCCCCAAACGCGAGTACGAGCCCGCCGACCAGCACCAGGCTGGCCATCGCCACGGCCGGCACCATACTCAACGGGCCCTCGCGACGTGGGCGCTTCTCGAGGCCGGCCATCAGAGACGACGAAAGATTTGTCGGTGGATTCGCCTCCCGCCGAAAGGCTCGCGCATAGCGGCGCAGCCGGCTTTCCGGATCGAGATCTTTGCTCATCAGCTTGACTGCTCCCGGAGATCCAGCGTCGGAGCAAGCTGGCGCAACTTGCCGATCAACCGATGCAGTAAGACCCGAACCGTGGCCGGCTTGATGCCCAGGTGCGCCGCCACGTCTTCGGCCGATCGGTCCTCGAAGTAATAGAGGTAGGCCACCTGCCGTTCACGCGCCGACAAGCCACGTAGCAGCCGGCCCATTTCAATGTCGCCCGCCCGTCGATCGATCTCGAGCATCGGATTATTACTCGGCGCGGGTTGCCAGAATCGAATCCGGCGTGCCAGCGCCTGTCGCCGGTGATAATCGGTCGCGCGGCTGGCGATGACCCGGTACAGGTACCGGCGGAATTCACTCTCCTCGGCAGGCGTGGTTGGCGTTGCCCACAGCTGCGTCAGGGCATCTTGCAAGATCTCTTCTGCGATTGCGGGATTTTGGGTCACCATCAGGCTGAATTGGTAGGCGGGACGTGCCAGCAGCCGAACGTGCGCCTCGAACCACGGACGCTCTACGACAGCCAGCGTGTCCTCCTTGTCACCTGTATTACGAACGGCGGCTCCCAGATGTTTACGGCGCCGGCCGCCGCTTGGTTACGAGCCGGCCTCACGATCGCGCATCATTTGGGATCGTGGCTCGCATTCTGGTGGTGGCGACCGCCGGAGCCGGCGGCGACTTGCCGCCGCTCGCGGCCGCGAGCCTGGCGCTTCGCGACCGCGGGCACGACACGATCTTCATCGGCGACGCGGGCGTCCAACGCATCCTTAGCCCGCTTCGTATCGACGTCGAGGTCCTGCCCGAAACACTCGACCTCGGACCTCGTCTGGTCGGCGTGATCCAGGATGCCATGCGCACGACCGGAGGTGATTTCGAACGAGCTGGACCGCTGGTCCAGCGCGGCATGACCATCTGGGCTCATGAGGCTGCCGAACCGATATCGCGCTCGATCGAGCGGCACCGACCCGCGGCCATCGTCACCTCGCTGTTTGGCGTCGAGGCGGTCGATGCCACGTGCCCTTCGGTTCCGTGGGCCGTCATCAACAGCACCTTCTACATAGGCCCCAACCCGCCACGCCCGGTTGCGGAGGAGTTTGCACCGCGGGCGGTGCCCCTGATCGCGCGCTATGCGGAATTACTGGAGGCACCGGACCTTGTTTTGCATGCAACCGACCAGGTCTTCGACTATTCCTTCGCCGGCCTACCGTCACGCCACCACTATGTCGGACCGCTCGGCATTTGGGAACCGGCGCAGCAACGCCCAGCGTATCTCGACGAACCCGGCGATCCGTGGGTCCTCGTCTCGATCAGCACCCAACGGCAGGATGACATCGGCTTAGCCGACGCGGCGATTGCAGCACTGGCTGATCAGCCCGTTCGCACGCTGGTCACGCTCGGAGCCGAGCACGAGCCGTCGGACCTTGCGAATCATCCACAGAATGCACGCGTCGAAAAAACGGTCTCCCATGCTGCCGTACTGGAACGCGCCGCATTACTCGTCGGTCATGCCGGGCACGGGACGGTGATGAAGGCGTTGTGGCATGGAACGCCGATGGTGCTCATCCCCTGGGGTCGCGACCAGCCCGGCGTCGCCGCACGAGCGCAGGCCCTGGGCGTGGCCGCCGTTGTGCCTCGCGAGGCTGGCACTGCGGACGCGATTCGGGCAGCGATCAGGCGAGTGCGCGCCAGTGACGAAATGCGTCGCGCCGCTGCCGCGCAATCGAGCCGGCTACGAGCAACCGATCCGCCGCTGGCGGCGGCGACTCGGCTCGAAAAGCTCCTGTAAGTTTTGGAAACGGCCGTCGGGCCGCTCCGGGAATAACTCGCAAGTCTTGTTGCCTCGACGGGTCTTTGCTGTAGCGATGCTTTTGAGACTCATCCTGGCAGCAGCGACGGCAGCGGCGCTGACAGCCGCTCTCACCCTCGTCGTGTTCTCACAACCGGGCTGCGGCTACGGTGCGGACACTGCTGCCTGTACCCGCGTGCTCTTCATCGGCAACAGCTACACGTCGGTCAACGATCTGCCAGCTACCTTCGCGAAGCTCGGGCGATCCGGTGGGCACCGCGTGGAGACGGGTCGAGATACAGTCGACGGTTCGACGCTTGCCGATCACGCGGCGTCCGCAGCCACGGCGACCGCCCTCGCAGGAGCAAGGTGGAATATCGTCGTTCTTCAGGAGCAGAGCCAGATCCCAGCGATTGATCAGTTGCGCCAGTCGGACATGTATCCAGCAGCGCGGACGCTGGTCGCGATGGTGCGCCATGCGGGACAGCACCCGATCTTCTTCATGACCTGGGCGCACGAGTATGGCTGGCCGGAGAATGGCCTGGCCGACTACGGCGCGATGCAGACCGCCATCAATCAGGGATACCTGAGCATCGCGCAGGAAGAGGGGTGGCCGTCGCGCCCGTCGGAGCTGCTTGGCAGACGGCGGTTGCGCAAAAAGCGTTCCCCGCCCTCTGGCAAGACGACGGCAGCCACCCGACGGTGCAGGGAACCTATCTGGCGGCCTGCGTCTTCTACGCCACGATTTTCCGGCAGAGCCCAATGGGACTGAGCTATCACGATGGGTTGTCGGACGCCGAGGCCATCAAGCTGCAGGAGGTCGCTGCCACGACCGTCTTCACCGATGCCGCACAGTGGGGCCTAAGTTAGCGTCACGAGCGCGCCAGCTTGCGGACGCCGAGGGAAAAACCGCCGCGTCGCTGTAAGCCAAAGGCGGCCGCGTAAAGGACCGCGATGACGATCAGCAGCACCCGGTAACCCGTAATCAGCGACACGTATTCGAGCACACCGCCCACCATCGCCCCGAGCAGATTTGCGCCGAACGCCAGGTTCGATGCCGCGACGTCCCGGAAGCGCCTGGCGAACACCAGGTTGGCAAGGAATACCGGCACAAAGGCGACGGCGACCGCCACCACGAACCGGGGAACGACGTTGAGTCCCAGCAGCAAATCCGGCTCAACGAGCCAGGCGATGGCGAGCGCTACGAGCAGGGCGACATAGAGACGCCACGAGGGGCCGAGCTCAACCCGCCGCGCCACCTCGATGGCGAGGTAGACCGCGACGAGGATTCCCAGGAAGACCAACGAGTTCACGAACCAGGTCGTGCCAAAGAGCAGGGCGAACTGCACCACGTTCTTTGTCTCCAATAGCAGGAACGCAGCGCCCATGCAGAAGAGGTCGAGATAACTGGCCATCGGCCGCAATCGACCGGCCGTGAGGCGCACGAGCACCAGCGCTGCAACAAGAATAAGCGCGAGCGTCAACAGGTAGAAGCCGGGGATGGTCCTATCGCGCAGATACAAAAATGGATAATCATCGGTCGCCGGCGGCGGGACGATGGCCGAGAAAGGCTTCCACACGACCGGACATTGCAAGCTGCTGGCGCTGGAGCTCGCCATCAGCACAGCAAGCCGTCCGAACTGGCCGGTCGAGTCGAGGCAGGGCGGGTGCCCGTAAACCTGTTGCAGAGTTCCTGCCAGCCGGTCGACAAGCCAGGCTTCGCGGTAGTAGTTGTATTCCCCGAAGGCGCCGCCCGGCGCGAGGTGTC
>VBHQ01000160.1 GCA_005880395.1 Chloroflexota bacterium
CCCCGGTGAAGCCACTACCACCGGCGGCCGCGCTGCCATCACTGAACCAGCCGTTGACGTCGACCACGACATCGACCGAGCCGCTGTGGTTATAGAGGTCGACCTGGCCGCCGGTGCCCAGCTTGATGAATACGCGGTTTGGGATCGTCTGCCCGCGGACGAAGTTCAGGTTCGATGCAAGCGGCAGAGCGCTGCCGGTCGGCCAGGCCGTGAGATAGCTGCTGGCGGTCGCGTCGGTCGCGGTGACGTTGAGGACGACCCCGGCCACGTGGGTCGCGGGCACGTCGCCACGTCCGGTGACCTGCAAGTGCAGCGACTGCCCCTGTCCCAGCGCGGTCGCGTGGCCGCCAGTGCCATTACGGGTGTCGAGCAAGCGCGCCGGCTCGAGCGGCTGATAAAGACCGGTGCTATTCGTGATCGGTTGCGGGGCGCTCACCCAGCCTTCGACGTCGGCGACGACGTCGGCCTGGCCTGCGTGGTTATAGAGATCGACGTTGCCGCGGGCGCCGAGCTTGACCTCGGCGAGGTTTGGAATCGTCTCGCCCGCCGCCCAGTTCAGATTGGAGGCCGTCGGTCGCGGCAGGCCGCTTGGATAGAGGGTCAGATATCCCGCGCTCGTCGTGTCGGTAACCGTCACGTTCAGTACCGCCCCCACGGCATCGGCGGGTACGCCGCCCTGACCGGCGACCGGCAGCGACCAGCTTTCGCCACTCGCCAGCGGGCTCATCCGTCCGCCGACTCCGTTGCGCGTGTCCAGAATTCGGCTGGGGCTGAGTGGATGGTAAGCACCGCCGCTGGTCATCGGCGTTGGCGTGGCGCTCGACGTTGGGCTCGCGGTCGGCGTCGCTGTGGGAGTTGGCGTAGCTGTCGGTGTTTGGGTCGCGGTTGGCGTGGGTGTCGGTGTTGCGGTCGCCGTTGGCGTGGTGCTCGCCGTTGGGATCGGCGATGGACTCGGCGAAGGCGAGGCCGTTGAAGGCGACCGGGGAGGCGCGGGATCAGTGCTCGGCGTTGGCGCTGGAGCGGGGCATGGTGCCGTCGACGGGTCGATGCGGCCGACCCAGCCCGTCATGTGATTCGTGAACCAGAGGTCGCCATCCGGTCCTGCGGCGATCCCCCAGACATTGGTGAAAGGTGCCGGCAGCCAGTACTCGCTGATCTCCCCGTTCAAAGTGATGCGTCCGAGCTTGTCCGGCGCGTGCCAGTAAGCGTTGTGCTCGGTGAACCAGAGATTGCCGTCGGGACCGGTGATGATGTCCATCGGTCCACTACTGAGGGTCGGCGTCTTCCAGACGGTGGCGGTGCCACCGATCGTCATCCGGCCAACCTCCTGGACCGGGCTGTCGTGCGCGGTCGACGTCGTATTGTCGGCCGCCCCATCCTCCGTGAACCAGAGGTTCCCGTCTGGGCCGGTGGTGACTGAAGTTGATTCGTTGTAGTTCTGACCGATATCTAATGGGATCGGAAACTCGTTGTACCCACTGCCATCCAGGGCCATCGTGCCGATGTGGTCCACCTGCGTAAACCACAGCTTTCCGTCCGGCCCCATGGTGATGCCGCCGGGAAATCCTGACCCGGCCGGCAGCGGAAACTCGGTGATCGCGCCAGCAGTCGTCATCCGCTCGATTTCCATCGCGTTCATGTTCGTGAACCACAGGTTCCCGTCCGGCCCGGCAAGGATCTTGTACGGACCGGGCGGCTGTGCCACGCCCCAGGTGTAGCTGGCCGGAACGGGCACCGGAAACTCGGTGATCACGCCGTCGGTGGTGATTCGCCCAAGCTTGGTCGCCTTCTGTTCGGTGAACCAGATGGCGCCATCTGGACCTGCCGTGATCCCGGTGGGCCAGGCATCTGCGGTTGGAATCGGATATTCGGTGACGGTTCCGTTGAGGTCGACCTTGCCAATGCTGTTCGCGCCAAATTCAGTGAACCAGAGGTTGTCGTCCGGCCCCTTCACCATCGACTCGGCCCCAGCCCCATTGCTCATCGGATACGAGCTGACCAGCGAGGGCGTCGCCGGCGAAATCGGGGCTGGGGTTGGTTGTGGTCCGCCGGAAACCGCCGGACCATAGGCAACCAGCCGGTGGGCAGCCGGTACGACAAGCATCCCCTCTCCGACGGCGGGCGCGGCTTGCTGCCACGACACCGGAATGCGCGAGCCGACGTTGTCGCTCCACATCACTTGGCCCGTTTCTTCGTTGATCGCGTAGATGTTGCCCCGCGTCGATGTCAGGTAGGCATAGCCGTTGACCGCGATCGGCGTGCCAAAGAGATCACAGTCACCGGTGAATGACCAGAGCGCAGCGCCGGTGTTGAGGTCCTCGGCCTTGACGAGCGTCCCATGCGAGAAGATCCCAATCGATCCGTCGAACGCGGAGGACGTGTCCGCCGTGAAGTGGCCGAGCACATTGCCATTGGCGGCGTCAAAGATGACGCCCGGCTCGTCCAGCGTGTTCGTGACAAACAGCCGGCCGCCACTGACCGCGAGCGTAGCGCCGCTTGGTGCGCACCCTCCGGGTACCGACCATGTCGTCGCGCCAGTTGCCGGCGCGTAATCGTTGGCGCCCTGGCACTGTTGTGAGACGTAAACGCCGTCAGCGGTCGACGCGATCATGCTGGACTCGGACGCCTGGGTCCACACCGACGCGCCGGTGGCCTCATCCATGGCGAGAACGCCGACGCCGGCGGTGATGAAGAGGCGCCCGCCGCCCGCGGCAGGCGGCCCAGCCACCGGCTCACCGGGCTGGACCGGCTTTTGCTTCCAGAGCTCGGTTCCGGTGAGCGGGTCAAACGCGCGCACAGCTCCGATGACCGAGATGCTCGAACTGTCGAGGTACTCCTCGCCAACCGTAAACACGCGACCAACGCCGGCCGCGGTGTCGTAGGCGAGGCTCGCTGCATAGCCATCGTTGGAAATCACCACCGGCCCCCAGAGGACATTGCCGGTCGCGAGGTCCAGCGCATAGAGGCTGCTGTTGGTTTGCTGTGCGCCATAGGGAGTGCCCGGCGGAGGCCCGTCTCGGACGACCACGTAAACTCGACCGCCCGCGATGACGGGATAGGACGGCTCCTGGCCCAGATCGACCGACCAACGCCGAGTCAGCGGAGGCGCGAGAGCGTCGCCCGGTTGCCCGCCGGTGCGAGCTGAATCCATCAGATAGGTCGTCGCCTGGTCGGCGCTGTCCGCCCGGACAGTGACTGGCGGTTGCCAGAGCGCGGCGGTGAGGACTAGGCCGATGCCCGCCATCGCGCTCGGGCCGGCGAGCCGTCGAACCACCATCGATACTGTCAAAAGGCGCCCCCGAGAGGACCGGCTATTACCTGATACCGACGATTACATTATTGCAGAGTATGACCCTCGCTAGTACGCTTCCTTTCCCCCTAGAGGGCAGCTAGTTGTAGTAGCCGATGACGTCGACCACGATGTCGGCTGAACCCAGGTGGTTGTAGAGGTCGATCTCACCATCCGGGCCGATGCGGACCACCGTCAGATTCGGGATCGTCACGCCGGCAATCCAGTTGAGGTCGGAGGTCCACGGTCGACTGGTTCCGTCCGGCCACACGGTCAGAAAGCTGGGCGCGGTCGTATCGGTCGCGGTCACGTTCAAGACGACGGCTTTCGGCGGCGCACTCGCGCTCATGGCGGGAACGCCGCCACGCCCGGCGACCTGCAGGGCGATGCTGCCCCCGGCCCCGACCGGCGAGGCGATGCCGCCGAGCCCCGAGCGAGTGTCGAGGATGCGTGAGGGCGTCACGCCGGTGAATCCGCTGCCTGCTGACGCGGTCGTTCCATCGCTGAACCAGCCGTTGACGTCGACCACGACGTCGACCGAACCCGCGTGGTTATAGAGGTCGACCTGACCGTTCGCGTCGAGCTTCACCATCACGCGATTTGGGATGGTCTGCCCCGCCACGAAGTTCAGGTTTGATGCAAGCGGCAGCGCGGTTCCGCTGGGCCAGGCGGTCAGATAGCTGCTGGCGGTCGCATTCGTGACCGTCACGTCGAGCACGACACCCGCGACGCCTGCGGCAGGGACGCCACCACGACTGGTCACCTGTAGATGAAGGGATTGCCCCTGGGCGAGCGGCGTCGAATACCCGCCAGTACCGTCGCGCGTGTCGAGCAGTCGCGCCGGCACCACCGGTTGATAGAGGCCAGTGCTGTTCGTCGACGCCTGCGGCGGGCCGACCCAGCCTTCCAGGTCCGCCACGACGTCGGTCTGGCCAGCGTGGTTGAAGAGATCGACCTTCCCGCCGGTTCCCAGCTTGACCTCGACCAGGTTGGGGATCGTCTGGCCGGCGGCCCAGTTGAGGTTCGACGCCGTGGGTCGGGTCACGCCAGTGGGATAGAGCGTCAAATAGCTCGGGCTCGTCGTGTCGGTGACCGTGACATTCATGACGACGGCCACCGCATTGGCGGGCACGCCACCTTGCCCGGCGACCGCCAGCGACCAACTCTCGCCGGTGCCCAACGGGCTCATCCGTCCGCCGATCCCATTACGCGTATCGAGAATCCGCGTCGGGCTCAGCGGATGATAGGCGCCGCCCGCCGTCATCGGTGTTGATGTCGGCGTTGGGCTGGATGTCGGCGATGGCGTGGTGCTCGGAGAAGGCGACGGCGATGGCGATGGAGACGGCGACGGCGATGGCGATGGCGATGGCGATGGCGATGGCGATGGCGAGGGCGAGGGCGAGGGCGAGGGCGAGGGCGATGGCGACGGCGACGGACCAACGCTCGTGCTGATATTCGGCATCAGCGCGATATCGCCCGATAAGGCATCGGAGATTGCCAGATCGGGCTTTCCATCGCCGTTGAAGTCGGCCACCGACAGCCACTCTGGACTTCCACCTATTGGGATGCCGGTTACGGGAATGCTGACCTGCGGGTACGAGGCACCGTTGCCCTTGTTGAGGTAGACCGTCACCTGATCGACATAGGGATCGGCTGTCACGTAGTCCGGAATGCCATCCGCGTTGACGTCGACTTCGGCGACCGACGCCTCCCAGCTCTTGGCGACCCCCGTGTCATTCACGTAACCGCCTGCGGGGAACGTGCCATCACCGTTTCCTAGCGCGACTTGCAATTGGCCGTACCCGCCCAGAACGGCATCGAGCTTTCCGTCACGATTCATGTCAGCCAGGGTCACCGAGAGGACTTCGCTGTCGCCACCCGCGCCGATGATCGGGGCTCGGAAGGTGCCGTCGCCGTTTCCGAGCAGGGTTATCAGGTAGTTCGAGTCATAGCCATCGACGACCAGATCGAGTTTGCCGTCTCCATTCAGATCCGCGGCCGCAATCGATTCCGGGTCGTTACCGGCGGCAAAGGACGAGGCCGATTTGAAGCTTCCATCCCCGTTTCCCAGCAGCACGGCCACATCGGTATTGGTCTTGAATCCACCGGTCACGCTGCCCGAGCCGCCATCGGCCACCGCGATGTCGAGGTTGCCATCACGGTTGAAGTCACCGAGCGCGACACCGTTCGGGTTCAGACCGACGGGATAGACAACCGGAGGCCGAAAGGTCCCATCCCCATTCCCGAGCAAGATGGAGACGCTGTTTCCGGGCAAGCCGTAGGCGAAGGGCCGGTTGACGACGACGAGATCCATTTTTCCGTCGTGGTTGAAGTCGCCGGCCGCAATGGAAATCGGTTGGCCCGAAACCCCGGTGAAGACGTCGTGTGAGGGCTGCCACGTTCCGCCGCCGGCATTGAGGAAAATGCTGACGGTCGAGAGGTCGCTGTTGGCCACCGCCAGGTCCGGTCGCCCATCGCCGTTGAAATCCGCGGCCACCGAGGCATACGGTCGCGAGCCATTCGTGTTTGAGGCCGGCTGAAATGTTCCATCGCTGTTCTCGTAGAGAATCGAGGCGTTGCCCGATCCTTTGTTGACGGTCGTCAGCGCGGTGACCGGTTCGTTGCCGACCTGTATCGAATAAGGCAGGTGGCCGGTTGGGTAGGTGACGGGGCTTTGAAAGCTGCCATCAGTATTGCTGCGCAGCACCGAAATGCTGTCCGATCCGAGGTTTGCCACTGCCAGACCCGAGAGGAATCCGTCGTCGATCGCCGCAATCGAGTCAGGTTGATTCCCGACCTGGTAGGGCGTTCGTGTCCCAAAGGCCCCGCCGCCCAGCCCCAGGAAGATAGACAGCGTCTTGTTTCCCGATTCCGCAATCGCCAGGTCAGGCCGGCCATCCTTATTGAAATCGTGGAGGAGGACCGCTGCCGGGCGGCTGCCCGTCGCCAGCGCGTGCTGCACCGCTGCCTGGAAGCTGCCACTGCCGTTTCCCAGGAGAACGGAATAGGCGTCGCTGTCCCGGTTGGCCACCACCAGGTCGGGATTGCCATCGTTGTTGACATCGCCGACGGCGATCCAGACCGGTCCGCTCCCGGCGGCCGATGTGATCGCAGCTTGGAAGGTGCCGTCCCCATTACCAAGCAACACTGAGACGCTATTTCCGCCCCGGTTGGCGGAAATCAAGTCCAACTTCCCATCCTTATTGATGTCGGTAGCGATGAGGTACGCCGGCGCGATGCCCACGGCATAGGTCTTCGAGAGCGAAAGCCGACCCGAACCGTCATTGAAGAAGACCGATACGGTACCCGCGCTCGTAGCATTGCCGGCGCTGACCACCGCGACATCCGGCCTGGCTACACCACTGCGGAAGAGGCCGCCGCTGACTGCCGTGGGATTCGGCGCGACGGCATAGCGGGCCCCGTCGTCGAAGCGGCCGAAGTCGTAATGGAACATGACGTCGAGGCTGTTGTTGGCCGGGTCGGCGACCACCAGGTCATCGCCGGAGAACCCGTCCAGGTCTTCGGCGAACGAGGCAACGGGCTGCATCGAGCCGCTCGCGGTATGCGCCGGGGGTCCGAAGTACGGATTGGTCGGAGGCGGGGTCGGACTCGGCGAGGGTGAAGGGCTTGGCGACGGGGCCGGCGTGGGTGTTGCGGTGACGAGGGGACCACGGCCACCGAAGACTGTCAGCAGACCGGAGGTCGAAACGGCCATGCTGGCCTGCCCGATCGCCATTCCGGGTAGTGGCTTGGTCGTATTGGTTTCGTCCGGGGCCGGAATGCCGGAATCGAGCCTGCCGACCCACGCCTGCTGTCCGGTCGACTCGGATATCGCGAAGAGGTTGCCAACATACGATCCGATGTAGACGTAACCGTTGGCAACCAGTGGCGCGCTCTCCAGCGTCCCGTCCCCGGTGAAGCTCCAGGTCGTCGCCATCGTTGACAGGTCACGGGCCTCCAGGGTGTTGCCGTTGAGGAAGAATCCGTGGGCGCCATCGAAAGCCGGTGGGACGGTGCCCGGGAAGGTTCCGAGCACACTTCCGTTTTGCGCGTCGAGGATCAGGTTGCCAGCCGGATCGCGAACGTAGACCTTGCCGCCGAAGAGGATCGGAGTCCGACCGCTGGTTCCGGGACAACCTCCATTGTGCTGCCAGATCAACGCTCCCGTCGTCGGATTGAAGTCGTAGGTGTTCGCGCAGCTGTAGGAGACGTAGACCCCGGTGGACGAGACGGCCGGTGAACTGTCATATCCGCCGGCGACCGGGGCGGTCCAGAGCAGCTGGCCATTTGCCTCGCTGATGGCATAGAGAGATCCGGTCCCCGCTCCACTGGTGTAGATGACACCGTTAACGGCCGTCGGCGCAGACGTAAAAGACACGTTGTTGGGGAGCTGCACTTGCCACAGCTGGTTCCCCGTCGACGCGTCAATCGCGGTGAGCTGCCCGCTGTCGAGGAGGTCGAAAACCTTTCCCCCGTCGTAGGCGATCGCCGACCAGCCGTGGTTCGGATAGAAGTTCTTGCCACCGGTGGTGTAGTTGCCGGTCGCCAGGTCGACAGCCGTGAGGACCCCGCCGCAGAGATAAAAGATCTTCCCACCGGCGATCAGTGGATAGGAAACGTCCCACTGACAGGTCTCGCTGTATTTCTTGACTAACCCAGGGGTGAGGGAGTCGGACGCTTGCGCGCCACTATGGCCGGGGCCAATCTGGTACGCAACCGCCGAGTCGGCGGGCGGAGACGGCGCGGGCGTCGGGGATGGGCCGGGCGGCGCCGTCCATCCCGGCGTCATCGGCACCGTCGCCACGATCAGACCAAGCCCAACGGCCAACCCGAGCAATGGCAGCCGAAGAGCCTTTAAGCCCACTCTCAGTGCTCGCCCCTACCTTACGGTGAGACTATAACGTTCTAGTTGTAGTACCCGACGACATCGACCACGAGGTCGGTCGATCCGAGGTGGTTGTAGAAGTCGACATCGCCGTTGGCGCCCACCTCAACCACGGTGAAGTTCGGGATGGTGACCCCAGCGACCCAGTTCAGGTCTGATGTCCATGGGCGGGTGATCGCATCCGGCCAGGCCGTGAGGAAGCTGGGCGCGGTGGTATCGGTCACAGTCACGTTGAGCACTACAGCGCGCGGCGGGGTCGCGCTGCCCATCGCGGGGACGCCACCCTTCCCGGCGACCGGCAGGGCGATGCTGCTTCCGCCTGGAACCGGCGACCCAAAGCCGCCGACGCCGGAGCGTGTATCGAGGATGCGGTAGGGCGAGAGCGGCACCAGGCCGGCACCCACTTGTCCGGCTGTCGCGTCGGTGAACCATCCGTTGACGTCGACCACCACATCGACGGAGCCCGCGTGGTTATAGATATCGATCTGGCCTCCGGTGCCCAGCCGGACGATGACCCGGTTCGGAATCGTCTGCCCGGCGGTGAAGTTCAGGTTCGACGCGGTCGGCAGGCTCCCGCCCGTCGGCCAGACCGTGAGAAAGCTCGTCGCGGTTGCATTGGTGACCGTGACATTGACAATGACGGCCTCAGCCCCAGCGCCTGGAACGCCGCCCCGTCCCAGGACCTGCATGTGCAGGGCCGCCCCCTGCCCGAGGGGCCCCTGGTAGCCGCCCGTGCCGTCGCGGGTGTCGAGCAAGCGAGCCGGCTGCAGCGCTTTGAAGAGCCCGTCCGGACCAGCCGGTGACGATGGCGCAGCCACCCAGCCCTCGACGTCGGCAACGACGTCGGCCAATCCTTGGGAGTTGAAGATCGTCACGCCGCCGCTGGTTCCCAGCTTGACCTCGACCAGGTTGGGAATCGTTTGTCCGGCGACCCAGTTGAGGTTCGAGGCGGTCGGCCGCGCCGCGCCGCTGGGATACAGCGTGAGATAGCCGGCACTCGTCGTATTGGTGACGGTCACGTTCAGCACCGCGGCGATCGCGTTCGCCTGGACGCCGGCCTGGCCAGCGACCATCAGATCGAGGCTCTGTCCACCGCCGAGGCGGCCGGGATGGCCCCCAAGGCTGGTGCGCGTATCGAGAATGCGCTGCGGGACCACCGGGTGATAGGCGCCACCAGGTCCGGGCACCGGCGCGGGGTTCGGCCCGTAATAGTTCGCGACCGCCATCCGGAGAAAGCCACCGTCGTCGTCGGCGACGGTCGAGGCATGGCTGTTGCAACCATTGCACTGGTACCCGCTGGTCGGAACGCCGTTGTTGTTGGTAATTCCATCCCCGGTGTCATCCGTGTAGTTGGTCTGCCCCCCGTTCGCCTTGCCGAACAACACCGCCTGGATGCCGGCCGCCTGCAAGTCCGACGGATGGCTCATGAAGTACTCAGCACGGTTGTCCTGATAATGGCCGTTGGTGTTGTTCATCGTCAGGAAATACTGGTTGCCGACGGGCACCTGCCAGACGACGAGCGCGCGATTGGTATCGGCGTGCAGACGAGCCATGTAGGCCAGCCAGCGGGCGAAGTTTGGAAGCGAGCTATTGGTACGGTCCCACCAGTGCGAGTTGTCGCCGTACCAGGCTGCGTCGTGATCGGCGACGTCGTTGAAGACCAGATCCCAGGCGCTCCCGTACGGATTGCTGCTGATACCCAGGCTGTTGAGAAAACCTCCGGCCTGGTCGGCAACGGCGTTGGGGTCGAGGGCGGGATCGGTATCGATTGCTAAGTCGCGACTCGTCGCCCAAAGCGAGTCGTGAATCGCCATCGTGACGTTGGAGGCATACCGATCGCGGAGCCGGAGCAGCGCGTAGGCGAAGCCCTGAGCGGTGTTCGGTAGGCCCTGCAGGTCGGCATTTCCAGAGCTGGCGACCGAAGCGCTCAGTGTTGCTGGCGAGGCGCCAGCGGCGCGCTGCTCGAGATAGCCCCACAGGTCCGGCTCGACGTGGACGATGACATTGCCGCCGAAGCTGTGGGCCTCCTGCATCAGCAGCGTGAAGTTCGCGTAGTAAGCGCTCATCGTCGCGGTATTGTTGAGGTTGCTGAAGTCGCGGTCCGATTCATTGCTTCCCGACGAAGGATTCGACTGCAGAAGCTCGTAATAACTGAAGACCGGCAGGTAGCCGTTCACGGCGCTGTCCGTCATGTAATAACTGGCATACTGCCCGGCGGGCGTGTTCCATGTTTCCCACCCGTTGCCGGTGTTGACGCCGGCCGAGAGGTAGGTGTATCGAAATTTCCAGGGGACGCCGCTCGACGTCATCCACAATAAATCGCCGGGGTCGTTGCCGAGGCCGAAGTTCAGACCCGCGGGTAGCGGATTGTTGCTCGCCGCAACCGGCATCGGCGTGGTGATGGTGGCCCAGCCGAACGCCGCCATCAGGGCGGAGCTGATCACGATCGCGCGGGCCACCCTGGTGCTGTTCATTGTCCCTCGCCTATCAGTTAGCCTCAAGATCCCAGCGAAGCTCATCGAGCCCGGGTCACCGTTCGATGACAATCGCGCAGCTCTGCCTGGGGCACTACGGTCAATCCCGTAGTCCTGTCCGCCCTTCGCTAGTTGAAGTAGCCGAGCACGTCGACGACCGCGTTCGGTGAACCGATCAGGTTGTAGAGATCAAGCTTGCCGTCGCTGCCCACCCTGACAACCACCAGGTTGGAAAGCAAGGCACCAGGCGCGAAGTTCAGGTCCGACGTCGGCGGCTGCGGGGTTCCATCCGCGTAGAGGGTGAAGTAACCGGCCCCGTTGGGATTGTCGACGGTGACGTTCAGCACCACCGCCGTCGCTGGCCGCGGATCGGTCATGTTCGGCACCCCACCGATACCGGCGACCTGGAAGCTGCGGCTCCCGGCGCTGAGCGCGCCACCGGTCACGCGGGTATCGAGCACGCGCGCCGGGTTGAGCCCGACGAACTGTCCCGTCGTCGCCGCGGCCGCCGAGCCGTCGGTGACCCATCCGACCACGTCAACGATCACGTCAACCGACCCGGAGTTGTTGTAGACAGTGACAGTGCCGTCCGGTCCGACCGGGACGATGGCCCGGTTGGAGATCGTCTGACGTGGTGAAAAGTTGATGTTCGATGTGCCCGGCCTGGCAGCACCCGACGCATAGGCGGTCAGGTAGCTGTTGGCGGTCGAGTTGGTGACCGTCAGGTTGACCAGGGCCGCGGAGATGCCACTCGCGGGGATGCCGCCCTGGCCGGCGACGCCGACCTGCAGCGTTTGCAGCTGGCCCAGTGCGTGGTTGGGCGCGAGTCGGGTATCGATCAGCCGCGCCGGCGTGATCGCGTGGAAGAGACCGCCGCCCTGGCTGGTGTCGGCAGTCATCCAGCCGACCAGGTCGAGGATGGCGTTCGTCGAGCCCTGGAAGTTGAAGACGCTGATGTCGCCGCCGTTGCCCACCGGCACGATCACAAGATTGGCGATCGTCTGCCCGGCGAGGAAGTTGAGGGTCGACGTTCCTGGCCTCGTGCTGCCCGCCGGATAGACGGTCAGATAACCGGCGGCGCTGGGCTGCGTGACCGTGGCATTCAAGACCACGGCAGCCACGCCGCTCGTTGGCAGCCCGCCACGTCCGACAATCGCCAGATTGATGGTCGCCTGCGGGCCCATCGCGCCGCCGGCGCCGCCCGTTCCATCACGAGTGTCGAGGATGCGCACCGCGCTCATCGCCCGATACTGGCCGAGCCATCCCGACGGGGTGACCGGGTTCGAGGCGCTGGATTGGCTGGCGCCCACATTGTTCAGGGCGGTGACGGTGAAGCTGTAGCTGGTGCCGTTGGAAAGTCCGCCCACGATCGCGCTCCTGGTCCCGCCACCGACCGAGACACTCGCGCCGCCCGGGGACGCCGTCACCGTGTAGGTGCTGATCCCGCTGCCGCCGTCAAAGGAAGGCGGCGCCCAGCTGACCGTCGCCGAACCGTTTCCGGCGATGGCGGCGACGTTTCCTGGAGCTGACGGCAGCGGAAACTGCGCATAACCAGTCAACCACAGGTTGCCGGTGTCGGACGGCCACGGGTCGGCGCCGCCGCCGCTCCAGCCCCAGGGATCGATCGCCGTCCAGGAGCTCGTGACGTAGACACCGAAATGGAGGTGCGGGCCTGAGCTGCAGCCGGTGTTGCCGCTCTGAGCGATGACCTGGGCGCGGCTCACGGTCTGGCCCGAGGAAACGTAGATCTTCGAAAGATGCGCGTAGCGCGTCGTATAGCCGCTCGGGTGCTGGATCGTGACCGTCTGGCCGAAGCAGGGGTTGTAGGGATCCGATCCCGCGAGCTGCACGACGCCATCGGCCGCCGCCAGCACGTTCTCGTAGTACATCGAGTAGTCCCAGCCGTTGTGACCGTCGTAGTAGAGGTAGTCGCCGCCACCCGGCGATTGCGCATAGCCGAGGGAGAACGATGGGTCGACGCCATAGGACCGGTAACCGACCGAGCCGTCGAACTCGCAGACTTTGCCGTCCGTCGAATAGTCCGGCGTGCAGTGGTCGAAGACGGACGTGATGTTGTGCCAGGTGGTATACGGCCTGGTGAGAAATCCCTGGAGATTGCTCCCGTTGGCGGCGAGCGGGGCGTTGACCGCCGACTGGCCGAGCCGCGTCGGGCTCGCCGTCCGAGTCACGGTGATCGGCTCACGCGCGGCACTAACGTGGGCCGGGCCGGTCGCGCGCACGGCGCGCAGGTGCTCGTCCTTGATGTTGCTGACCGAGATCGGCTCAGACGAGACCGTCGAGACCGCGGGGTTTATCGTGGCACGGGTCGGCGCGGCGGCCGCCGTTGTCGCTGAGCTCGCGATACCCCAGACGGTGACCGCGACCGCGATGACGAGAAGCTTTTTCCCTGACACGAGGCTGAGAGCTTAACGGCCCTCGTTGCGGCATTCTTGCGTTGTGAATTCCAAAGACTTGATGCCACCAAGCGCGACAATACTGAGTGCACCGGGCCATCATTCGTATTGAGGATGCGACGGAGAGTGGCTAGCCGTAGTATCCGAAGACGTCGACGACGAGATCGGTCTGGCCCCACGGAATGTAGGCCGCGAGGGAGCCGTCGGCGTTGAGGGTTGCCACCACCAGGTTGGGGACCGTTTGTCCTGGCACGAAGTTGAGATCGGAGGCGAGCGGCAGCGTGCCGCCGGGATAGATCGTGAGATAGCCGGGCGTCGTCGGGTTGGTCACGGTGACGTTGAGCACGACGGCCGTTGCGCCGGTCGAGGGCACACCTCCGGCACCGGCGACCTTGATCGGGGTACTGCCGCCCGTCAGGGCGCGCGGCAAGCCCAACCCGATGCGGCTGTCGACGATGCGCGCCGGCGCCAGCCCGGTGAATTGGCCGGCGGCGACGGCCGTGCTGCTGTCGGTAAACCACCCGGCCACGTCGACGACGACATCGGTATGGCCCAAGTTGTTATAGAGCGAGAGCTGCCCGTGGTCACCGAGCTGAACAATGGCCCGATTGGGAACCGTCTGATGCGGGACGTAGTTCAGGTTGGATGCGAGGGGTAATACCGTGCCGGACGGAAACGCCGTGAGAAAACTGGGGTTGGTCGGCCCGGTGACGGTCAGGTTGAGCACGACCGCCGAGACGCCGGTCGATGGAACGTTGCCGCGACCCGCGACCTGGAGGTTGATCGTCTGGCCCTGGCCGAGCGGCGACGAATAGCCGCCGGTGCCGTTGCGCGTGTCGAGCAGGCGGGCGGGCACCAGCGGCTGATAGCGACCCAGGTTGCCGCTGGTTACAGGCGCGGTCGATACCCAGCCGGCGACATCAAAGATGACGTTGGTGCTCCCGATGAAGTTGTAGACCGAAACTTTGCCGCGTTTCCCTACCGCGACCTCGGTCAGGTTCGGCACGATCTGACCGGCGACGAAATTGAGGTTCGAGACGGTCGGCCGGGAGCTTCCGCTCGGATAAACGCTCAGGTACCCGGAATGCGTTGGGCTGACCGCAGTGACATTCAGGACCACCGCCGCGACGCCGCCCGTGGGAATCCCACCCTTGCCGGTCACCGTGACGTCGATCGACTGGCCCGACCCGACCGGCGTCGAGTAGCCGCCGGTGCCGTATCGCGTGTCGAGGATGCGCGCCGGCGCCAGAGGATGGAATTGCCCCGGCCAGGCGGTGAGAAACTTGTCGGCCAGCTCCTGCCAGAGATCCTGGTTGCCATTGTCGAAGCCGAGAGCCCACATCCCCGTGCCCTGAAGGTCGCGGGCATTGACCAGGTCGTACTTGTAGCCCAGCGAGGTCGCGTCGTCGTAGTAGAGCTCGCGCCAGCTGTTGTGGTTTCCGCCACAGGGGTCGTTTGTTGCAGGACTCCACCAGGAAGCCCAGGGTGACTGGGCTGTGCTATCCCAGGATCGCGTCTGCTGTTGCGCGCCGCAGGTCAGATCGCTCAAAACACCTGAATAGGTATCCGCGTCAGCACCCGATCCGGACTGGATGCTGGCGTAGGGAGCATTCGACGTCGTCGACCACTTGTATCCGTAATACGGGACGCCCAGGATGACCTTCGATGCAGGCGCCTTGGTCAGGTACTGGGAGACGGACGTTGTGTCGTTGTAGGTCCAGCCATTGAGCGGCGCATTCGGACCCGCCTGCCCCGACATGTTGCCGGAGGCCATGTCGTAGGCCATGTCGAAGAGGCCGTCGACGACCGGCGCCAGCTGGCCGATGTTGAATTGGCCGCCGTCCCAGCTCGCCGATCCGGAGTAGGTGTCGACCGTGACGTAGCTGCCGGGAATCTGCTGGTGGACCTGTGAGGAGAGCTGGGCAACAAAGCTGGTGAACCCCGCCTGCAGGCTCTGGCCGTTGGGACACGTCGTGTTCGAGCCTTCGAAGTCGACATTCACGCCGTCGAGCGACTTCGATCGGATCGCCGCGATCGTATTGTTGATCGCCGTCTGCCCTGAGCCATACCCGATCGAGCAGATGGTGCTGTTCGCCGGCGACGAGGCCTTGATCACGAGCACCACGCGATCACCGGCCGTATGCGCGCGGTTGATGGTGTCGACCAGGTTCTGGCTGCCCCAAGCGGACCAGCCGCTGTTCGTGCTGCTGGTGTCGAAATTGCCGTCGCTCTTCACATCCAGCCCGAAATAGGCCACCGTGCTCAGCAGTGAGTAGTTCCAGCTGGCATTATTCGCCAGCTCCCAGTAGGTGGCGAAGCCAAGCACCTCGCGTTGCAGCGACCCCGTGTTTGAAGGACTCGCGGTCGTCGTCGTCGCGTTGGGAGCGGCCGTCACCCTGCCTCCTTGGCTAGTGACCTTCGTCTGTCGAGGAATGGTTGCGGTCCGCGCCGGGGCGAAGCTCAGCGGCTGGTTGCGATGCAGGGCATCCTGTCGCGCGTAGAGCAAACCGGCCTGGCAAGGAGCGGTGCATTCGCGGCATCTTACGCGCCGCTTCCATACAAAAGCAAACGCGTGGGCTTCCGGAACGTTTCGAAGCTAGCCGTACCAGCCGAGGGCGTCGACCACCACGTCGGTCTGCCCGGAGTTGTTGTATATGACCACCCGGCCATCGGCGCCTGGCTTGACGATAACCAGGTTCGGAACGGTCACGGAAGGCGACCAGTTCAGGTCAGACGTAAAGGGCACCGGATTGGCATCGCTCGGATAGACACGCAAGTAGCTGGGCGCCGTCGTATCCGTGACGGTCACATTCAGCACCACCGCGGCGGGAGGCGTCGCCGACCCCATGCCCGGGATGCCGCCGAAGCCGGCCACCGGCAACGCGATCGAGCCGCCCGGGCCAAGCGCGCCGTGGAAGCCGCCGGTCCCGTCGCGCGTGTCGAGGAGGCGTGTTGGGGTGACGCCGACGAAAACGTTCGGCGCGGCGGATAGCGTCCCATCCCCGAACCACCCGCTCACGTCGGCCACCAGGTCGACGTTCCCGTAATGGTTGAAGAAGCTGATCTGGCCGGCGGCGCCCAATTTGACGATCGCGCGATTGGGTACCGTCTGCCCCGGCGTGAAGTTGAGGTTTGATGCGGTCGGGCGTCCGATGCCGGCCGGGTATGCGGTCACGTAGCTGGCCGCCGTCGTGTTGGTTGCCGTCAGATTGAGAACCACCGCGGCGACGCCGCTCGAGGGCACGCCACCGCGCCCGCTCACCTGAAGGTTGATGGTCGAGCCTGCGCCTAACGGCCCGAGCGTCCCACCCGTGCCATTGCGCGTGTCAAGCAGGCGAGCCGGAACCAGCGGGCTGAAGAGTCCGTCAGGACCCGGCGTGCCGCTCGTGACCGGAACGTACCCGGCCACATCGAAGATGACGTCAGTCGTGCCGGCGTTGTTGTAGACCGTCAGCTGGCCGGAGCTCGCCAGGCCCACCTCCATCAGGTTGGGAATCGTTTGCCCGCCGACCCAGTTGAGGTTCGATGATCCGGGGCGCGGGTCCTCAGGCGGGTAGACAGTCAAATAGCTCGGCATGGAGGTATCCGTAACAGTGACGTTGAGCACCACGGCCGAGATCCCGGTCGATGGCACGCCTCCGCGGCCCGCGACCTGCACGGTCAGCGTTCCGCCGGCACCGACGGGAGTAGCGGGCACGCCACCGGTTCCGTCGCGCGTGTCGAGGATGCGCGCCGGCGTCAGTGCGTGATAGCCACTGGGGATCACGGCCGACGAGGCGCCCAAGAATTCCACGGCGACATAGGCGTACCCATTGGCGGCTACCGCCCATGCGGTCGCTACATATCCGTAGGGGCCCATGATATTCGCGCGGTGCGGCGCGCTGTTCATAAACATCGTGTTGGCGGTGGCGTCGTCGATGCCGCTCGAGATGTAAGCGACGTTTTCGCCGGCTTGCGAGGCACTGATGCCGCACGCGAGGTCGAGCTCTGGCCCGTTGGTGTGTGAGATAAAGCCCTGGCGGACCATCCGCTGCGCGTTCTGGACCGCGATCGCCGCCAGGCACGAGCTCCATGCGAGCGACCCGAGGCCCTGTCCCGCGCGGTCCTGATTGATCAGCGATTGCTGCGTCGAGCTGCCGGTCGGCGTGAGGGCCGCGGCCGGCGCAGCATTGAGTCCCATGCCGACAAGGCACAGCGCGCCGACGAGGAACGATCGCACTGATCTCCCCACGAGAAGAGCAACGCGAGCCGCCGCGGCGGGCTGTGGACATTTACCAGATAGTCAATGCCGACGCGGTCCCGTGACGGATGTCGGTGGAGTTAGTTAAAGCACCCGCTCAAGTCGGCGACCACGCTGGTCGAGCCGACGTTGTTATAGATGGTGACCACGCCGTCAGCGGCACGCAGCCGAACGACGACGAGATTGGGAATCGTGGTGCCCGCCGTCCAGTTGAGATCCGAGGTGAACGGGACCGGATTCGCGTCACTAGGATACACACGCAGGAAGCTCGACCCGGTGGTATCGGTGACGGTGACGTTCATCACCGCGCCCGACGATCCCGCTGAGCACCGGCCGGCACCGGTCACCGGAAGGACGAATGACTGGCCCTGTCCGAGCGCTCCCGCATGTGCGGCGTCGTTTTGTGAATCGCGGGTGTCCACGATCCGGGTCGGTGCCATGGCGTTGAATTGTCCGAGGATCGCGCTCGCATCGGTTCCATCCGTGTACCAGCCGCTGACGTCGACGACGACGTCGACCGATCCGGCGTGGTTATAGATGCTGATCTGCCGGTCCGCCGCCGACACCGGAACGACGACCCGATTGGGAATGGTCTGGCCGGGACTGAAGTTGACCGACGAAGTCGCGGGCGGCTGGCTCAGCGCCGGACCGCCGGGCAGGACGGAGACGTATCCATTGGCGGTCGGACTGACCGCCGTCACGTTCAAGACAACGGCCGATAGACCGGTGCCGGGAACCTCACCCACCCCGGCAACCTGCAAGTTCACCGTCTGTCCGGCCTGCAAGCGGCCTGACCCTCCATGTCCGGTCCGTGTATCCATCAACCTCGCCGGCGTCAACGGCCGGAAGAGGCCGGCGGTACCGGCCGTGGTCTGTGGCGTTGAGATCCAACCCTCGACGTCGAAGAGGACGTGGACGCTGCCGATGTGGTTGAAGACCGTGACCCGGCCGCCGGCGCCGATGGTGGCGACCACCAGGTTGGGAATCGTCTGTCCTGGGGCGAAGTTCAGGTTGGACGCCGTCGGCATGGCGATCACGTCGCTCGGATAGATCGTGAGAAAGCTCGGCCCGGTGGGCTGGGTCGCCGTCACGTTCAGCACCACCGCTGCGATGTTGTCGGGCAATCCGCCCTGCCCCGTGATCTGGACCACCCGGTTCTCGCCCTCGACGATGGGACGGTTGTCGTTCCGGGTATCTAGGAGCCGGAATGGCGCAACGGGGTGATATTGACCGCCACCATTGACGACCGTCACGGCATTCGTCGAGGCTGCCTGCCCGTTTCCATCGCCGTTCACGGCCTGCACGCTGAATGTGTAGGTGTTGTTGGCGAGCCCGCCGAAGATGATTGAGCGTGCGCCCGCCGCGGCATTCATCGCGCGGCCGCCTGGCGACGCCGTGATCCGGTAGCCGGTGATCGCATTGGCACCATTTGCCACGGGTGCCGACCAGTTGACGGTCGCGTACCCGGAGCCGGCCGACCCCGAAACATTTCCGGGCGGCCCCGGTAGCGGCGTTGACGGCGGGCCTGGGACGAAGACGGCCGCCGATGCATCTGACTCGGCGCTGTTGCCGACCGCGTTGGTCGCCATGACTGTGAAGCTGTAGTTTTTCCCACCGCTGAGCCCAATGACGGTGGCGGAAAGGGTCGTGCCGTCCGCGGTTGTCGTGGTCTTTCCTTCGGGACTCGAGGTCACTGTGTAGGACGTAATCGGCGCGCCGCCGTCGGATCCAGGCGCCGACCAGCTGACGGTCGCGGTCTGGGTACCCGGCTGCGCCGTTACGCCGGTGGGCTTGCCCGGCACGTCAAGGGGCGTGACCGGGGTCGACGGTACCGAGGGGTGACCAGCGCCAAGGCCGTTGCTCGCCGTGACCGTGAAGGTGTAGCTGGTGCCATTGGTGAGTCCGTTGATCGTCGTCGACGTCTGGTTAGCCCCGACAGTCGTTGGTGGCACATCGGCCGGTGACGTCGTCACCGTGTAGCCCGTCAGGGGACTACCCCCGTTGTCGGGCGCGGCCCAGCTGACGGTCGCCTGGTTTGGACTGGCGATGGCCGCGACGTTGTCCGGTGGCGCCGGCGGTGTGGTCGTCGACTCAGCCAAGAAGGTGACGCCGCCCCAGACGGGGGCGTCCGGCGAGCGAACGAGCTCGAAGTCGGCGCTGTCGCCGGCGGTTCCCATGGCAGCCAGGGAGCTGGTCTCGTTGTTCTGTAGCGACATGCCATCACCATCGACGAAGGCGCTGGATGGATCGCTGGTCGTGGTGAAGGTCAGGATGACCCGGACCTGGTCCACAGCAACCGGGTTGAGATTCGATACGGTGCCGCAGACGTGGCTGGCGTCGTTCGCGTCCGAGCATGCCTTCTGCGTGATGCTGAAGTTGTGTTCGGGTGGCGTTTGGGAAACCGCCGCCGTCACCGACGCGACGGCCGAATGGTCGTACCACGCCGGAAGCGGCAAGGCGTCGTTGTAAGAGGTGGCCTCACCATGGGCGAGGATGTCGGCACCGCTGGCGTCGCTGGTCAGAAATGCTTCGCTGCCGCGGATGTGCGTCGGCGAGTCATAGAGGTTGTAGGTGACCTGGATCACGCCCGCGTCCGACGCATCGTTATTGGCGACCTCACCGACGAGGTGCAACATCGTGAAGCCGTCGAGATGCTCACGCCATTCGGCGCTACTGACCAGCGCGACATTGAGCGATGTCGCGGCGGCGGGAAGCGGCTGCAGCAGCGGGCTCGTGGCCAGGAGCCCAAGCAGGGCGCCGGTAAACGCCGCAGCGCGCGCTCTCGAATGACCCCGGACGCGCGGCAGCACGGAAAGTCGCATTTGTCCAGTCTCGGCGAGACTGCGGGCAACGACAAGGACTCTTGGGACGCCCGGCGGCACCGCTGCTCGGCGGCGCGAGCCTGACTACGACCAGGTTGGGCACTGTCTGCCCGGGCACCCAGTTGAGATCGGAGGTTCCGGGCCAGCCAGCGTCCCCCGGAAACACCGTTAAGTAACTGGGGCCGGTCGTGTCGGTGACCGTCACGTTCAGCACGACGGCCGTCGGCGGCACCACCGCAGTCATGGCCGGCACGCCTCCCTGGCCGGCAACCCTCAGCTGCATCGTCTGATTCGGCCCAAGCGGCGGACGCTGTCCGGGGCCAAAGCGGGTGTCGAGCACCCGAAACGGCGTGATGCCAGTGAACTCGCCGCCTACGTCGGTTGGATTCGACCAGTCTGTGAACCAGCCGTTGACGTCGACCACGACATCGACGTATCCGAGGTTGTTGTAGATCTTCACCGTGCCCCCGGTGCCGAGTTTGATCTGGACTCGGTTCGGTACGGTCTGACCGGGCGCAAAGTTGAGATTCGAGGCCGTAGGCCGGTTGGCTCCCGTCGGATAGACCGTCAGGTAACTGGGCGCGGTCGGGTTCGTGACCGTGACGTTGAGGATGGCCCCCGACGCGTTCGCGGGGACGCCGCCAGCGCCACCGCTTGGCGCGACCTGCAGCGTGATCGCGCTGGCATCACCCTGGAAGAGGGGCGAGCTATTGCGCGTGTCAAGGATTCGGTAGGGCGTCACCGGCCGGAGCAATCCGGCACTTCCCGTCACCGTATTCTGCGCGGCCACCCAGCCTTCGATGTCGAAGATGACGTCGGTGCTGCCGGCGTGGTTGAAAACATTGACGTTGCCGTCGGGACCGAGCGCGACTTCGACCAGGTTTGGAACCGTTTGTCCGGCGTTGAAGTTCAGGTTCGATGCCGTCGGCATCGTGACGCCGGTCGGAAAGACGGTCAGGTAACTCGTCGCCGTGGGATTGGTCACGGTGACGTTCATGACCACAGCCGTAGGCGGCGTCGCGCTGTTGATCGCGGGCACCGGACTGCCCGGCTGGCCAGCAATGGCAATCGTTCGCGTCTCGCCCTGCTGTAGCTTCTGCCGAAGGCCCGGACCGAAGCGCGTGTCCAGGATGCGATAGGGCGCAACGGGCTGATAGCGCCCCGGAAACGGCGGAACCACCAGCGTAACGCTGACCGTCGCAGTGGCGCCCGTATCCGAGTTGGTGAAGATGACCGAGGCATGCTGGGTTCCTGCTGGTTGACCACTCGCGTTGACGCTGATTGAGACCGGAGTCGACGCCTTCGGTCCGTCCATTCCCGCTGACGGCACTGGCAGGTTCAGCCAGCTCCCGGCTGGATTGGGCGCGGCGGCCCAGTGGAGCGTGCCTACCCCGTCGTTGGTCACGGTGACGTTTTGCGCCCCCGGCGGCGATCCGCCTTCGCCGACCGTGAAGGTGAGCTGCGTCGGCGCGACATCGAGAACCGGACCGACCGGTACGATCCAGGCGATGCGACAACACCGAGGTCGGTTGCGATGAAGACACTCGCCGTCACGGTCGGGTCGTAGATGATCCCGTTGACCGGCAAGCTGGCCGAAATTCCAGTCGCGCCTGTCCCGCTCAGATCCGACCAGCTGGATCCGCCGTTGGCCGAGCGCCACACGTGGCCGACGTTGATCCCGCCAATCGTGACCCAGATCTCGGAGGGATTGCTTTCGTTGAAGGCGATGCCCGAGATCCAGGCATGCCCCGGCACATGATTCGGGTTGGTGAAGGCGGGCAACCCGTTGCTGATCGAGGTCCACGTCGGATTGGCTGCGTTCGCATTGGTCGTCTCGTATAGGGCGCCGTAATAGCTGCCGGCAAAGACGGTGTTTTTCGTGTTGGCGGTCGTCCCCATCGCGATGGTGGCAATGAAGTCGGCGCGGCCGGCAGGCGCTGGCCCAGTCGCCAGCGAGCCGCTGATCGGGCTCCAGCTCGTGCCGGCTGGAACGCCGCCCGTCGTCGTCTGGTAGATGCGAGTCGTCGCCGTCAGCAATCGTGATGGGCTGGTCTGATCCATGAGCAGCGGCGCCACGAAGGCCGTGGTCTCGTTACACGCAGCTGGAGCTGGGCTGGGCGGTGGATTGGGGCAGGGGCTGGCGTCGTTGAAGGTGTCATACGGCCAGTTCGGATCTGGTGATGCCGGCGGCTGATAGCTCCCCTGCCAGATCCCGCCGCCCGCGGTCGTCGCGTATATCGTCGTCGATCCGGGGGTTGGGTCGAGGAGGGTGGAGCCGCCATCGCCGTCGAGATATTGCTGCCACGACGGCGCCGGTCCGGGTGATCCCGGAAGGATGCCCTCGGTCCCGTTGTCTTGCGATCCGCCGACAATGTGGGACGCGTCCGGCGAAGTGCCGTTGTAGAACTGGATCGTGTTCAAGTTGCCGTTCTTGTTGTTCCAGGTGTTTCCGAGGTCGGGGCTCTCCCAGATACCGCCGTCATTCCCCGCATAGAAATCGCTGCTTCCCGGCATGAACGCAAGGGCGTGAAAGTCGGGATGAATGTTGCCGCCGCTGTAGGGATTGCCGACGACGTTGAAGTTATTGCCCCCGTCAGTCGTCGTTACGACGTCGATGCCGCCGAAGACCGCGTTGTTCGGATTCGTCGGGTCGACCGCCACCACGTTGTCGTACCAGCCCTGGCTGTCGACTGAGCTGCCCGGAAAGCTCATGTAGTCGGGTGGGTTGAGATCACCAACGAAACCCCAGTTTTGGCCCCCGTCTGTTGTCTTGCGCAGCTGGGCCAGGTTGCCGATGTTGCTGGATCCGCAGCTACCGGCAACGGCTGCATACGCCGTATTCAACGGCCCGACGCCAATCGCAATCCGAGCGGCACCACCCAACTCGAGCGCATACCGCGTCCAGGTGGAGCCGCTGTCCGTGCTCGTGTACACATCGCCCAATTCGGTCTGGCAGAAGTCGGTCGCCACCGCCCAGAACTTGTTATTAATGACCGGATCCTGTAGCACCTGGATGAAATCGCCCGAGACGCTAGCACCGCTGACAATGGGGTCTGGCGACTGGGGGCCAAGGCCGATCGAACCCCAGCTGTTTCCAGAATCGTTGGAAATCCAGAGTCCGCTGCCCCCGCCTGCGCCAGCCCTGTCCGTCGCGATAATGACCCGCTCGCCCGGTGCTGTGTTGAGGCTGGTTGTGCGATCGACCGCAATACCGCCGATGTGCGTCCCGGTCGCGAAGGGGTATCCGCTGCCCAGCTGCGTCCAGGTCGCGCCCGAGTCGATGCTTCTAAGAATCCCCGCGCCCCACTGGGCGTCGGCATTGCCATTGTCCTCACCGGTTGCCGCGTAAATTGTCGTGCCGGCGGCGTCGATCGCCAATGCACCGATGGCGAGGTTCGGCGCATTGTCCATGGTGGTCGCCCAGGTCGCGCCGCCGTCGGTGCTCT